>DXFZ01000107.1 GCA_019114175.1 Candidatus Corynebacterium gallistercoris
CGCCAGTCCATGAATAGAGGGGTGGGCGCTGGGGTGGGGGTGGCGTCGCCCCCACAAGAAAAATCAACCACCTCACCGTAAGCGAACTGCCACAGCGCCTCATCCGTGCGTGGCGCGCCTGAGCAATCCACATCACAATCGGGACGCGCGTCCCGCACGACCTCCACGAGGCCGGCGGCGACCGCCTCCCGGAAGGCATCCCGCAACGCCTGCTTGTTGGCCATCCGATAGGAAAAAGGCAACGTGCGCACGGTCGGTGTGCACACATGGAGGGGAAAAGAAGGGTGGAAGAAGCTTTCGGCCCACGGGGGTACGTCGGCGGCCAACACCCCATACGTGGCAGGCCACAGCGGCAGGCAATCCCCCTCAGCCACGGCGGGATCGCAGGCGGTGACGCGATAGCCGCGAGCCACCGCGCGCATAGCCAGCACCGCACCCGCGGGACCCAAGCCTGCAATGCTCAACCTCATGGCTCCATCTTGCCCCGCACAAGCAGCCTGACCGCAACAGGGGTGGTGATAGGGTGGAGCGTTGTGATTGTAACGAATGACCTCGAGGTACGCGTGGGGGCGCGCACCCTGCTCAACGCACCTGGCCAGCACCTACGCGTGCAGCCGGGAGACCGCATCGGGCTCGTGGGCCGCAACGGAGCAGGCAAGACCACGACCATGCGGATCCTCGCCGGTGAAGGCGAACCCTATGGCGGTGCGGTAACCCGCAGCGGTGACATGGGTTACCTGCCGCAGGACTCCAAAGAGGGAGACATCGAACAGACCGCTCGCGACCGAGTGCTCTCCGCGCGGGGGCTGGACCAGCTGCGCCGCTCCATGGATCGCCAGCAAGAGATCATGGAGACTAGCGAATCGGACAAGAAGCGGGACGCGGCGATCGCGAAGTACTCGCGGATGGAGGAGAAGTATCACGCGCTGGGAGGGTACGAGGCCGATAGCGAAGCGGCCCGGATCTGCGATGCGCTGGGGCTGCCGGAGCGCGTGTTGGACCAGCAGCTGAAAACACTCTCCGGTGGTCAGCGGCGGCGCGTTGAACTGGCACAGATCCTGTTTGCCGCCACCGCGGGCTCTGGGCGGAGCCAGACCACGCTGCTGCTGGATGAGCCGACGAACCACCTGGATGCGGATTCCATCACGTGGCTACGGGAGTTCCTTTCCAAGCACGATGGCGGGCTGATCATGATCAGCCACGACGTGGAACTCTTGGACGCAGTGTGCAACAAGATCTGGTTCCTCGACGCCGTTCGGGGCGAGGCCGACGTCTACAACATGGGCTGGCAGAAGTACCTGGATGCACGCGCCACCGATGAGGCGCGACGCCGGCGGGAGAAGGCCAACGCTGAGAAGAAGGCGAGCGCCCTCAAGCAGCAGGCGGACAAGCTGGGCGCGAAGGCCACGAAGGCCAAGGCAGCCAAGCAAATGGCGGCGCGTGCTGAGAGGATGCTGGGCCAGCTCGATGAGGTGCGTCAGGAAGACAAGGTCGCTTCCATACGTTTCCCGGAACCGGCGGCGTGTGGCAAGACACCCATGAACGCCAAGGGGCTGACGAAGATGTACGGCTCCCTGGAGGTTTTCGCTGGCGTGGATTTGGCCATTGATAAGGGCTCTCGCGTGGTCGTGCTGGGGTTCAACGGCGCCGGCAAGACGACGCTGTTGAAGCTGCTGGCGGGGGTGGAGCGCACCGATGGCGAGGGCGGCATCGTGTCCGGATATGGTCTCAAGGTGGGCTACTTCGCCCAGGAGCATGACACGATTGACCCGGATCGTTCGGTCTGGGAGAACGCCATCGGCGCCTGTCCGGATGCTGGAGAGCAGGACCTGCGCGGGCTGCTGGGGGCGTTCATGTTTTCCGGAGAGCAGCTCAACCAGCCGGCCGGGACACTGTCTGGTGGTGAGAAGACGCGCCTGGCCTTGGCGACGCTGGTGAGTTCCAGGGCGAACGTGCTTCTGCTGGATGAGCCCACCAACAACCTTGATCCGCAGTCCCGTGAGCAGGTCCTCGATGCCCTGCGCACCTACACCGGGGCGGTGGTGCTGGTGACCCACGATCCGGGGGCTGTGAAGGCCTTGGAACCGGAGCGGGTGATCGTTCTACCCGATGGCACGGAGGACCTGTGGAGCGACGAGTACATGGAGATCGTGGAGCTGGCCTAGCGCTGCTGGCAGAACTCCACGAAGCGCTGGAGGAGCCCATTGACCGCGGCGGTATCCGCGCCGTGGAAGCTGGCGTACGTCTGCTCCAGTTCTGCAGGGTCGCAGTAGCCTTCAGCTTCATAGAAGCCCAGGCGGCGGGTGATGGCCGCGGAGTCCATCTCAGGGTGGAATTGGCTGGTCCACACCACGTCACCCAGGCGATACAGCTGCACGGGGCAGGCCTCATTGGTGCCTAGGAGCGTTGCGCCGGGCGGCAGGGTGATGACGCTATCTTTGTGGCCGGTGAGTACCGTGAACTCATCGGGCAGTGCGCTGACGATGGGGTCATCTCGCCCAGCATCTGTCAGGCGCACCAGGCTTGTACCGGCGCTTTCGGAGTAGGTACTGTCTACGGAACCGCCTAGGTAGTGAGCAAGCATCGATGCTCCGTAACATGCGGAAAACACTGGAATTTCCCCGCTGGCCGCTTGGGCTGCGACGAATGCGGAGAGCTTCCTGGAGATTTCCTCTTGCCACAGTGACTCATAGGGCTGGGTAATCGTGAAAGGGGAGCCTCCGATGAACACCCCGGCGACATCTGTGAAATCACCGAGGTCAGCTTGGGGAGATTCCAAGGGGCGCTGCTCTAGGGTCTCTGGGGTTAGCCCGCTGAATTGGAGAAAGTCGCTATACTCCGCGGCCAAGACCTCGGCTCCTCGCCGGGGGCATAACAATACGAATTTCACAGACCCCACTATAACAGACAGCTTGGTCTATGTTGCATTGTTAGCTCCGGCGAGGCGCCAGGGGAGGGCGCTGGTGCAGCTTTCTAGCGATCCAATAGCTCCAGCAGCTCGCGGCCGCTATCCAGCTTCTTGTCTTCGAAGCCACGCACCCCATCAGCGGCAGCGGCCAGTTCAGCAACGTCGGCAACATCGCTGGCGCTGGTCATGCTGCGGGCTCTGCGCAGCAGCTCCTCACGGTAGCGCTGCTTGAGCTCCCGCTCCAAGCGCCTCACCCCGGCATAGCCGAAGATATCCAGCTTGGTTCCGCGGACCTTCTTCATGCCAGCGAGAGCCTTCAGTGCGGGTGCGGACCACTTGCCGAGCGCGATCTTGCGATCCAAGCCCATCGCCCGCAGCAGTGGCGGCTGCAGCATGACCTTCACATCCGCCGCCACATCGTCACCGAAGTCCCGGTCCACCTGGCGGTGGAAACCCTCATCGTGGGCCAGGCGGGCAACCTCGTACTCATCCTTGTAGGTATTGAGCTTGTGCAGGCCGAAGGCGAATTCCTTGGTCAGCGTGTGGCTTCCAGCGCCGGCAACGCGTAGCTCCTGTCGGTACATGGTGCACACGTCGTCAAGATACGCAGTAGCATCCTGTTCCGTGCCCCAGCGTGCCATCTCGTCGACACGCACGGCCACGAAGTGCACCAGCTCGTCAGCAACCTCGCCTCCTTCCCTGTGCTCCATCTGCAGCGCCGTGCGCACCCGGCCCACGGTGCTTGGCAGAGCATCAACAACCATGTCAGCGCCCGCCTCCGGTGCGTTATCGAGGACATCCTCGACACGCTGCGGATCGGCGATGAGCAGGCGGCCCCAGCGGAACGCCTGGATGTTTTCTTCCACCTTGCGCCCATTGGCCGTGAGGGCCTTTTCGATGGCCTCCGCGCTCACCGGCAGCGCACCGGCCTGCAGGGCGACACCCAGCAGGATCATCGTCTGGTAGGTGGACTCGCCGAAGATCGCGTTGGACAGACGGATAGAGTTGGTGGTCACTGCCCGGTGAGCGGACTTGCCCAGAGCTCCTGCCAGCTGCACGCCGTCCGGGCGGGTGGCCTTCACATCGGTGCACATGCGCCCGGTAGGAGTATCCGCACTAGAGAGAACGGCGGTGGTGCGGGTAGCGCTGATGGTTTTGATGGTCGTATCCTCGGCCGCCGTGATGCCATCCATGGCGATGACCAGGTCAGCGCCAGCTTCCGGCACGGCACCAGGCTCATCGACCGGCAGAGCGGAGATGCGCACGTCGGAGATCACAGAGCCGCCCTTTTGCGCGAGTCCCGTCATGTCGTTTCCACGCACGAACTTGCCATCGAGCTGAGCGGCGGTGGCGATCACCGCGGAGAGCGTCAGCACGCCGGTGCCGCCCACGCCGGAGATGCGCACGTTCCAGCTGCGCCCCTTCGGGGATTGTTCTGGGGCAGGTTGGGTGGGGAGCTGGTCGACCCCCACCGGTGTCACGGAACGCTTCGCTGCACCGGCGGAGTTCTTGGTGACCTCCACGGTGGTGAAGGCCGGGCAATCGCCTTTGAGGCAGGTGAAGTCAGAGTTGCAGGTGGATTGGTCAATGCGGGTCTTTCGCCCGAATTGGCTGTCCACGGGTTGCACGGACAAGCAGCCGGACTTCTCACCGCAGTCTCCGCAGCCTTCGCAGATGCGTTCGTTGATAATCACGCGGGTGGTGCTGCGTTCCTGCTTGCCGCGGCTGATGGCGCGTCGCTTCTCTGCGGCGCAGTGCTGGTCGTGGATGAGGACGGTCACGCCGGGGGTTTCGGCGAGGTCTTTTTGTACCGCGGCCAGGTCTGCTCTGTCTTTGATTTCGACGCCACTGCCGCGGACCTCCCGCAGGATCTTCCTGGTGCGAGCCACGTCATCTGTGGTGACGACGATACGGGCGGGGTTTTCTGCCTGCACCATGTCCACAAGTCCGGCGAGACTCGGCTGGCCGACCGGATCTTGGCCGCCGGTCATGGCCACCGTGCCGTTATGCAGCAGCTTCATGGTGACATTAGCCTTAGCGGCGACGAGGGCGCGTAGCGCCAACGAGCCGGAGTGCAGGAAGGTGCCATCGCCCATGTTCTGGACGAAGTGCTTTTCCTTAATGAACGGACTCATGCCGATGAAGTGGCTGCCTTCGCCACCCATCTGGGCGGTGCCCAAGATGTTGCCCACGCGGTTCGGGTCCATGATCATCACCATCGCGTGGCAGCCGATACCGGCGCCCACGAGGGTGTCTGGGGTAGCGCGGGTAGATGCATTGTGGGGGCAGCCGGAGCAGAAGTGGGGAACACGGGATTCCACGTTGAGCGGCAGGGCGATACGGCGTGGTGCCTTCTCCGGCAGCTTCACGTCAATGCCAAGCTTGTCCAGCGTCGTGCCCAGGAGGGCGGGCACGTTGTTCACGTGGGAGATCTCCGGCTGGTTGTCAGCACCGTATAGTGCGGTGCGGACGGTCTCCAACAGGTGATTCCCCAATTCCTCCGCCACGATGATGTGCTCCAGGCCAATGGCAAACTTGTTGAGTTCGCACGGGTCAAGTGGCCAGGTCATACCCAGCCGCAGCACACGAACGCGCTCGGGAGCTTGCCCGTGGGACACGAGCTGGCGCAAAGTCTCCTGCACCTCCAAGGCGGTGTTGCCCGCGCAGATGATGCCCACGGTGTCTTCTGCATCACCGTGAAGCAAGCGGTTGAGGTTGTGCTTGCGGGCATATTCCATGGCCCGCTCCAGCCGCACTCCGGTGCGCGTGCGGTCCAGTTCCAGCAGGCGCTGCCCGAGCAGGCGCGCATCCGGCATGTGCTTATCATTGGCAACGTCGGGGGCCGTCAGAGGCCCATCGAGGGTCACGGTGGAAGAGCCATCCGCCACCGGGGTGGTGACCCGCAGGGCAGTCCACAAGCCGGAGTAGCGTGACATCCAGGCTGCGTGCATGCCGAGGCTTAAGATGTCCGCGGAGTCTGCGGGCACCAGGGTTGGCATGCCCAGATCCGCGATGATGCGGCTGGAGTTGGATGGCACCGTGGAAGACTTCGCCTTGGGGTCGTCGCCCACGATTGCCACGGCGCCACCCTTCCCGTGGGCGCCGGTGGTGTTGGCGTGGCGCAGCGCATCAGCTGAGCGGTCCAGACCGGGAGCCTTGCCGTACCAGTAGCCGACCACACCGTCGATGTCCTCCTGCAGGGTGGCACCTCCGGTGAGCTGGGAGCCGGCAACGGCAGTTGCACCCAGTTCCTCGTTCACGGCGGGGGTGTGGACGATGCGGTGCTCGCCGAGGATCTTGCCGCGCTTAGCTAGCTCCAGGTCGTAGCCACCCAGGGGCGAGCCTTCGTAGCCGGAAATGAAGCTGGCGGTGCGCAGGCCAGCCTTGCGATCAGCAATGGCCCTATCCCGAATCATTCGCACGAGCGCCTGGATGCCTGTCAGGTGCACGCTGCCGGTTTCAGCGGTGTACCTATGGGCAATTTCGTTGCGGCTCGGGTTGGGGGCGTGGGATCCTTCGGCGCCTGTTGGGTTAGCACCTTGTGGGGGAATGATCGTGGAGGTCATTGCTTGTCACCTGCCAAAAGTCGTCGTCAAAGACAGTTGTGTCTTAGATCACAAGCGTATGACTCTCCGTGGCGCACGTCCATCAGCTAATCGGAAATCGTGCCACGTGTGCATCGTGCATAGCTTTTTGAGAGAAAACATGTACCATTGGCTCATGATCGACAGTGATCCGGTTCACATATTTGGTGCTAAAAAGATTACCACTTGAGCGACCGGCCGGATGAGACGTAAACCCCGTTTGGATCCACACAGAGGATTAAGGAGTGGAATGACCATGGCCCACCAGCCCGATGATCTCGACCTTAAGCTGCTCACCCTGCTGCTCACCGAGCCGAAGGCAGGGGTGCGCGAATACGCCCGCAGGCTGGGAATAGCGCGGGGAACCGCCCAATCTCGCATCGAAAAGCTAGTGGCGAGCGGCGCCATAACGTCCCTGAGCCCCCACTTGGATCCAGCCGCCCTAGGGTTTCCCCTCTACGCCCATATTCAACTCCAGCTGCGCCAGTTGCACCTCGATGCAGTGGTTGCACAACTTGCGGAGATTCCGGAGATCATTCAGGCGGACTCTTCGGCAGGCCAGCACGACTTGGTGTGCCAAGTTGTGGCCAAGGACCACAATCATCTCGAGCGCATCACGATGAAGATGATGGCAATTGACGGGGTTGAGAGGATTCAAACTGAAGTCATGCTGCGCCACCGCATTCAGCGCCGTACGCTCCCGCTGCTCGCGATGATGCGCAAAGAACTGCGCGCAACCGCACCGAGGATTGACTCCTCGAGTTAACGGATGCCAGCTGCCCGCAGGGCAGCTTCTACCTGCTTGCCTGAAAGGTCTGAACTGATCGTGGCGCTGGCGGGGTTTCCCGCAATGTACCGGCACACGGTCCATCCGTTGCTGTATTCGGGCTCCAGCACGTCCAGAGGCCCGGCAGCGAGATTCAAGCCCACGGGAGTACCATCCCAGGAGGCGGCAGCGGGGAACTCCCGGGTGGTGAAGGTGAAGGGCTCGGTGCCGTCATCCGGTTGCACTTCCACGATGGCCTTGAAGTAGTAGCGGCGTTCATTATTGCGCCTATCCGGATTGTCGTTGTGGGTGCTCACCCGGTGCACCCAGACCCCACCTACGCGGGCGGGCGCGAATCGGATCCATCCGTTTGACCACGCCTTGCCGAGCACCAGTAGATTGCGCCGCCGCCGTGTAATGGAGACACTTCCCACCCCCGCGAGCAGCACACCCACTGCCGCGATGACGATTCCGGGAATCACGGCGGCTCCACCCGCGAGAAGGGCAAAGAACAGCCCCACGGCAAACAGTGCCGCGGCCACGCCAATGATGACCCATTGACCTGCGCTCACACCACCGGCGTTTCCCGCCACCGGCACCCTGCCATTGGCTTCCAGCGCAGCTTTGATGCTGGGGGAGCCTGAGGGGAGGCTGCAGCGGACATCGAATTGGCCGGAGGCCTCGCCAGCTGCCAGTGACCCATCAGGGTCATCGATGATGGCGGAATGACGAGCGTGAGAGAAAACCTTCATAACACTGAGCGATCTTAGTTGCGGAACCCGTGCACTGGGGCTGGAATGAATCCACCGCGGGAGATGAAGTTGGTGCTGGGGATCGTGTTGACTGCGATGACCGGCGCGTATCCCAACAGGCCACCGAAGTCTACCTCGTCGCCAACCTTCGTCCCTGGGGCTGGGATCACGCGCACGGCGGTGGTCTTATGGTTCATCATGCCGATGGCGGCCTCGTCAGCGATCATCCCCGCAATGCTCTCCGCTGGAGTGTCACCAGGAATTGCGATCATATCCAGGCCCACGGAACAGATGGCGGTCATGGCCTCCAACTTGTCGATGCTCATGGTGCCTGCCCGCACCGCATCGATCATGCCCTTGTCTTCAGACACTGGAATGAAGGAGCCGGACAGCCCGCCCACGCGGGAACAGGCCATCATGCCGCCCTTCTTCACTGCGTCATTCAGCAACGCTAGGGCGGCGGTGGTGCCGTGTGTGCCAACCTGGCCAAGACCCATGTGCTCTAGGATGTGTGCCACGGAATCCCCGAGTTCCGCCGTGGGAGCCAGAGAAACATCCACGATCCCGAACGGCACGCCCAACCGCTCCGCGGCCATGACACCCACAAGCTGGCCGGAGCGGGTGATCTTGAAGGCTGCGCGCTTGATTTCTTCAGCCACCTCATTGAGGCTGGCTGAGGGGTCGAGCGCTCCCACAGCCCGGTCCACCACACCCGGGCCGGACACCCCAACGTTGATGACCACGTCTTGTTCTTCCACGCCGTGATACGCCCCTGCCATGAAAGGATTGTCAGACACGGAATTGGCAAAGACAACGAGCTTGGCGCAGGCAATGGCGCCCTGATCAGCACTGGCCTCGGCACATTCTTTGATGATGCGCCCCATGGATTGCACCGCATTCATGTTGATGCCAGCCTTGGAACTGCCCACGTTCACGGAACCACACACAACGTCGGTAGTGCTGAGCGCTTCGGGGATGGAGCGGATGAGGTCCTTCTCACCCTGGGTGGCGCCTTTTTCAACCAACGCGGAGTAGCCGCCGATGAAGTTCACACCCACCTGCTTCGCTGCGCGATCCAGCGCCCTTGCCAGCTCGACTGGGTTGCCCTGAACGGCAGACGCCAACACGCTGACCGGAGTCACGGAAATGCGCTTGTTCACAATGGGTATGCCCAGTTCCCGTTCGATCCCCTCACACACGGGTACCAGGTTCTCCGCGCAGCTGACGATGCGCTCGTAGACAGCGTGGCAGGTCTGTTCCATCGTGCCGCGGATGCATGGCACAAGGTTGATGCCCATCGTCACCGTGCGGATATCGAGCCGGTAGCGCTCGATCATTTCGATGGTTTCCAGAATGTCCGTGGCAACCGTTCCGGTGCTCAGACGCGTCTCCATAGTTGTGTGGCTATCCTTCACGTCAATGAAATCAATTAGGAAAGAGGGGAGGGGCAGATTAGATCTTGTGCATGGCGCTGAATAGCGCGTCAGACTGAACCCGGATGACGAGCTGTTCGCGCTCTTCCACGGACTTCATCTTCTCCTGGATGCTGGCAATGTCCGTAGCATCGTCATCAAAGCCCACGCGCAGGATCATGGTGAAATAGTCATCCATGATGGTTTGGGACACGTCCAAGATATTGACGCCCAGCTCCGCCAGCGCGGTGGAAACGGCGGCAATGATGCCGGTGTGGTCTGGTCCCGTCACGGTCATAATCGCAATCATGGCGCTCATGCTACTCGCCCCCATGCCCCAGACATGACAAAGAGGGGCCGCTATGGCCCCTCTTGTAATAGACATCACCCTCGCGGGCAGGTTGGTATCCTACTGATGCCGGATCGTGTTTTCGACCATGTCCAGCGCCTCCGGGATCCCCTCGGGGGAACTACCTTGGGAGAGCTGGGCAAGGACGCCATCCAGCATCAGTTCCAGAACCTGGGCGATGGTGTCCACGTCCACGTCCTGGCGGAGCCGCCCGGCGGCTCGTTGTTCTTGCAAACGATCCCTGACTACGCGGCGGAGAGCCAGTTGATCTAGCTCCCACTTCGCAGCGAAGCACGGGTCGGTGTGGACACGGCGGGTGATTTCCACCCTCATGCCCCACCAATCCTTCAGATCGTCAGAGTCCACCAGGCTCCGAATGGCGCCGATCAGGCCGTCTTCAGCAGCGAGGCTGGACATCTTGTGCATGTCCCTGTGGGCCACCGCAAGGAACAGGGCTTCCTTGTTGTCAAAGTGGTGGAAAATCGCACCCCTAGACTTTCCGGTGGCTTCTTCAAGGCGGGCGACGGTGGCGCCGTCGTAACCATAAGTGGCAAAGCAACGGCGCGCACCGGCCAAGATGTCCTCACGCTTGCTGGCAGCGGCGGAATCGTTCCTTGCGACCATGCGGCGAAAAGAAGGAGTGTTACTTCTTTGCCATCATGTTGCGCAGAACGAACTGCAGGATGCCACCGTTGCGGTAGTACTCAGCCTCACCGGGGGTATCGATGCGGGTTACGGCGTCGAACTCAATCTTCTCGCCGTTCTCCTTGGTTGCAGTGACCTTCACGGTCTTCGGGGTGGTGCCCTCGTTGAGCTCCTCGATGCCCTCGATGTCGAAGGTCTCGGTGCCCTCGATGCCCAGGGACTTCCAGGACTCGCCTTCAGGGAACTGCAGTGGCACAACGCCCATGCCGATCAGGTTGGAGCGGTGGATACGCTCGAAGGACTCGGCGATGACGGCCTTCACCCCCAGCAGCAGAGTGCCCTTGGCAGCCCAGTCGCGGGAGGAGCCGGTGCCGTACTCCTTGCCACCCAGGACCACGAGAGGAGTGTTCTCCTTCTCGTAGTTCTGCGCAGCGTCGTAGATGAAGGCTTGCGGGCCACCCTCCTGGGTGAAGTCGCGGGTGTAGCCGCCGGTCACGCCATCCAGAAGCTGGTTCTGCAGGCGGATGTTGGCGAAGGTACCGCGAACCATCACCTCGTGGTTACCGCGGCGGGCACCCAGAGAGTTGTAGTCCTTGCGCTCCACACCGTTCTCATCCAGGTACTGCGCGGCAGGGGTGCCGGGCTTAATGGTGGAAGCAGGGGAGATGTGGTCAGTGGTCACGGAGTCACCCAGCAGCGCCAAGACGCGTGCGCCGTGCACATCGTTGACCGGCTCTGGGTCCTTGGACATGCCATCGAAGTACGGAGCCTTACGGATGTAGGTGGACTTGGGGTCCCACTCGAAGGTCTTGCCGGAAGGCACGTCCAGGGAGCGCCAGCGCTCGTCGCCCTCGAACACATCAGCGTAGTCCTCCTGGTAGAGGTCCTTGGTGATGGACGAAGCGATGACCTCTTCGATGTCCTGGGTGGATGGCCAGATGTCGCGCAGGAAGACATCGTTGCCCTCGGAGTCCTGGCCCAGGGGCTGGGTCTCGAAGTCGAAGTCCATGGTGCCGGCGATAGCGTAGGCGATGACCAGGATCGGGGATGCCAGGTAGTTCATCTTGACATCCGGGTTGATGCGGCCTTCGAAGTTACGGTTACCGGAGAGCACGGCGGTGGCGGACAGATCCGCCTCGTTGATGCCAGCGGAGATCTCCTCCGGCAGCGGGCCAGAGTTACCGATGCAGGTGGTGCAGCCGTAGCCGACCAGGTAGAAGCCCATGGCCTCCAGGTCCTTCCACAGACCGGCCTTCTCGTAGTAGCCGTTGACAACCTGGGAGCCAGGAGCCATGGAGGTCTTCACCCATGGCTTGGACTTCAGACCCTTAGCGGCGGCGTTGCGTGCCAGCAGGCCTGCACCCACCATCACGGAAGGGTTGGAGGTGTTGGTGCAGGAGGTAATGGAGGCGATGGCCACCATGCCGTGATCCAGCTCCATGTCCTCACCGTTGTAGTTGACGGTGATGGGGTTGGTCGGGCGGCCCTCGGAGCCAGCAGCAGCGGACGGGATGTTGCCCTTCGCATCCGCGGCGGAAGCCGGGATGGTACCGCCTGCGGCGGAGGTGTCATCGGTGGACGGGCCCTCGGCGTCGAAGTCGCCGCCGGAGGCATCGGCGTCTGCATCCACGTAGTTGTGCAGGTCCTTGCGGAACTGTGCCTTGGCATCGGTGAGCTCGATGCGGTCCTGTGGACGCTTCGGGCCGGCGATGGAAGGAACAACAGTGGACAGGTCCAGCTCGAGGTACTCGGAGTACTCCGCCTCGTTCTCTGGGTCCAGCCACATACCCTGCGCCTTGGCGTAAGCCTCGACGCGGTCCAGGGTCTCCTGGTCGCGACCGGTCAGCTCCAGGTACTTGACCGTCTCTTCGTCGATCGGGAACATGGCGGCGGTAGAGCCGAACTCTGGGGACATGTTGCCGATGGTTGCACGGTTGGCCAGTGGCAGCTCAGCCACGCCCTTGCCGTAGAACTCTACGAACTTGCCCACCACGCCGTGCTGGCGCAGCATGTCGGTGATGGTCAGCACCACGTCGGTGGAGGTCACGCCAGCCTGGATCTCGCCGGTCAGCTTGAAGCCAACCACGCGCGGGATCAGCATGGAGATGGGCTGGCCGAGCATGGCAGCCTCGGCCTCGATACCGCCCACGCCCCAGCCCAGGATGCCCAGGCCGTTTTCCATGGTGGTGTGGGAGTCCGTACCCACGCAGGTGTCTGGGTATGCCAGACCGTTGTTGTCGAAGATGGAGCGTGCCAGGTACTCGATGTTCACCTGGTGCACGATGCCGGTTCCCGGAGGCACAACGCGGAAGTTCTCGAAGGCGCCGGTGCCCCAGCGCAGGAACTTGTAGCGTTCATCGTTGCGCTGGTACTCGATCTCCACGTTCTTCTCGAGAGCCTCAGAGTCACCGAAGGCCTCGATGATGACGGAGTGGTCGATGACCATCTCGGCGGGGTTCAGCGGGTTCACATCGTCTGCGTCGCCGCCCAGGGCAACCACGGCGTCACGAATGGTAGCCAGGTCAACCACACATGCCACGCCGGTGAAGTCCTGCATGATCACGCGGGCTGGGGTGAACTGGATCTCAATGCTTGGCTCTGCGGAGGGATCCCAATTGGCGATGGCCTCGATGTGATCCTTGGTGATGTTCTTGCCGTCTTCGTTACGCAGCAGGTTCTCACCCAGAACCTTCAGGGAGTAGGGAAGTTTCTCCATGCCAGGCACGGCGTTGAGGGCGAAGTAGTCGTAGGACTTCTCACCGACCTCAAGGGTGCTCTTGGCATTGAAGGAGTTGATGCTCTCAGTCACGATAAGCTCCTCTATTGCTCTTCTCGTCGTCGTTGCGTCGCAGCTGCTTGATGCTACGGCATCCATTGTGACACCTTTCGCCCAGCAACGTCTGCCGCCACAATAACAGTACGTTCGTTATGTTGCCGAATTTTCCGCCCCCTTTGAGCGTGTCTTGGTCACCCCCGCGCCATCATTGCGTTAGAAATCCTTATAACCCCATGTCTATATAAAGGAGCCGGCCGATGATTCCAGAGCACATCGATATTGCAGGTCTATCTTCTTTATTGGGCGACGCCACCGTGGTCATTGACGATACTTTCCCCTTGGATGACACCGTGGATCCGGCCATGCTGGAATCCGAGGTTGCTAATGCGGCCACAGCCGAACCAGCCATGGGCACGGTCAAAATGGCGTTAGTTCCGGGCGAGGGGATCAGCAGCGCAGACCTGAGGGATGTCGCCCAGGGCATAAAGGACTCCACTGGCGCCACGACGGTCATTGTGCACTCACCAGACAACACCGCTGTGGTGGCGGAGAATTTTTCCCGTTTCGCCATCGAGACTCACACCTCCGCGCTGGCCAACCCCGCAAACGCTGAGAGCGCTGCGGATGTCGCGACATCTACCGCGCACTTCGCCGAGCTTGTCGCAGCAGACCAGCCTCCAACCTTGACTATCACCGGCCTCGTCCTTGCCGGAACCATCACCTGCATTGCCACTGGCGCGTTCGCCACCAAACTCATCACAAAGGTGACTCGCACTTAAGTGTCAAGCACTTAGCCTTTACCCTACTCAATGAAGCCTTGAGACTTGAGTAGGGTTTTTTGCTGATCCTCAAAGCGACACGCCAAGCGTTATAAATTTGTGATGTATTTCACAATCGCTTTCGTGGGCAGAAAGTCCGCTGGTCAAGCCTAGAAAGGTGACAGAGTGCGCTCGTGATACTTCTGTGACTCTTGTGCAAAGAGTTCACTTCTCTTGCGGAGGTGCCCTAGGGTTCAGCATGTCAACTTTTGTAACAGGTTGATCTCGAAGTGAATCTTGAGACTTGAGCGCTTTGTAGACCCCTACTCGGCCCTCGGGACCGGTACTGCTCGCATGGGGAAGTGCGAACAGCCGGACCGTGGGCCACGCTGCGGCCTGTTGCAGAAACAAAAAGTTTGCAGGAGTACCCACACGTGAACCTTCGTCCACTTAGCCGTCCGCACGCGGCGACCAACATCGCCCGGTCTAGCCGAGCCCTGCTGGCCTTCGCTGTCACCGCCGGCGTGACGTTCCAGGCATCAACGTTTGCGGCTTCCGCCCAAGAGGATGCGTCCGTAGAAAGCTATCTCGCCGATCTGGTGGCCAAGGTCACCGATAGCGAGAACCAAGTCGCCACGCTGGAAGGGGAGATGGGCGGCCTGCGCGAGAGCGCCAACAAGGCCCGCGTAGACCTCACCATTCGCCAGCAGGAGGCTCAGGACGCGCAAGACAAGGTGGTCAAGGCCAAAGGTCGCCTGTCAGACTCTGACAAGGAGCTCGCCAAGGCACAGAAGCGCCTGGACGAGATCGCGCGTTCTGCCTACGTGCAAGGCGGTGACGCCGCTCCGGTGAATCTCGCCGCTGGTGGCAGCGACGCCGTCGCAGACACCCTGGATCGCGCCAGCTACATCCGGCTAGCCACGGAACAGCAGCGCAGCGAAGTCGAGCGCCTGGACCTCGCCCGCACGCAAACTGCCAACGAGGAAGCTGCTCTGCGTGACCAGCGCAACTCTGCCGATGGTGCAGTGAACGCAGCCGTGGAGGCCTACCAGGCCGCTGCCGATGCACTGGCAAATTCTCAGACTCTCCTTAAGCAAAAGCAGGAGGAGTACCAACGCTTCAAGTCTGAAACTGAGGCCGCGCAAAAGCGCCTGAAGGCTGCACGCAGTGCCGTGGATGCCTACGCAAACACCCACCCTGGTGCCTCCAGCTTTGACAAGCGGCGCGTCGCAGAGGCAGCAGCTAATGGTGCATCCGCCCCCCGTTACAACGCTGCTGCGGAGGAAACGACCTCCGCAGCGTCGAAGACCACGGAACCGACGACTACCACGGCTCCTGCTCCTCAGGAGCCAGCCGGGCCTGCAACGCCTAGCACCCAGGAGTATGCTGCGGATCCGGCAGTCCTGCCGGAACTCGGGGAAGTCGAGACCCAATTTGCGGGCTCCTCTGAGGGCGATACCCAGCGCCAACAGGCCATCGACGGCCTCATTGCCGCCGGCAGGGACGCAGCCATGGCAGGGTTTAACAACTTTGCCACGACCGGCGACCAGAGCGCCGCCATTGAGTCAGCCATTAACGCTGGCCGCGAATCCGCTGGCCGCGCCTATGATTCCGCCATGGGACAGAGCAGCGGCACAGCAAGCGAGGTCCAGGATGTTGTAGAGCCCATCCAGGACACCGTCAATGAGGCCGTGGCTGACGCCGAGCTTCCACCCGCAGAATCGGACGTGGACACTAGCGGTGACGCAGCAGCGAAGATCGAACGTGTCATTGACCGCGCCTACAGCCAGCTCGGCGTCACCTATGCCTGGGGCGGCGGCAACTACTATGGCCCCACCCTCGGCATCCGGGACGGCGGCGTGGCCGACTCCTACGGGGACTACGCCAAGGTTGGCTTCGACTGCTCCGGGCTGATGATGTACGCCTTCTACGCCGTGGGCATCGAGCTGCAGCACTACTCTGGCTATCAGTACACCTCCGGCAAGCAGGTTCCGGTCAGCGAGGCCAAGCGTGGCGACATGCTGTTCTGGGGAGCAGGTGGCTCCAACCACGTTGCCCTCTACCTGGGCGATGGCCAGATGATCGAGGCTCCGCAATCCGGCAGCCAGGTTCAGGTCTCCCCGGTGCGCTGGGGCGGAATCCAGCCCTACGCCGTGCGCCTCATCGAGTGATCAAACATCGATTGATCTAGCGCAATAGTTCCCGCATGCAGTAGTCCACAGCTGTCATGCGGGCGTGGCGTATCGCCCGCAGCAGGGGGAGAACTTGTGGATCCACACCGGCACCAACCTGGGAGCTCCGCGTGACCTCCACGATGGCCGCGACCGTGTCCGCCCTGACCATGAGCCCCTCGGCTCTGCGGGGAACACCGGGTGGCAACCCCGGTAATCCGAAGGCATCACTTAACGCCCCCACCGCCAGGCTCGCCCGGTCCACCTGGGATCGGCCACGCGGCACATATCCGGAGGCGGTGATGGCGTGCGTTGCCTGATCCATCGCGTCCCGCAGCATTCGGTCCGCCTCACCGGGGCCGTACACTGCCAGCGGAACCACCGCGCCGGTGGCCGTAGCTTGGTGCCATTCCACGAAGCCCTCGGGGTGAACGCGCGGCACGAGGACATGAGTGGTCAACGGGTCGGCGTCTGCGAGGAGGATACCGGCTCCAGAGGATTGCACCAGCTCTGCTGCCTGCGAACCCGCGGGAAGCCCCGGAACGTCGCCCGGCCCGGCTAGGCACAAGTTGACAAGCGGCCGGTCCTCGAGGCTCACCGGAGCAGCCGAGGTCACCCTTCTCACGAACCGCAGCACCTCGCCAATACCACTGGCTGGGGTGGGAGCGGGGGAGCCGGTGGTGGCGTCGCCATAAAAAACCACCCGATGAGCCCGGCCTTGGGCGGCAACGAGTGCCGAAACGCAATCGTCCGTGCTCACCGCATCCATGGCCCACCAACCGAGCCACACCGCCGTGTTCTGCACCGGAGACCACAGCTGCTCCCGGATCACCACCGAGTGAGAATTCTTCATTCGCCCTAGCCTATGGTGATAAACCATGAGCTTCAACAACACAGACCCCTATGGTGGAGACATTCTGCGCGGGCACGCCCGCACGCAACGGCCGAGTATCCCGGAGGTGGCACCGGAACTGGGGATGGTTATTGAGGTCATCGCCGATGACTTTGTGGGGGCAGTTGTGGGAGGGGAAAAGACAGCCGAGGGGGACTTCATCCGGTTGGAAGATCGTTATGGCAAGACCCGGTTGTTCAAGCTTCGCCCTGGAGCATTCCTTCTGGAAGGCAAGCGAGTTACCTTGACTAGGTACGTGGATCCCAGGTTGATTCCCGCACAACCCACGCGCAGCAACTCCGGATCAAGGCGCGTCGAGGGCGTGCAGGCGAAGGTGGCAGCACCCTCGCGCATCTGGGTGGAAGGCATCCATGACGCGGCCATCGTGGAACGCGTGTGGGGGCACGACCTGAGGGTCGAAGGCGTGGTGGTGGAATACATCGAGGGCCTGGACAACCTGCCAGAGATGCTGCGGGAATTCCAACCCGGCCCTGGGAAGAAGGTAGGGGTGCTAGCCGACCACCTCATCGAAGGGACGAAGGAGATGGCGCTCACGCGCGGGCTGGGACCGCATGTCATGGTCACCGGCCACCCCTACGTGGACATCTGGGAAGCCGTGAAACCGGCCAGCGTGGGGATCCGCGCATGGCCGAAGGTTCCCATGGGGCAAGACTGGAAGACCGGAGTGTGCCGGCAGCTGGGGTGGGGCACTCCGCAAGACGGGTGGCGGAAAGTCTACGGGTCGGTGAAGAACTTCCGGGATCTGGATGCGACGTTGATCGGAGCAGTAGAACGGCTCATCGACTTCGTGACCGTGGATGAACCTCTAGGATAGGAGAGTATGGGCCCAATAATCTGGTTAATCGCAGCCGGCATCCTAGCTTTGGCTGAGTTCGCCGTGATGGATTTTTCACTCCTCATGTTGGCCATAGCCGCGCTCGCAACCGCGGGTGTTGCCGTGGCGGATGTTCCGTTGTGGGCTGAGGTACTCGTCTTCGCCGTATCTTCCGCTCTTACCTTCGCGCTAGTCCGGCCCATGCTCCGCAAGCGCCTGCTCAGCGCAAAGTCCCCCGATGATTTCAGTACCAAGCAGCTCGTGGGCCGTGCCGCGACCGTTGTGGAGCCAGTGGCTTCCGCAGACAACAGTGGCGGGATGGTCCGCATTGCTGGAGAGCTTTGGTCCGCCCGGGCCGCACACAATGGCGAGACTTTTGCGCCGGGGGAGGACGTGCAGGTGTTAGACATCGAAGGCACCACCGCAGTGGTGTGGAAAGGCATCTAGGAGGTAGAAGACAAAATGGAAAGCTTAATTTTCCTCGCTGTGGTCTTAGTCCTCATTGTGATCGTGGCGATGAAGGCAATCGCCCTGATTCCGCAGGGTGAGGCCGCAATTATTGAACGGCTGGGCACATACACCCGCACGGTCTCTGGTGGGCTGACGTTCCTCATTCCATTCATTGACCGCATTCGAGACAAGGTTGACACCCGCGAGCAGGTGGTCAGTTTCCCACCCCAGGCGGTGATCACCCAGGACAACCTCACCGTGGCCATTGATACGGTGGTGACCTTCCAAATCAATGACCCGGCTTTAGCCATCTATGGCGTGAACAATTACATCGTGGGTGTGGAGCAAATTTCCGTGGCCACGCTGCGTGACGTGGTCGGCGGGATGACGCTGGAGGAGACCCTGACCTCCCGCGAAGTCATCAACCGCCGCCTGCGCGGGGAGCTGGATGCCGCCACCACTCGGTGGGGTCTGCGCATTGCCCGCGTTGAGCTGAAGGCTATTGACCCGCCGCCATCCATCCAGCAATCCATGGAAATGCAGATGAAGGCGGACCGAGAAAAGCGCGCGATGATCCTCACTGCAGAAGGTCGGCGTGAATCCGACATCAAGACTGCCGAAGGTGAAAAGCAGGCTCGGATCCTATCCGCTGAGGGTGACAAGCACGCGCGCATCCTGGCGGCCGAGGCGGAGCGTCAAGCCACAATCCTGCAGGCTGAGGGCCGCCGTGCCGCGAAGTACATTGAGGCCCAGGGTCAGGCGAAGGCTGTGCAAAAGGTCAATGCGGCCATCAAGGCTGCGCAGATCACTCCCGAGGTTCTGGCTTACCAGTACCTCGAGAAGCTGCCGGAAATGGCGAAGGGCTCAGCGAATAAGACGTGGATGATCCCCATGCAGTTCGGAGACTCCCTAGAGCAGTTCGCCAAAGCCATGGCAAAGAAGGATGATGAGGGCGTGTTCCGTTATGAGCCATCCCCAGTGGATGAATCCACGCGGGAGCAGGCCAATGAGTCCTCCTCCGAGGACTGGTTCTCCACGGCATCCTCGCCGGAAATCGCCAAGGCAGTGGCAGCGGCAAATGCGGTGGCGAATAAGCCGGTCGATTCCGAAGAACCGCAGAGCCCCCGTACCACTCCGGATTCCCCGCAGTCTTCGACAACCCCGGACCTGACCCGGGCCATCGAGGAACAAAAGGACAACTAATCTACCCGCAACTCGTCCACCCGGGCGAGCATGCGGATGGCCAGGCCCCAGCCGGCCTGTTCTGCGTACCACCCAGCGGCCGCGAGGCGTTGGCTCATCGCTTGCTTTGAGATGCCAACCTCCGCGGCCGCTTCCGATTGCAGATAGCCTGCGCGCATGAGAGCAGTGGCTTCCCGGCCCTCCTTCGTGCGCCGCGCCAGCACATGCGCCAACAACGTAAACGCCGCGTGGATATCCTCCGTAATCTCCGCAGCCTTTCCCGGCGCCAGCACTCCACCTGGCCCGGCTTTCTCAATCCTCACCGCCACCGTGCCGGCCTTATGCGTTGCCTTCACAGCGCGCGTCGCTGCGGCCATAGCCTCCCCGGACGATTCATCCTCATCATCCTGGAGCGCCAATTGGGCGCTGCCGATGGTGGCGCCGATACCAATGGCGAAATCACCTGCTTGGAGGAGTGAGAGGACCAAGCCGCCCGCTTGCTCCGCCCCAGTGGTAAGGCACACAAAGTCTTCCACGCCCTTGAGCTCTACAGCATCAACTGCTGCAGAGGCTGCCAGGGCATCTGCAACACTTCTCACATATTCCGCCCGGCGCTTGGACCGGCCACGGTAAGAGGCGTGAATGGCGAACATGTTTTCAAAGATACACCCCACCTGGCCGTTGGAAGTACGTGTCTACCCCTTAGTCTTGACTTTTCGCACCATCGCCATCCAGCGGCGGAACTCTGACGCGGAGATGATGAACCCAAGGGTTACCACCACCACGCTCACGAGCAGTACCCATGGGCTGCTGCCTCCCGCCAGGGCATCCGCCGCCACCACGGTGGCCACAGTGTTGGGGGCAGAGCCCAGGAACGTCGCCGCGAGGAAGAGCAGCACCGGCAGGCGGGTGAGGCCGCACGCGTAGTTCAGCAGGAAGAAGGGCACCGCCGGCACCATGCGTAGACCGAGCACAGCCACCCAACCGCGATCCGCGATGATCGCCCCCAGGGCAGCCAGGCGCCCGTCGCCAGCGATCTTTCGCTCCACCCATCGCCGCCCCAGCACACGAACTGCTGCGTAGCTCAATGCTGCGGAGGCCACCAGCCCCACGAGAGCCAGAACACTGCCCACCAACGGCCCAAAGAGCACTCCTGCGGCGATTGTCCACACCGTCCGCGGCAAAGGGAATTGAGTGAAAGCCACCATGAGCACCAGGTAGGCCGCTGGCGCCCACGCGCCAGTAGAGGACACCCACTGCCGAATATCTTCCACGGCGGGGTGGGGCAGTAGCACTACTGCCGCGAGCGCGAGAACCGGTAGCACGACGCTGAGGATGCGGTGGCGGATTTTCCATGCCCACCATGCACGAAACGCACGAGCCAAGAAACTGACCCGTGCGTTTGTTTTCATTGTGTCCGGAGGGGGACTTGAACCCCCACGTCCGTTAATAGGACACTAGCACCTCAAGCTAGCGCGTCTGCCATTCCGCCACCCGGACAGGTGAGCCTCAGCCACGCGAGTGACTGTAACGAAGGATCACTCTAGCGCCCCCGTGTCGCATTGTGCAAATACGCTGGTGAAAGGCACCAAACCTCGAATCCGACTGCGCGGCTATCGCAATTTAGGTAGTTTGGGATTCATGAGTAACTCACACGCTAACCACAAGCCCACGTATGTTGATGACCGATTCCCCGGACCGGATCCTTACGCTCCCCTGGGCGACCTGCCTGCGCTCAAGGTGACGAGCGAGACGTTTAATGATGGCGCCCGCCTGCCTGAGGATCAGCTCGCAGGCCAGGACGTGTCCCCACAGCTGTCCTGGGAGCCGGGCCCAGAGGGCACGAAGACCTACGCTGTGACGTGCTTTGACCCCGATGCCCCCACGGCCAGCGGCTTCTGGCACTGGGCGGTCTTTAACATCCCTGCAAACGTCACCTCCCTGGAGCTCGGCGCTGGCGATGAGTCCCTCGCCAAGCTTCCGGAGGGTGCCGTGGCCCTGCGCGGGGACAGCCGTTCCTACGGCTACTACGGCGCACAGCCCCCGGAGGGCCACGGCCCGCACCGCTACCTCTTCGCCGTCCACGCGGTAGGCGAGGAGCTGGATATTGATGACCGCCAAACCCCAACCGTCCTTGGCTTCAACCTCTTCTTCAAGGCCAAGGCCCGCGGCATCATCTGGGGCTGGGCAGAAAACTAACCCGCCAGCCTGCCGGAAGCTAGTCCCTCAGGGTCCAGGGCAGGCCGCTGCCCACGGCCTCTGAGACGTTCTTCAGCCCGTGGGCGCGCAGCTGCTCGGCAATGCCCTCATGAATGTCCTTGATCCAGTCCGTCCCGCCGTAGATGAACGGCGTGTAGCCCTGCAGCAAGGTAGCACCGGCTGCAATGCGCTCCCACGCATCCTGTGGGGTCTCAATGCCCCCCACGCCGATGAGCACGAGTTTCCCATCCGCACGTTCCGCAATGCGGCGCAGCACCTCTAAGGCGCGTTCCTTCACAGGCACTCCGGAAATCCCGCCCGCGCCCAGCGCACGCACATAAGCCGAGTCCGTCTTCAAGCCTTCTCGGCTGATGGTGGTGTTTGTCGCAATCAGACCCGTCACATCCAGCTCTATGGCGAGGTCAGTGACTGCGTCCACATCGTCATTGCTGAGATCCGGGGCAATCTTGACGAACAGTGGCTTGGCGGATTCCTCCTGCACGGCCTCCACGATGTCCCGCAGGCTTTCCACCGCCTGCAAGTTGCGCAGCCCTGGCGTGTTGGGGGAGGACACGTTGATGACCAAGTAGTCCGCCGTGCTTCCGAGCACCTTGGCGGATTCACGGTAGTCGTTGGCCGCAACCTCGGCCTCGGTGATCTTGGACTTGCCGATGTTCGCACCAATCGGCACGCTCGTCCGGCGCTGCTCCAACCGAAGAGCCGCCGCCCGCGCACCCTGGTTGTTGAACCCCATCCGGTTAAGAATCGCCTTATCCTCCGGCAGCCGGAACAGCCTCGGGGCGGGGTTACCGGGCTGCGCCACAGCCGTGACCGTGCCGATTTCCGCGTAACCGAAGCCGATCGGCCCCCACGCGTTGACCTCGAGGGCGTCCTTATCAAAGCCAGCAGCCAGCCCCAGAGGACGCGGGAACGTCAGCCCCGCCACGGTCTGCACCAGCGCTGGATCCTGCACTGCCCACATCCGTTCCACGGCGCTGAGAGCCGCCGGGGAGCCAGAGAGCTTCCGCAGCAAGGTGGTCATGTGACTGTGGATGCGCTCCGGGGGCAGGGTGAACATCGCACGCAGCGCCTGAGAATAGGCAACCTCGCGCGCTGCCCGGAAGAATGTCTTAGCCATTGTCTCGCTCCTCGTTGTCCTTACAGTAGTGGTGACCCGCTAGCGCCCGCGGGAGATTGCCTGGTCCAGATCATCGGCTGAGAGCGCTTGGCTGCTGCCATCCAGCCCCACGATATTCATGCCGCCCTCAGCGGTATCGAACACGCCGCGCACGTTGGCAATGGTGTCCAGCGCCGCAACTTCTTCCGGGGTTCCGGAGCTGATCTTGTAACCGGTGAGCTTGTTGTCACTGGTGGTGGACACCCATGCGATCTGCCGCTTGGAGTCCCACAGCACGCTCCACGGGGACTCCGCGGTCGGCGTCGTCTGGTGGAGGCGCACCACGTCATTCATGGTGTAGATGAGCATCTGGTTGAGGCGTGCGTCGCTGGCCACCAGCACTCCATCATTGCCACGCCCACCGGCCACGGTGCCGACACCCTGTCCGATGCGCAGCGATGCGTTGTATGCCTGGTCGGCCAGGGAGATGTCATTGATGCTGGTTTGCCCTCGGTCAATGACTGCCACGCGCTGTGGGCCATCGTTCGGCTGAACCAGCACCGTCTGGTCGATAGACTTGGTCACGATTTCGTCTTTAGCCTGGTTTCCTTCCGCGTCGTAGAAGTAAACCTTGTCGCTGCCGACTTTGCCGACCAACGCGTCGCCGGTCTCGGAGATGGTGGCGCTGCGGGCCTGCCCATCCACGTTGATGGTGCGGAGCAGGTCCCCGTCCGCCCCGTATTCTTCGACCTTCCCATCGCACGCCACGGCCACTCCGGTGGCTGTGGTGCTGAGGCTCATGCAGGTCTCGTCCGCCGGCACGCTGGCAATTTTTTTATTGGGCGACGCCGCCACGAACTCAATGGAATCCACATCCAACACCGCGATAACGTCCGCCTGGCCTTCACCGTCCAGGCCAACGCGTGCGGCTGCCTTGACGCCAGCCCGCTCGTTCACCCCGTCAATGCGGCCCGTGGTGCCCGGAAGGTCTTCCAGGGCTTGGGGGGATTCCTGCACGTCAGCTGGCTCGCCAGCCACGGGCACCTCCTGGCCCTCCGGGACATCCGTGTGGAAGGAGTTGCTGGCACATCCGGCGAGCAACGCTGTGGCGGACATAACAGCCAGGGCGGACAGGGACCTCGAGCGCGGTTTGAAGTGCAGTTTCACACCGTCCACGCTACCAGCCGCCAGGTGGCGAGAAATCACAAGGATTGGGGTGAGGGGAGTATGCTCAATCCTCATGACCACAGACATGTCTTGGCTGCAAACGATCATTTTGGCGTTGGTGCAGGGACTTACTGAATTCTTGCCGGTCTCTTCCTCCGGCCACCTCCGCATCGTCTCCTCCCTGTTGTGGGGAGAGGATGCCGGGGCATCCTTCACCGCAGTCATCCAATTGGGCACCGAGGCTGCCGTGCTGGTGTACTTCGCCAAGGACATCTTCAACATCGCCAAGGCCTGGCTGCAGGGCGTGTGGGAGGCCATCACGGATAAGCTGCGCCACCACGGTGAACGGACATTCCGCAGCGCCTTTGATTACCGCATGGGGTGGATGGTCATCGTCGGCACCTTGCCGGTCGCTATCCTTGGGTACCTCGGCAAAGACTACATCCGCGATGCCCTGCGCAACCTGTGGATCACTGCTGCGATGCTCATCCTCTTTTCTTTCGTTTTCATCATCGCGGAGAAGGTGGGCCGCAGGCAGCGTTCCTTTGAGGAATTGACCATGAAGGATGCGGTATTCATGGGCTTCGCGCAATGTTTGGCCCTGATTCCCGGCGTGTCTCGCTCCGGCGGCACGGTGTCTGCGGGTCTGTTTCTCAACCTTGACCGTGAAGTAGCCACGCGCTTTTCCTTCCTGTTGGCCATCCCCGCCGTGCTCGCGTCCGGGTTGTTCTCCTTGCCCGATGCTTTCAACCCGGAAGCCGGCCAGGCCGCCAGCGGCGCACAGCTGTTCGTGGGCACGGCCATCGCCTTCGTGGTCGGCTACATCTCGATTGCCTGGTTGCTGCGCTTTGTCGCCAACCACTCCTTCGCCTGGTTCGCCCTGTGGCGCATCCCCGTGGGCGTTGCGGTGATGGCCCTGCTGGCATTCGGTGTGCTGCAACCTTAGACTGGTGAGCCATGCACGCATGGCCCAATCCGCAGCCCGTTGAACACCTCGATCCATCACGTGTTCCGGCGCTGCAGCTCTATGACACTGCCGATGACGCAATCAAGCCCGTGGAGGTGGGTTCCCCTGACGAGCCCGTGGGCGTCTACGTCTGCGGCATCACTCCCTATGACTCCACCCACTTGGGGCACGCGGCCACGTACCTGACCTTTGACCTCGCCATCCGCTACCTCCAGGCTGCCGGGCATGCGGTGCATTACGTACAGAACATCACGGACGTGGATGATCCCCTGTTCGAGCGGGCGGAGCGGGATAGCGTGGACTGGCGGGAATTGGGCACCGATCAGATCAACCTCTTCCGCAGTGACATGGAGGCCCTAGAGGTCATCCCTCCGCAGGACTACATCGGGGCCATGGAATCGGTGGGGGAAGTCATCCAGATGGTATCTCGGCTCATGGAGATTGGCGCTGCATACCAGCTCGATGACGAGTACCCGGATATTTACGCAGATCACACCTTCACCAGCCAGTTCGGCTACGAGTCTCGCTATTCAGACGAGACGATGGCGGAGCTGTTCGCAGAGCGAGGGGGTGACCCCGAGCGCCCCGGGAAACGTCACCCGCTCGACGCGTTACTCTGGCGCGCCGCACGCCCCGGGGAGCCGGACTGGGACGCCCCGTTCGGCGCGGGACGCCCTGGCTGGCACATCGAGTGCTCCGCCATTGCCGCCAACAGGCTGGGCACGCCTTTTTCCATTCAAGGCGGTGGCGTGGACCTGCGATTCCCTCACCACGAATACTCCGCCGCCCACGCTGAGGCCGCCAGTGGGTGCTCGCGCATGGCCCACCACTACGTCCATGCGGGGATGATCGGCCTGGACGGGGTGAAGATGAGTAAATCCCTGGGTAACCTCGTGTTCGTCTCCAAGCTCACCGCCGCGGGCCACGACCCTTCCGCGATCCGCTTGGGCGTGTTTTCCCACCACTACCGGGGGGACCGGGACTGGTCCGATGCGGTGCTGGCCGCTGCCGAGGATCGGCTCACAACGTGGCGCAAGGCCACGGACCTCCTGGCTGATGCAGATGCCGAGGCGATCACTGCGGTGGAGGAGGCAGTCTTGGCGCACCTGGCGAATGACTTGGACACACCGAAGGCCATGGCGGAGCTCGATAGGTTCTTTGCGGGCGTCCTTGATGACCCACGTGGGCAGGATGGGGATGGAGGAGGCGCGGTGGCGTCGCACCTAAAAACAACAATCTATTCACTACTGGGAGTTCGACTGTGAGCCAGACCAAACCAAGTACCGCCGCCGAAGAGCGCGTGGCCGAGTTCATCGAGACCCTCCGGGGCATGGCCACCGGCAGCTACCTGGCCGAGGAAGAAAAGGAATTCTGGGAGGCGCCCTACCCAGACCAGGCCGTGGACGAGGCGCAGCAGTTGGTCACGGGCATGCTCCACGCCGCGTACGCGGTGCGGGATAAGGACGAGGAGGCGCGCGCCAGCATCGCCGAGGGCGTGCAGCTGCGCCAGCCGGTCGCAGCCAATGAGGCGGAAGAGGCAGAGGGGGACACCGCCGGAGGCGAGGACAACACCACCTTGGCCATCGCGGCTGTGATCACCCCAGACCTCAACCGGCTCCAGGAGCTCTCCAAGCGCTATGAGGACGCGCTGATTGAAGATGAGGAGATCGCGGATCTGGCTGAAATCATCGGCATCGTCGCGAATGATATGGGGGCCGATGCCGCAGCTTTGGCGGCTCATGTGCGCGGAGTTGTGGAGAGCTAGCGCTACTTTTGCCGCGCCAGAATGAAGCCCTGGTTGCAGGTGCCGATGGCGCCATGTTCATCGAAGATGCGGGCCACGGTGGTGCCAATACCATCGTGGCCACAGTTGGCCTCAGCGATGAGCCCGACCCATTCGCCGCGCAGCTCGTGGTGCAGGTAAACCGTGGTATCGACATTCATGTAGGACCACTCGTTGATGTCCAACACGGAGTTGAGCCCATTTGCGATATCCACGGTCTTCATGAGGCGCATCCACGGGGTATCCTGCCGGCCAGCAACCACCGGCAGGTCTGATTTGCTCCAATAGATGTTCGGCTGCGCGGCGTTGTCATCCGCGTTATCCTCGCTCACCTGCACGTTCTGGCGCGGCTGGCGGGTGATCTCGATGCTATCGATGTACCCCGAGGACCACCGCTCCGTGAAGTCCTCCGCCTCAGGCGCTTCCGCGGGGCCGGCGACATCCTCCGCCACAGTGCGCTCAATGCCGGCTGAATCGGACGTTTTGATCCACCAGCCGGTACCGCGGACGAACTCCCGACCGGACTCATCTTCCACCACGGCCTCGAAATACGTGATGCGCTTGCCCGGGCGGAGGACACGGGCGGTGGTGCGCAGGGGAGACAGGGGGACCGCCCCGAGGATCTCCACCGTCATGCGGGAGAAACGGCCTGCCTGCAGGTCCACTCCGTGATCCCGCGCCCCATCCTCCAAGACGGTGGCGATGAGCGCGGCTGGGGGAGAACCGTGCTGAAATCCCGGCCCCCACGGGCTTTCCGTGTGCTTGGTGGGTTGGTAATGGCGCCACGTCTGCCCGTCAATCGTGTCCGGGCCGGTGTGCACGAAGTAGGCCTGCTCATCTGTGGGTGCTGGAGTGGTTGCGCTCACGGTTCCTGCGTCCAACCTTTCTTTGAATCTAAAATCTTTTCCTCACCCTAACGCGGAGGAATGGGCGGGCGCTAGAAATCGGCTGAATCGGCTGAATTGGCTACGTTATCCACCCCGCGCCGTGCAGGGGACGGTCCGGTGGCCTAAGGTTTAACTCATCATGAAGGCAATATTGTGGGACATGGACGGAACACTGGTGGACACGGAGCCACTGTGGGGCATCGCGACGTACGAGCTGGGGGAGGCGATGGGCAAGCCACTAACCGAGGACGTGCGGGCAAAGACTGTGGGGGCGACGACCCCAACGACGGTGCAGATTTGCGCCGAGTGGGCGGGGCTGGAACTAAGCCCTGGCAAGCGCGATGAATGGGTTCAGTGGGTGTACCGCCGGGTGCGGGAACTGCTATCCCAGGAATTGGATTTCCGCCCCGGCATCCGCGAGATCCTCAGCCAGGCCGAATCTGCCGAGATGCCCATGGCGCTGGTCACCAACACCAACCGTGCGCTGACGGACGTTAGCCTGCAATCCATCGGCGAAGAACACTTCGCTTTCACTCTGTGTGGCGATGAGGTGGCCCACGGTAAGCCAGCCCCCGATATCTACCAGGAGGCTGCCCGGCGGTTCGGTGTGGATCCGGATGACTGCCTGGTGGTCGAGGATTCCTCCACCGGCATGCGGGCGGGCCTTGCAGCCGGGTGCCGGGTGCTGGGCATCCCCGCGGATCCATCAACGCAGGTTCCTGATGGAGTGATGACCTTGAGTCAGGTGCGCCCCGGCACGCGGGACATGGGGGAGTTGACGCTGAAGGATCTGCAGGCGATCTATGCGGAGCTACCGAAGGGCACGGCACCGGACCAGGATGCTCCTACCGGCGATACGCATGAGACAATAGGCCACGTGAATCAACCGAAGACTTTTGAGAGCCTCTTTGCCGAGCTGAAGAACAAGGCCATCGCCCGCCCGGAGGGCAGTGGCACGGTCAAGGCGTTGGACAATGGTGTCCACTTCCAGGGCAAGAAGATCGTGGAAGAGGCCGGCGAGGTGTGGCTGGCCGCCGAGTACCAGTCAGATGAGGAGCTATCCGAGGAGATTTCCCAGCTGATCTACTGGCTCCAGGTGGTTATGGTCGGCCGCGGGTTGACACCGGAAGATATTTACAAGCACCTCTAGAGCTACGCACCTGCATAAGTACCGAGTAGGAAGAGACCCGTCACTCATGATTCGCATTGCCGTGCCCAATAAGGGATCACTGTCTGAGAAGGCGACCGAGATTCTCAAAGAGGCTGGGTATGCCACCCGTGGGGATTCCAAGTCCCTCACCGTGGCTGACCCGGACAACGGGGTGGAGTTTTACTTCCTGCGCCCCAAAGACATCGCCATCTACATCGCCTCCGGGCACCTTGACATGGGAATCACCGGCCGTGACTTGGCTGCCGATACCAGGGAAGAAGTAGATGAGCTCCTTGAGCTAGGCTTCGGCGCCTCCACCTTCCGCTACGCTGCTCCGGCGGGGCAGACGTGGACCGTGGAGGGCTTGGAAGGCAAGCGCATTGCCACCAGCTACCCGAACTTGGTGCGCAAGGACCTGCGCCAGCGCGGGATTGACGCCGAGGTGATCCGCCTGGATGGCGCGGTGGAGATCTCCATCCGCCTGGGCGTGGCGGATGCCATCGCGGACGTGGTGTCCACGGGCCGGACCTTGCGCAAGCAGGGATTGGAGCCATTCGGCCCAGCGCTCTGTGTTTCCGAGGCGGTCATCGTGGGACGTAAGGGTGCCAAAGTCACAGCCGAACAAGACGTTGTTCTCAACCGCATTCGCGGCATCCTGCACGCACAGACCTACCTGATGCTGGATTACAACGTGCCACGGGCGAAGCTGGACAGAGTTGTAGACATCACCCCGGGCCTGTCTGCCCCCACAGTGTCCCCCCTCGCCAATGATGACTGGGTGGCGGTGCGCGCCATGGTTCCCAAGACCCAGGCGAACTCCCTGATGGACGAGCTGTCGGCCTTGGGTGCGGAGGCCATTTTGGCTACTGATATCCGCATCGCGCGCATCTAGAATATATCTTTTTACATGCGTTTTTGTGTGCTCCCACACACGTTTAGGGGAACCAAAGCACAGGCGGAAAAAAGGGGTTAGTGTGGATCGTGTAAGGCCTTTACAAAGGGTCGCACACAGGCTGCTCAAGCTGTCGATAGATCAAGGAACACACTGTGACTGATACTCCCATCCCGTCCCCGTCTTCTTCCGCCGCCCACACGGGCAAAGTGGTCACCTCCACGGACATCATCACCTCCGCAGAGACCCACTCCCAGAAGGCTCGCAGCGCGGAAACCTTCCGCACCGAAGTGGACCTCCTCGGTTCCCTGCAGGTTCCTGAAGATGCGTACTACGGCGTACACACCCTCCGCGCCGTGGACAACTTCCAGATCTCCCGTACCAACATCAACCACCTGCCGGAGTTCATCCGCGGCATGGTGATGGTCAAGAAGGCCACCGCCATGGCCAACCGGGAGGTATACGCCCTGCCGGAACAGAAGGCAGAGGCCATCATCTGGGCGTGTGATGAGATCCTGGACAACCACCGTTGCATGGATCAATTCCCCATCGACGTCTTCCAGGGCGGCGCCGGCACCTCCGTTAACATGAACACGAACGAGGTAGTGGCGAACCTCGCGCTGGAGTACCTGGGGGAGCCGAAGGGTTCCTATGACATCATCAACCCCAACGATGATGTGAACATGTCCCAGTCCACCAACGATGCCTACCCCACGGGTTTCCGGCTGGGCCTGCACTTCGCCATCGACCAGCTGATCAACCACCTGGATGCCCTCGAGCGTGCCTTCCTCGCCAAGGGCAACGAGTTCAAGGACATCCTGAAGATGGGCCGCACCCAGCTGCAGGACGCCGTGCCGATGTCCCTCGGCCAAGAGTTCCGCGCCTTCGGCATGAACCTCGCCGAAGAACGGATCCAGCTGGAGCGCGCCCAGGCGCAACTGCGTGAGATGAACATGGGCGCCACCGCCATCGGTACGGGCGTGAACACGCCTCCCGGCTACCAGGACGCGGTGATCCGCGCCCTGCAGAAGGTCTCCGGCCTGGAGGTCAAGGCTGCCCGCGACCTCATCGAGGCCACGAGCGATACCGGCGCGTACGTCAACACCCACGCCGCCGTGAAGCGCGTGGCGATGAAGCTCTCCAAGATCTGCAATGACCTGCGCCTGCTTTCTTCCGGCCCGCGTGCCGGTCTCAACGAGATCAACCTTCCAGAGCGCCAGGCTGGCTCGTCCATCATGCCCGCCAAGGTCAACCCCGTTATCCCTGAAGTGGTCAACCAGATCTGCTTCAAGGTCTTCGGCAATGACGTGACCGTCTCCATGGCCGCTGAGGCCGGTCAGCTCCAGCTCAACGTCATGGAGCCGGTCATCGCCCAGTGCGTGTTCGAGTCCGTCCGCTTCCTCGCGCGCGCCTGCACCACGCTGCGCACCCTGTGTGTCGTGGGCATCACCGCCAACCCGGAGGTGTGCCGCGCTTACGTGGACAACTCCATCGGCATCGTCACCTACCTCAACCCGTTGATCGGACACCACAACGGTGACATCATCGGTAAGGAATCCGCCCAGACCGGCCGTTCCGTCCGTGAACTGGTGCTGGAGAAGGGCCTGTTGGATGAGAGCACCCTCAATGAGGTCTTGAGCGCGGACAACCTGCTGAACCCGAAGTTCCAGGGCAAGCTCTACGCGGAGGGTGAAGAGTAGCCATGTTGGTGCTCCACCTCATCATCCTCTTCGGTGCCATCATTCTGGGCGCTAGGAAGGGCTCTATTGGCATCGGCATGGCCGGTGGCCTCGGCGTGCTCCTGCTGGGGCTCACCGGCATCAACGTGGACCGGGAGCAGATCCCGTGGGATGTCATCGGCATCATCATGGCCGTCATCGCCGCCATTGCCGCTATGCAGCGCGTGGGTGGCATGGACTACCTCGTGTATCTGGCGGAGAAGCTGCTGCGCAGCAACCCCAAGCGCGTGACGTTTTACGCTCCGGTTGTGACCTACCTGATGACCCTGCTGGCCGGCACCGGGCACACGGCGTTTTCTACCCTTCCCGTGATCTCCGAGGTCGCCAAGGAAGGCGGCGTGCGCCCCTCCCGTCCGCTGTCCGCGGCGGTGGTCATGTCTCAGGTCGCCATCACAGCCTCCCCGATTTCCGCGGCCGTTGTGCTCATGGCCGACCTGCTGGCACCTGAGGGCGTAGATTACTTGAAGATCCTCGCCGTCATCATCCCCGCCACGGCCCTGGCCATCATCCCCACCGCGTTGGTGGCGAACATGCTGGGCAAGCCTCTGGACCAGGATCCCGTCTACCAGAAGCGCTTGGAAGAAGGGCTGGTGTCCCACCCTGACCACTCCGGTTACACGCCCACGGCGGCGGCGAAGCGTTCCGTT
>DXFZ01000108.1 GCA_019114175.1 Candidatus Corynebacterium gallistercoris
GGCTTTCCCTCCCGCCCATACACCGCCAAACTGCGCGCAAAATAGCCAGAGGCCCCATTGACATTGACGTACAAGGAATCAAAACTGGTCCCGCCCTCAGCCAGCGCCCGCTTCATCACGTCCGCCGCCGCGTCCACAATGCGGCCGATCGCAGGCCCGGACAATCCACTCGCCCGCCGCCGCGGGCGGACCCCGGCGGCGAACAACGCCTCATCGGCATAGATGTTCCCAATGCCAGACACAACCGTCTGATCCAGCAACACCCGCTTGATTTCAGAGTTCTTGGCCTTGATCCTCTGGATGCACCCCTGCCTATCCCACGCCGGATCCAGCGGATCCTGCGCGATATGCGCCACGGTCACGGGCACAGTAGCCCCTGCGGCATCGAAGGGATCTGGGACCGCCCCCACCACCTTCCACTGTCCAAACGTCCGTTGATCCAGAAAGTTCAGATCCGCCCCATCATTCATCTCCGCACGAATGCGCAGATGCGTAGACGTCACCTGTCCCCGCCCCGTCACCAGCATCTGACCACTCATCCCTAGGTGGACATGCAGCTTTTTCCCGGTAGACAGATCTAACCACAAGAACTTGCCACGGCGGCCGGTGGCGGACACGGTGGCGTCGCCCAAAAAATCCCGAAGATCCCCCTGCTGCGAACGCACCGCACGCGGATGCAACACCTCCACCGTGCCGAAGGTGCGCCCCACCACGTGACTATCCAAGCCACGGCGGACGACCTCCACCTCCGGCAATTCAGGCACGGGAGCTGAGCTCCTCGATCGCCGCCTTCGCAGCGTTATGCTCGGCTTCCTTCTTCGTCTTGCCTTCGCCCGTGCAGGTCAAACGGCCCTCCACCGTGACCGTGGCGTGGAAGCTCTGGTCGTGAGCAGGGCCGGTGGCCGAACTGACGTAGTGCGGCAGAGGCAGTGACTGATCCGAGAGCTTCTCCAACAAAACGGTCTTGAAGTCCAGCGTGTGGCCCACAGTGGGGGCCTCGGTGATCCGGGAGGCAAAGATGCGCAGGATCGTCTCCCGCGCCACATCAAACCCCTGGTCCATGTAGATCGCCCCCAGCAGGGCCTCAACGCTATCGGCCAGGATGGAGTGCTTGTCCTCGCCACCGGTGAGCATTTCACCGCGGCCCAGCAGGATGTACGGCCCCAGATTCAGATCACGCGCCACGTCCGCCAAGGCATACATGTTCACCACGCCGGCGCGCATCTTGGAGATATCGGCCTCACTATGGCCGGGGAACTGGCGGTACAGCTGCTCAGCAACGCACAAACCCAGCACGGCGTCACCTAAGAACTCCAGCCGCTCGTTGTTCGGCAGGTTCCCGTTCTCGTTGGCAAACGACCTGTGGGTCAGCGCGAGCCGCAGCAGCTCGTCGGGGAGCTCCACTCCCCACGCCTGCAGCAGCGGGCCGTGATCAGACTTGGAGTAGGCGGCATTCAGCGCAGCCTCCCCGGTCAAGCGTCTCTTACGCGCCACTTAGCCCTCCTGACCTTCGGACTCGCCTTCATCGGCCGCGTCTTCTTCGGCGGCGGCATCCTTGAACTTCTGCAGGGCTGCCCACCGCGGATCAGGCTTCTCCTCCTGCTCCACCTCCTCGGACACGCCATCCGGAGCCGGGGTGTCCTCCTGGCAGGACTGGCCATAGTTAGCGCACACGGGGCTAAACGGCGCGTTGAGACCGGCCTCATCCACCACCAGCTGGGTGATGTCCACCATGTCTTCGCTGACCAGCAGCGGCTCTTCGTCTTCCTCCCCGTCCTCGCCGGAGATGAAATCAGAGGAGAAACCGAACACGTCCCCGATGGTGTACCTGAACTCCGTGGTGATCTCCTGCAGGCACAGGGCACATGTGCCGGTGGCGTGACCACTGACATCCACGTTAGCCATCACGGCCTCCCCCACGTTGGATAGCGAGCCGTGCACCTCCACGGGCGCGCCCTCTTCCACCGCCAGCATGTTTCCACCCCAGCGCACCGGTGAGGGCCCGGACGTGTCCACCGGCTCGGTCAGCCCGGTGGCGATGTCAGATACTGAAAGTTTAAAAGGGTTGCTCATACCCTTAATGTTTACCCGCCCGGCGGGGTTCAGCGGTAACCAGCCTCACGATCGGCGCGATCACCACGGTCAGAGTGGTAACCCGATGCGCCCGCCCCCTTTCGCAGCGCCGCGCGGTCCCGACTGACGGTCCGCAGCGTTGTACTCAGGGACTCCTCAAACTCCGCCAGCGTGGAGTCAACGAAGCGATCGCACTCGGTCCGCAGACGGTCAGAATCCGCGTGGGCAGACTGCACGATGCGCTGGGCCTCCGCCTCTGCGTTGCGCACCACCTCGGATTCGCTGACCAGGCGCTGCTGCTCAGCAATGCCCTCTTCAACGGAACGGTTGTAGGAAGCGTTGCCCTCGCTGATGAGGCGCTCGGCCTCGGCAGCGGCACGTTCCGTCACCTGCTCGTACTCGCGGCGAGCGTCAGACACCAGGCGGTCGGCCTGGTCCTCGGCCTGCGCCACCGTGGAGTTCGCGCGGTCTTCCGCGTCCTTGAGCATGTGGTCCGCACGCGCCCGCGCATCCGCCAAGATCGCGTCACGCTCAGCCTCGGCATCCGCGACCATGGCATCGGACTGATCTTGGGCATCGCCAATGATGTTGTCCCGGTGGTCCAACACGTCCTGGGCATCGTCCATCTCAATGGGAATCGCATTGCGCATTTCATCGAGAATGTCCAACACCTCCCGGCGCGGAACCATGCAATTGGAGGTCATCGGCACGCTGTATGCCTGCTCCACCATGTGCTGGAGATCGTCCATACCCTGGAAAGTCTTGTACATGGCACCTACTGTGCCACGTCACGACCGCCAGGGCAGGTCAAGACACACTTCTTCAGGAGAACTTCTTCTCCATTGCCGCCACCACCGGCTCCGGCAAGAGGCCGTTGACGTCCCCGCCGTACTTGGCCACCTCCTTGCAGAGGGTGGAGGACACATAGCCGTATTCCGGGCTGGTCAGTAGAAAGTAGGTTTCCGCCCCGGAGAGGCGGTGGTTCATCTGCGCCATCGGAAGCTCGTATTCGTAATCCAGGGAGCTGCGCAGCCCCTTGACCATCGCCGTGATGTTGTTCTCGGTGAGGTAGTCCACCAACAGCCGATCCCAGGTATCCACCTGGATGTTCTGCGGCGGGTTTTCCAGCGCGGCGAGCGAGTCTTTGATGAGCTGCACCCGCTCTTCTGGGCTGAACAAGCCCTTCTTGTTCGGGTTGGCGGTGACCAAAACGGTCACTTCATCCCAATTGGCTGCGGCACGGGTGAAGATATCCACGTGCCCGTTGGTCACGGGGTCAAAGGATCCTGGGCATACAACCTTCATGCTGCCCACCCTACCGGTTGGTAGTGCCGCGCCAGATGGCCATATCGAACCGCGCTATCCCAAACGTGCGCTTCTTCAGCTTCTGCCCCGTGGTCTCAAACCCCTCCGGCCAGTCCGTCTCCGGGGATTCGCGGTGGCGCTCCACAACCACCACCGCGTCTTGGGCCAGCAGGGGAATGAGGGCGTTGACCATCTCCGCCACGGCCTCATCGCTCAAGTCATAGGGCGGGTCCGCCAGCACCATCGTGTAGTAGTTGCGCTGCGCACCGGCGATGAAGGTGGAGGCCTTCGCTTCCACGATGCGCACGGTGGCATCCGGCACCACGGTGGCATTGTTTTTTATGGTCGACGCCGCCACGGGGCTCGCATCCACCAGTGTCACTTCGCGAGCACCACGGGATGCGGCTTCCAGGCCGAGGGCGCCGGATCCTGCAAACAGGTCCAGCACCACTTCCCCGTCAAAGCCAAAGCGCACCTGAAGGGAAGAGAACAGCCCCTCCCTGGCCCTATCGGAGGTGGGCCTCGTCCCCTCCTTCGGCACCTTGATCTGGCGGCCCCGGGCGGTTCCGGAAATAATCCTCGTCATCTATTTAGCGTCCTTCCACATCGATCAGTTCCACCAGCGCCTCCCCGCCCTGCACGCTGGCGAAATCCTCTTGCAGCAGCTGGCTGACTACTCCAGGTCCGGGTGCTAACACGGGCGCTTCCAGCTTGAGCGCTTCCACCGTGGCAATCTCACTGCCGGTATCCACCACGGTTCCTTCTGCCACCGCGTAATGGATGATGCCGGCAAAGGGCGCACAAATCTTCATGGTTGCCCATTCTAACTGCGCTCGATGTATTCCTGATCCTCCACTTCAATATCCACCACCAGCGCTCGCGCTAGCGCGTCATCGTACGCCACCAGCTGCTCCGCATAATCCCGCGCTTGAATGATGATGTTCTGGTCATCCGCCAGATCCAGCAATTGCGCGCGCCGCGCCCCGGCGCCGGATTGGTCCTGGCCGAGCACATCGCCTTCCGCGCGCTGCCGCAAATCCAGCTCCGCAAGCTCAAACCCGTCGTGGGTGGCCGCCACCGCTTCCAGCCGGCGGTAGCTCGGGTGATCCTCGTCCACGCTGGTGTGCAACAGGCACACGGCATTGGCCTGACCACGGCCAACCCGGCCCCGCAACTGGTGGAGCTGGGAGACCCCAAAGTTCTCCGCGTCCACAATGACCATCATCGTGGCGTTCGGCACGTCCACGCCCACCTCAATGACCGTCGTGGCAACGAGAACATTGACCTTGCCAGCGGCGAAATCCTGCATGACCTGGTCTTTGTCCTCCGCCGCCATCTTGCCGTGGAGCATGGCCACGTGGTAGCCGGAGAGCGGATCCGCCAGGAGCCGCTCGTACCACCATCGCACGCCCCGATCTCCCTCGATCTTCGGCACCACGATGAACGCTTGCCTCCCGGCATCGATCTCTTCGCGCATCCGCTGCCAGATCCTATCCATCCAACGCGGCTTGTATTCCGGCACCACGGTGGTGGATACCTCACCCCGTCCCTGCGGCAGCCCTTCCAGGCGAACGGGGGTGAGGTCCCCGAACATCGTCATCGCTACAGTTCTGGGGATGGGCGTGGCCGTCATGACCATCATGTGCGGGGTACGGTCCACCGGAGCAACTTCCCGCAGGCGGTCGCGTTGCCGCACGCCAAAGCGGTGCTGCTCATCCACCACGACCAAACCTAGGTCATAAAACTCCACGGAATCTTGGATCACGGCGTGCGTCCCGACCACGATGTTGGCTTGACCGCTGACGATATCCAACAGAGCCTGCTTGCGAGCAGCCGTCTTTTGGGACCCGGTCAGCACGGTCACGCCCACGCTCGTTGTCTCCAGCAGGCGGGTCAGCGTCCTCGCGTGCTGCACTGCCAGGACCTCCGTGGGCGCAACGAACGCGCACTGCATCCCGGAATCAACCGCCTGCAGCATCGCCAGCAGCGCAACCACCGTCTTGCCGGAGCCCACCTCGCCCTGCAGCATCAGGCTCGCAGGATCTGCCGAATCCAGGGCCGCGCTGATCTTCTCCCACGCCGCAGCCTGGCCTGGGCTCAATGTGAAAGGCAACGATTCCCGCAGTTCTTCGGTGCCACGGCCCGCCACGAGCGGCACCGCGGTGCGTTTCGCCGCATCCGCCCTCCGCAGCGCCATCACTAACTGCAGCTGCAGTGCCTCATTGAACTTGATGCGGCTCTCCGCGGTAAACGGCCCGTCTGATGGTGGTTGGTGAATGGAACGCAGGGCGGCGTCGAAGGAAATAAGATCCTCCCCCTCCTCATCCACCGGCCACGGCGGAGCGCCAGGGTGCTCCTGGGGGTGTGGCAGCACCTCCGGCACGTGCGGCAACGCGGCCAGGACGAAATCCATGACACCCAGCAACTCGGCGGTGGAGGTGCCGGGCATGCGCCGATAGCTGGGCATCCAGGGGCGAGTGAGCAGTTCCTCGGCTTTGAGCTCTGAGCCAGCCACGTCCACGATTGTCTTCAGCGGCCCGTAAGCGCCAAACTTCCCGCCTTCGACGGGAAACATGGTCACGTAGCTGGGGTTTTTCAGCTGCCACCTGTCCCGGAAGACGTCCAGCTTCCCATGCAGCAACACGATCGTCCCCGGCTGCAGGTACGCTTCATGCATCCGCGGGTTGCCGAACAGCGCGGAATCCATCGTGACGGTGCCATCGTCAAACGTGAAGGTGATGAACTGCCTGGGGCCCCGTGCGGAGAAATTATCCTTGCGCGCGAGGGTGAGAATCTTGGCCACGCACGTGTATTTTTCGCCTATCGAGAATTCATCGAGCGCCTGGGTGGAGCCCATGCGCACGTACGTCCGCGGGTAGTTGAACACCGCGTCCGTGACCGTCTTTATCCCCGGTTTGTCCGCCAAGCGCCGCGCGCGGTCCGGCGTGATGATGCCAGACAACGTGCGCGGATCGCTCCACCCCAGCATGACCTATTCCACCCCAATCTGTACGCGTCCGTGTCCCTTCCCCATTCCAGGTGCAGCGTACACGTCCACGTGGACATCCGGGTGTGTTTCTCTGATGTTGGCGACGGCGCTGCGGATCAGTTCCTCCCCCGCTTCCTCGGCGTCCCACAGCAGGGTGACGAGCTCCCCACCTGATTGGAGCAGTCGCATGATGGTGGATTGCGTATCCTCCACCGCGCATTCGGCCCAGCGCTGTGCAGCCACGGCGTCCATCATTTCCTCGAGGTTATCGTCCCAGTCTGCGCCGGCATCGTGGACTGCGAGGGCCGCCATGCCGCCCACCAGCGCCTCGGTGTTGATGAGCTCCAGCGGCTGGCCGGCGGCGAGCAGCTCTGCTGCATCGAAGCCATTGGTCAGCACCGCCACGGGGCCTGGGCCCGCGGCCGCGAGGGCATCCGCCGCGTCCTCGGTGTCCAAAGAATCCCCCACGCGTAAAGCCGCCGCTCCGGCTGTGCGGAAGATGTCGGCAGCGCCTTCGGAATCCACCAGCGCGATGATCGGCGCGGTAGCCTCAGGGGCTTCCGTGGCTGCTTGGTCGGGCAGGACTTCGATTCTTAAGTCCTCAACGGTGCCCAGGGCGAAGGCATGCTGGATCACCGTGCCCGCGTGGCGGGTGTGGACGTGCACCGTGGCCTGTTCAGCATCCACTGCCCCGATGACCACCGAGTTGCCGTGCTCATCGAGCATGGAGCGCAGCTTCTCACATGCACCCTCGGTGCCGGTGAAGAAGAACATGACTTCCAGCTCTGCGGCGCTGCCGTGGCTCTGGTGGGCACTTTCACCCTCGGGTGAGTCCCCGGCGGCGGCAGGGGCCTCCTCCCCGGTGAGAACATCATTGAGTGCCTGGAGGATCACCACGAGGCCGCGCCCACCTGCATCAACGACCCCCGCCTTGGCCAGCACGGGCAGTTGCTCCGGGGTGTGTTCCAAGGCCTCTTCGGCTGCGTGGAGGGCGCGTTGCACGGAGTCCCTCAGAGACTCTTTACCGGCTGCCGCCCCCTTGGCCGCTGCATCGAGCACTGAGATGACGGTGCCTTCCACGGGGCTGGAGATGGCTGCGCGGACAAAGCCACCAGCCTGGCGCAACATCGCCGCCACCGCTGCCCCATTGACCGGCCCCCGCGCTGCCGTATCTGCCAGCGCACGTAAGACCTGGCTGAGCACCACGCCCGAGTTTCCCCGGGCCCCACGCACAGCCCCGGAGGCCAGGGCTGCGGTGACTTCTGCGGTGTTGGACGCGTCCACTTCCTCCGAGTATTCGCAGGCCTGAGCCATGGTGTGGGCCATGTTGGATCCCGTATCGGAGTCAGGGATGGGGAACACGTTAAGGCGGTTAATCTCCGCCTGCTTGTCCTTTAACCCGGTGGCCGCCCGGCGCACCCATTGCACGATGAGTGGGCCATCAAGGTTGTCTGCCATGTCCACCACCTTAACGCCCGAGGTCCCAGTTCACGGGATCAGCACCCTGTTGGCTCAAGATTGCGTTCGCCCGGGTGAACGGGCGCGAGCCGAAGAATCCCCTATAGGCCGATAGCGGCGAGGGATGCGGGGAGGTAACACAGCGTTGCTCACCAATTGTTGGTACGAATTGCTGGGCTTGTTTGCCCCAGAGGATGGCGGCGAGGTGATCGTTGCCCGCTATCTGGCCCACGGCGGAATCGGTAATGGCCTCCCAGCCGATGTTGCGGTGACTGCCTGCTTGGCCGGCGGACACGGTGAGCACTCGGTTGAGCAGCAACACTCCCTGGTCGATCCACGGGCTCAAGTCTCCATTGGTGGGGACTGGGAGGCCCAGGTCCGAGCTATATTCCTTATAGATGTTGTTGAGGGATTTTGGGAGGGGCTCGCCCGCTGGAAGTTCTGCGGAGAATGCGAGCCCCACGGCGTGGCCGGGTGTTGGGTAGGGGTCTTGGCCGACGATGAGCACGCGGACTGCGCTGGGCGGTACCTGGAGGGCGCGCAGCACGTTGGGCCGGTCCGGAAGGATGAATTCGCCTTCCGCTGCCCGGCGGTCGAGTTCGCCGAGGATTTCGGAAAGCCCGGGGAGTTCCCAGTCTGGATGGATGGTGTCTAGAAACTGTTCGAGCGCCATTACAGTGATTCCCACCCTGCCGTGTAAGCCGGTGCTTGGCCATCGACGAGGACTAGCGGTTGGTCCTCCGTCTCCGGCTGGCTGCGGACGGCCCCGATCCGCCGGTATCCCGCGGGCAGCCGCGCATCCGTGGTGCCCAGGAGGGTGTGGTCCTCCCCGCCGGTGAGCACCCAGTTCCAGGGGTCGTTGCCGGTGATCTTTGCCGCGTAGCGCAGCTTGTAGTCTGGGGCGATTTCCTGGGAATCCAGATCAATGCACACGCCGGAGCAGCTGGCTAGAGTGTTGAGGTCTCGGATGAGGCCATCGGAGTTGTCCGTCATGGCGCTGGCACCCGTCGCGCGGGCCACGGATCCCCTGCCGGGTGTGAGGCGTGGGGCGCAGTGCCACTGCACGAGTTCGTTGAGAATCTCGTCATTGTGGGGCACTGAGGCCCTGGATCCAAAGTGAGTGAGGATGGCCAGCCCGGCTGTGGAATAGCCGATGTGACCAGATGCGATGAGGCGCTGCCCGGCTCCAGCCCCGTCGAGGGTCAGCGCCGGTGCGGGGCCAGCGAGTTCTCCCATGGCGGTGATGGAGATGACGAGGTCCTTGGAGAGCACCACGTCCCCGCCGACGAGCTCCGCGGCCCACGGGGCCGCACCTTCATGGATTCCGCGGGCGATGTCTGCCACGGTTTTCAGGGGCATGTCCCCTGGTGTGGCGATGGCTAGCAGGATGGCGGTGGGCCTGGCGCCCATGGCCTGGATGTCGGCGAAGTTTTGGGTGACGGCTTTCACTCCCACTTCCCACGCGGTGGAGTAATCGAAGCTGAAGTGGCGGTTTTGCACCAGAATATCCGTGGAACAGACGTGTTTGGAGTTGCTCCCATGCATGTCCAACACGGCGGCGTCATCGCCGTTGAGGCTGCTGGGGGCTGCTTGACGGATCGCCGCGATGGTTGCGGCTTCCCCTGCTTGGGCTACTGTTTGTTGCTCCCGCATCCTGATTGCTCGAGTGCCTTTCGGTGTTGGTCGTGAGTGCGACTTATGATTGATGACCATGACAGATCAGCCACCCGCTAACTCTACTCCCCGCTTCCAGATTGTTCTGGCGATTGTGGTTGCGGTGTTTTTCATCGTTGCCGTGATCGCAGCAGCGAAGATTGCAGGTGATCGGCAGACGTACTCCCCGGTGTCCATGGGGCCGGTGGATGCGCCGTTAGCTGAGTCCGCAGCGTGCGAGGACATCGCTGGTTCTCTTCCTGGCGAGGCATCTGGTTTCCAGCGCGTGGAGATCACGGCCCCCGCGCCGGTGGGCGCCGTGGCCTACCGCAACGCCTCCGGGGCCGAGCTGACTGTCCGCTGTGGTGTCTACGCACCGGATCAATACACGGTGCTCTCCTCCACCACTGATGAGGGCGGAGCCACGTGGCTGTTGGTCTCTGATGCCACGCCCGGCTCGAATCTGCGCACGTGGTACTCCGTGGGGTCCTCCCCGGTCGTGGCAGTCACCACGGAAGGGGACATCGGCTCCATGCTGGACACCGTGGGCCAGGCGGTGGCCACAGCCCCACAGGAAGGCGAAGGTGCGCCACAGCCCGGAGCCTTCCCCTTGAGCACGGTTCCGGCCACGGCCTCCCGGAATGATCCGGCAGCGGCTAGGGTCTGCGAGGGATTCTTGACCGCCCTTCCGGAGACGATGGGCGATTGGCAGCGCACTGAACCCACCGGGGAGGCAGCACGCCAGGAACCGGACCACACCGCCACCTACACCGGCGAGGGATTGGAGCCCGTGGTGATCCGGTGCGGGGTGGACATGCCGGAGGCCTATGAGGCCGGGGCTCGGCTCACGCAAGTTGATGAGGTGCCGTGGTTCTCGGAGCCCGGCCTGGCCCGCGGCTCCACCTCCGGCCAGTGGTTCGGTCTGGGGTTTGAGCAGATCGTGGCCATCGCCATGCCCCAGGTGGGCGGGGATGACGTGATCAGCCCCGTCTCGCGCGCCATGGCGGAGACGATGGACGCCGAGCCTACTGGCGGATCCTCAGCGCGCGGCTGATCAGGATTTCCACCAGCTCGGTGAAGTCCGTTCCCTCCGCGGCGAACATCTTCGGGTACATCGAAATCGGAGTGAACCCAGGCAACGTATTGATCTCATTGAGCACAGGGCCAGAATCCGTGGCGAAGAAGTCCACGCGGGCCAGGCCCTCGCAGCCCACTGCCTCGAAGGTCTTGATGGCCAGGTTGCGCACCGCAGCAGTGGTCTCCGCATCCAGCGGTGCGGGGATGGTTGCAGTCACGGTGGAATCCACGTACTTGGCGTCGAAACCATAAAATCCTTCAGCGCCATCCTCTGTGCCTTCTAGCTGTGCTGGAACGCTGGCCACCACAGACCCATCGGCGTACTGCAACACCCCGCACTCCACCTCAGCACCGTAGATCATCGCTTCCACGATGACCTTGGAATCGTGGGCAAATGCGAGATCCACCGCTTCAGCCAGCTGATCCCAGGTGGACACCTTGGAAATACCAATGCTGGAGCCACCCCGGGCCGGCTTCACAAACAGGGGCAGGCCGAGGCGCTGCTTCTCCTCATCGGTGAGCTCGCGGTTCTCCCGCAGGATCAGCTCTTCACCCACGGGGATGCCAGCCTCACGCGCCAGGCGCTTGGTGGCCTCCTTATCCATGCCTGCGGCGGAGGCCAACACACCATTGCCCACATACGGCACGCCGGAAAGCTCGAAGAGTCCCTGAATGGTGCCGTCTTCACCATTCACCCCGTGGAGGACGGGGAAGATCACATCAACATCGGCGAACAATTCGCCTGCCCGTCCTCCGGTAACGTAGCGCAGCCGCCCGGCTGGCTGGCCGAACATCAGCTGTATCGTTTCCCCACCTTCGCCTGGGGCTGGGACTTCGGGCATCGCGGCCCCGTTGGCGCGGAGGGTGTCTGTTTGCGTGGTGCCGGGCACCCACTGTCCCTCGGTGGTGATGCCCACGGGGACCACGTCAAACCTCTCCGGGTCAAGGTGATCGATCACCGCCGCTGCGGAGATACAGGACACGGAGTGTTCGGTGGACTGGCCGCCGTAGACCACGGCGACAACTGTGCGGTTGGTGTTTTCTGCCTTCTCAGTCACAGCGCCCAAGTCTAGCGTGTTGCTAGCTCACTTCTGCCTTTCGGCTGCGCCCCAGCAGACCCAGCATCGCTTCCTTCACATCCGCACCGTGGTGGCACACCCCCACCACGGCATCTGTGATGGGTACGTCCACGCCGTTGGCCTTGGCGAGCTCCTGGACGGACTGGGAAGACACCACGCCCTCGGCTACCTGGCCCTTCGTCGCCTTCGCCGCTTCGTCGGGGGACTTGCCCAGGGCCAGCTGCTCGCCAAACGTGCGGTTGCGGGAGAGCGGAGAGGTGCAGGTGGCGACCAGATCCCCCATGCCCGCCAGGCCAGCCAGGGTCCGCGGGTCGGCGCCGAGTTCGAGCGCAAGGCGGGTGGTCTCCGCCAGCCCGCGGGTGATGACGGTGGCGGCGGTGTTGCTCCCGTACCCCATGCCGGCGGCGATGCCGCTGGCTAGGGCAATGACATTCTTACAGGTGCCGGCAATCTCGCAGCCCACCACGTCGGTGTTGGTGTAAGGGCGCAGATACGGGGCCGCCACGGCTGCCTGAATGAGTTGTGCGCGGTCGGTGTTCTCACACGCCACGACGGTGGCGGCGGGCTGACCTTGGGCCACTTCCTTAGCCAGATTCGGGCCAGTGAGAACCGCCACCCGGTCGGTCTCAATGTCCGCCACCTCAGCGATGAGTTGAGACATGCGCAGCCCAGAGGAGTGCTCAATGCCCTTGGCCAAACTCACCACGGAAGCATCCCGCGGGAGGAGGTCCTTCCATTGGCTCAAGTTTTCCCGCAGGGACTGCGATGGCACACCCAGGACCACAATTTCCGCACCCTCCAAGGCTTCGGCGGGGTCTGAGGTTCCCATTACGGACTCGGGCAGCACAATATCCGGCAGGTAGGCGGAGTTACGGTGATTGGTAGCTACATCATCGGCAATTTCTTGCCTCCGGGCCCATAGGGACACCCCATTGTTGGCGTCCGCAAACACCTTGGCCACGGTTGTTCCCCATGAGCCCGCGCCCATCACTGCTACCTGAACCATGGTCATTCCTTCCCGTGGCGTGCCCGCGCGGGTGCCGCTTCCACTGCTCGTTCGTTATACGATGTTGCCTGTAAGTGTATCTGCTTGACACCGCCGCTTTGACGGAAGGCTTAATAGACCTGTGATTTCGCACACTGGAATTGGCGATCTTTCCACCTCCTTGTCCCTATCTACGCATGACCGTGGCCACGTGAACCGCATCGGCTCCCGCCCCGCTGAGGAGTTTGCTCGCCCCACCTTCGCCGCCGGCGCGGTGCTGTGGCGCAAGAAGAAGGGCAAGAAGAATGGGGCACCCACGGGCGAGATTGAGGTTGCACTGATCCACCGGCCTCGTTACGACGATTGGTCTCTAGCAAAGGGCAAGGTGGATCCAGGGGAAAACCTCGCTGGCACGGCCATCCGGGAAATCGAAGAAGAGACTGGCTTCAAGGCCAGCCTCGGCTGGCTGCTGGGATACGTCCATTACCCCGTCGGCAACCGGACCAAGGTTGTCTACTACTGGACCGCTGAGGTCACTGACGGTGAATTCGTCGCCAACGAAGAAGCAGATGAGCTGCGGTGGCTCTCCCCTGCCAAGGCGGCAAACTTGTGCAGCTATGACATTGATAAAGATGTCCTCGCCGCCGGTGTGCAGATGATTGAGCTTGGCTGCGACCGCCGAGTTCTCTACGTCCGTCACGCCAAGGCCCATGACCGCAAGGGCTGGGAGGGCGATGATAATTTGCGCCCCCTCAACAAGAAGGGCCGCCGCCAAGCGGAAATGCTGGTCAGCGAGCTCTCTGCCTACCGCCCGGAGGCCATCGTCTCCGCCCTCCCTGACCGGTGCCAGCACACCGCCACTCCCCTGTCCCAAGACGTGGGGCTTAAGATCACAGTCGAGGAAAACATCGGGGATGCCGGCTGGGAGCTCAGCCCCGATATAGCCCTGAACGCCTTCGCCAAGGCGACCCAGTCCGCACCCGTGACGGCCATCGTGGCCCAGGGCTCAGTCATCCCCGGGGTGCTCGCTCGCCTCGCCGGCCGCAACGGCATCGACATCGAGGACATGCGGGTAAAGAAGTCCAGCGTCTGGGTGCTGCACTTCAAGGGCGAGGAACTGCTGGGCGTGGACTACCTCGCCAGCCCCCTTGCGGTGAAGTAGCCCGCCCCCGTTCCCCCGCAGCGCAGTTAGCCACGCACCAACGTGGTGGGCTTGAAGCTCGCCCGCTGCGCTTCGAACGCTTCAATCGCGTCCTCATCCCGCAGCGTCAGGCCAATGTCATCAAGGCCCTCCATCAACCGCCAGCGCGTGTAGTCATCCACCTCAAAGTTGAAGGTGTACGTGTCCAGCTGCGCGGTGCGTTCCTCGAGGTTGACGGTCATTTCCGCGCCGGGGTTTCGCTCCAGCAGCTTCCAGATCAGCTCGATATCCTCGGGCTCCATCTGCGCCGCCAGCAGGCCAGCTTTGCCGGAATTGCCGCGGAAGATGTCCGCAAAGCGGGAGGAGAACACGACCTTGAAGCCGTAGTCCATCAGCGCCCATACGGCGTGTTCGCGGGAGGATCCTGTTCCGAAATCCGGACCGGCCACCAGCACGCTCGCGCCTGCGTACTGCGGCTGGTTCAGCACGAAGTCCTCGTTCTTGCGCCAGCCGGCGAACAGCCCGTCTTCGAATCCCGTGCGGGTAACTCGCTTGAGGTACACGGCTGGGATGATCTGGTCAGTATCCACGTTGGACCGGTTGAGCGGCGCTGCCACACCGGTGTGGGTGACGAATTTCTCCATCGTTGCTCCTTAGTGTTGTTGTTTATTTTTCCGGCGACGGCACCCTGCCGCCACCCTTCCTTCACCCGTGTTTATAGGTCTGCAGGCGATGCCAGGTAGCCGGTGACTGCGGTGGCTGCCGCCACCGGCGGGGAGACGAGATGAGTCCGCCCGCCCTTGCCTTGACGGCCTTCGAAGTTGCGGTTGGAGGTGGAGGCGGAGCGTTCTCCGGGGCTCAACTGGTCGGGGTTCATGCCGAGGCACATGGAGCATCCTGCCGTGCGCCATTCTGCGCCGGCTTCGGTGAAAATCGTGTCCAGGCCTTCCTCTTCGGCTTGGGCTTTCACTCGCGCGGAGGAGGGCACGACAAGCATCCGCACGCCTTCGGCAACCGTGCGGCCCTTGATGACCTCTGCTGCTACGCGCAGGTCTTCGATGCGGGAGTTGGTGCAGGAGCCGAGGAAGACGGTGTCGATCTTCACTTCTCGCAGTGGTTGGCCGGGGCGCAGGTCCATGTATTCCATGGCGCGCTCTGCCGCGAGGCGGTCTGAATCGTTGGTGAAGTCCTCCAGGTGCGGGATGGATTCCGCCAGCGGCAGGCCTTGCCCCGGGTTGGTGCCCCAGGTAACGAATGGGGTGAGCGCGGAGCCATCGATGTGCACCACGGTGTCAAAGGTCGCGTCATCGTCCGTGCGCAGGGACCGCCAATATTCCACCGCCTTGTCCCACTCCTCACCTTCTGGGGCGTGGGGGCGGCCACGGAGGTAGTCAAAGGTCACGTCATCGGGTGCGATCATACCGGCGCGGGCACCTGCCTCGATGGACATGTTGCACATGGTCATGCGGGCTTCCATGGAAAGTTTTTCAATGGCCTCGCCGCGGTATTCAATGATGTGGCCTTGCCCGCCACCGGTTCCGATCTTGGCGATGATGGCCAGGATCAGGTCCTTTGACGTGACTCCCGGCTGAAGCTCGCCGGAGACCTCGATGGCCATGGTCTTGAATGGCTTGAGGGGAAGCGTCTGGGTGGCCAGGACGTGCTCCACCTCTGACGTACCAATGCCCATCGCGATGGAGCCGAAGGCTCCGTGGGTGGAGGTGTGGGAGTCACCGCAGACCACCGTCATGCCTGGTTGGGTGAGCCCCAACTGCGGGCCGACGGTGTGCACGATGCCCTGTTCGATGTCACCCATGGAGTGGAGGCGAATCCCGAATTCCTCTGCGTTGTCCCGCAGGGTGGAGACCTGCAACCGGCTGGTGGGTTCCTGGATCTCCAGCAGGTTGCCCGTTTTCACCCCAACCGTGGGCACGTTGTGGTCTTCGGTGGCGATCGTCAGGTCGGGCCTGCGCACGGCACGGCCGGCTTGGCGCAGTCCGTCGAAGGCCTGTGGGGATGTCACCTCATGGACGAGGTGCAGGTCAATGTACAGCAGGTCTGGTCCGCCGTTGTCACCGGCCTTGACCACGTGGTCACGCCAGACTTTTTCCGCCAGGGTCAGTGGCTGAGTCCGTTCGCTCATCACAATCTCTCCTCTAAGTGTTCCACTAGATGGAATTGATCATATCAGAGTATGGGATCACGCATGGTTATTTTCCCCGCGCGCGGCTGCAATACCGCAATATCGGGGCGTACATTGGAAAGACATGAGTACATTCTTCCCGCTTGAGACCTATTCACGTCGCCTCAACCTCGTCACCAACCTTGCTGCCAAGGCCGGCCTGGATGGCATTGTGATCACCCCAGGTCCGGACATGGAATATCTTCTGGGGCTGACGATCTCAACACACGAGCGTTTCACGGCCCTCGTTGTGACCACCAAGGAGCGCAAGGTCATCGTCCCGGCCGTCGATGCGGCTGATGTGCGCAACTCCGCCGCCGGTGAGCTCGGAGTGGAGGTCATCGGGTGGCGGGATGGGGAGGACCCCTACGCTCCCATTACTCCCGGCGACTATGCTGTGAGCGCCTCCACCACCGCTGACCATCTGCTGGAGCTGCAGAACCGCGGGCTCAAGACCGTCAACGCCACGCAGGTGCTGGCCCAGGGTTTCGTTCGCAAGGAGGCCGCCGAGCTGGAGCAGCTCCGCCGCGCAAGTTCCGCCATCGATGAAGTCCACCGCGCGGTGCCCGGACTGCTGAAGGCCGGTGTCACGGAGAACGAGGTCGCCGCAGAGCTGGAAAAGCTGATACTGCGCGAGCACGTGGCCGTGGACTTCATCATCGTCGGCTCCGGCCCCCACGGCGCCGATCCTCACCACAGCCACTCTGATCGGGTGATTGAAGATGGTGACGTGGTGGTCGTGGATCTGGGCGGCACGCTTGATAGCGGCTACCACTCGGACTGCACCCGCACCTACGTAGTGGGTGAAGCATCCGCCGAACAGCGAGACATCTACGCAACCTTGAAGCGGGCCCACCAGGCAGGCCTGGGCTTCGCCAAGCCCGGCGTGACCGCGGGTGACATTGATAAGGTCGTGCGGGACGTGCTGACAGAGGCCGGTTACGGCGAATACTTCAGCCACCGCACCGGCCACGGGATCGGGCTGTCCACCCATGAGGAGCCATTCCTGCTGGCGGGAAATGACTTCGTCATCGAAGAGGGCATGTGCTTTTCCATCGAGCCTGGCGTGTACTTCACCGGTCAGTGGGGAGCTCGCATCGAGGACATCGTGGTAGTCACTGCCGATGGTGTGGAGCCCATCAACACAACATCCCACGAACTACTGTCCGTGGGTTAGACGCTGCGGGGGTCTGGGGTCGCCTAGCGCACGTCGATGAACTTCGTCAGGATCCACTTTCGGATGACGAACATCAGCACGGCCAACGTTGCGGTCACGCCGAACATGACGAGGAAGTAGACGCGCTCTGCGCCGGCATCGTCCGGGTTGTAGAACCCGGCCAGCGTGCCGGAGAGGGCGGTCCCCAAGCTCAAGGAGAGCATCCAGAGGGCGAACATCCGGGTGGGGAATGCGTGCGGAGCCAGGCGGGTCGCCATGGAATTACCCACCGGGCTCACCATGAGCTCACCCATGGTGAACAGGAACAGGATCAGCACGATCACAAGGAACGGCGTGGAGTTCGCTCCGCCACCGGCGAAGGGGATGAACAGCAGCATGGCCGTGCCAATGATGCCCAGGCCCATGGCAAACTTCGCGCCGTAGCTCGGCTGCTTGTCGCCCAACTTGGTCCAGATGGCACCGAACACGGCGGCAAAGAGGATGATGAACAGCGGATTGATGGACTGCACCACACCCGGCGGTAGCTCGATGCCGAACATCGTGCGGTCTAAGCGCTCGTCCGAGTACACCGCAAGCACGGTGAACTGCTGCTGGAACAGGGACCAGAAGGCCACAGAGGCGGCGAACATGGGGATGAAGCCCAGCAGGCGGGAACGCTCGTCCGCCGTGACAAGATCAGAGCGGTACATCTGGAACCAGATGACAACCGCGATGGCCAGAGCCACGAACGCTGCAATGTTGGACAGGTTGGATACGTGCAGGATGCCGGTGGCGAAGAGCGCCACAATCGCCACCACTGCAGCAATCGTCCCCAGGAGTACCGGGAGGTACTTGCTCTTCGGCAGCGGGTTGGCGATCTCGTGACCGGCATCCTGGATGGTCTGCTTACGCATGAGGGTGTACTGGACCAGGCCGATGGCCATCATGACGGCCGCGGCACCAAAGCCCCAGTGGAAGCCTTTCCAGCCCCACAAGGCGTTGGTGATCAGCGGGCCCACCAAGGCGCCGATGTTTACACCCATGTAGTAGATGGAGAAGCCACCGTCACGCCGCGGGTCATCGCGATCGTAGAGATCTCCCAGCACCACCTGCGAGGTGGTCTTCAGCGCGCCGGAGCCCACGGCGATACACACCAGGCCTACCGTCACGCCAGCAAAGCCCGGCATGACAGCGAGGCTGATGTGGCCAATCATCACCAGGATCGCAGAGTAGTACAGAGTCCGCTCCGCGGACAGGATGCGGTCTGCGACCCAGGCGCCAGCGACGCTGGTGAGGTACACCAGGCCACCATAGGCGCCAACGATGGACAGCGCGGTGCCCTTGTCCATGCCGAGGCCACCGTCTGCCACGGAGTAGTAGAGGTAGTAGGAAAGCAGCGCCTGCAGGCCATAGAAGCTGAACCGTTCCCACATTTCAACACCCGAGAGGTTTGCTAGACCCCACGGGTGCCCAAAGAAAGTGCGTGTATCTGATGACATAGGTTCATTCCATCACACTCATTACCCCATCCCCTAAGCCATCCCCATAAAATACGCGTCAATCCACCAGATGGAATGTATAATTCCATCTTATGGGACACATTCCGGACGTACCCGCCACGAGCGGCATTCAGGTACTCGACCGAGCAGTGTATATCTTATCGGTCATTGCCTCACAGCCCCGCAACCTCACTGAGCTCTGCGAGGCTACCGGTCTGCCACGCGCGACAGCGCACCGTATCGCCGTCGCACTAGAAAAACACCGCCTCATAGAACGGACCCCTACCGGCCAATGGGCCACCGGCCCCGCGCTGATCGACATGGCGCCCTCCACCAACTCGCGCATCGAGGAAGCCGCCGCGATGGTCCTCCCCGAACTCATGCAATCGACGGGCGAATCCGTGCAGGTCTACCGCCTGTCCGGCCTCGAGCGGGTCTGCATCGCCAATGCTGAGCCACCCAGCGGACTGCGGGACACGGTGCCCGTGGGCCACAGGATGACGCTCGCCGCCGGATCGGCCGCCAAGATCCTCGTGGCCTTCAGCTCCCCCGCCCTACGCGAGCAAGTGCTGCCCACCGCTGCCTATACGCGCCACGACCTCGACGAGATCCGCGCAGCAGGAATCTCCGAATCGATCGCGGAGCGGGACCCGGCGCTGGGTTCGGCGTCCGTGCCCGTGTTCGATGCGTCCGGACAGCTCACCGCAGCGTTATCCATTTCCGGGCCGGTGGACCGCATGGGTCATTCCCCCGCGGCCCGCTTCGGGTCCGCCCTCAAGGCCTGCGCGCGGCAGCTGGAAAGCTACCTCGCCTAAGACCTCGCCTAAGACCCCGCCTAGCCGAGCAGCGCGTTGAACACCTCAGAGGAGCTGGGGTGAGTGTAGATACCAGACCCCACGGCAGAGGCAGGAACGTCATTGGCCATCGCCAGGGCCACCGTGTTGATCAGCTCCTGGGAATCCACGCAGTACAGCGTGGCACCCACGATGCGGTCCTCATCGGCATCCACTAGGAACTTTGCCATGCCCTGCGGCTCGCCCACGATCTTCGGCCGCGGCATGATGGGGATCTCCGCGATCTTCTTCGCCTTCACCTCAAGCGTGTGACCCTTGGCCTCCACGTCCTTGCGGGCCTCATCCTCGCCCAGCCCAATCTGCGCCAGCGGCGGCGTGAGGAAAGTGGTCACGGGGAAGATGCGCCCCTCCGTGGTGCGGGAGCCATCACCCCAGCGGTCGGAGAGCACCACGCGGTGATCGTCAAAGGAGATGTACGTGAACTGCGGACCGCCGTTGACATCACCCACGGCGTAGACACCCTCAGCGCTGGTGCGCAGGTGCTCGTCCACGCTGATCGCCCCGCGGTCATCCACCTCAATCCCGGAGACGATCGTGATCCCCTGCGCCTCCAAATCCTCCTTGACCATCGCCGCCACATCGCGGTCCGCCACCCCGAAGAACTCCTCCGCGCGGTCCAGAACGGTGACCTCAGCACCAAACTGGGCGAACATGGTGGCGAACTCCAGGCCAATCGGCCCGCCGCCCACAACAATCATGGACTCTGGGCGTTCATCGAGCTTCTGAGCGGCCGTGGAATCCAGCACGCTATCCCCATCGGCGCCCTCGACCGGCGGGATCACGGGCACCGCACCGGTGTTGATGATGACGGTCTTCGCGTTAAGAGTCATGGCCTCCGGACCACCGGTGACCTCCACGGTGCGCTCGCCGGTGAAGCGCGCGGCACCATCGATGACCAGCACGCCCTTGCCCGTAGCCAGGTCATGATTCGCGGAGTTCATCTTGGCGGTGATGCCATCCCGGCGGACCCGTGCGGAGGCAAAGGCCTCATCGGCGCTCGCCTGGTCCGCCTCGTCACCGGAGTGGGCGAAGCGGTGCGCGTCCGTCAGCAGCGTCTTGGTGGGCACGCAGGCGATGTTGATGCAGGTGCCACCGTACATCGCGGGGCTCTGCTCCACGAACGCCACCTGTCGCCCGCTGCGGCGCGGGTCATGGCGATGGTCTTGCCGGCCTTGCCGAAGCCGATGACGAGGACATCGAGGTCCATGGTTGTTGCGGAGTCTTTCACGTCAGAGGTATCCGTGCTGTGCACAACGCAGGATCCCGCCGCTGTATTCCCACCGCGGTGGTTTAACTGGCTTAGCTAATTCTTCGGTCCTAGCTCCGTTTCCAGTACCTCCTGGACGACCTTCATCGCAGACAATGCCGCGGGCGCACCCGCATACCCGGAGGCATGCAACACGGCCTCGGTGATCTCTTCCCGGGTGAGGCCGTTGGCAAGGCCTCCCTTGACGTGCCCGCGGAGCTCCTCGGTAGCACGCAGCGCCACGAGCATGCCGATGTTGAGCAGGCTGCGATCACGCCGCGAAAGCTCCTCGCGCGTCCACAGCGACCCCCACACGGCGGCGGTGATGTGCTCTTGGAGGTCTTCGCCGTCCTTCCCGCGGCCGTTCGCCAGCGCCCGCTCCACGAATTCCTCGCCCATCACCTCTTTGCGCACCTCGAGGCCCGCCTGGAACAGTTCCTGTTTCGCGTTATCAGTCATAGTTCACTAGGTTATCGTCTTTTTTGGGGGCGACGGCACCCCACGCTTGAAATAGACAGAGCGGTTCAGTAGGGTGGGTGGCACGATCCAGAAGCCCAACCACATGCTCTTGGCAGGTTGGCTGGCAACCGCGTTTGCGCACACGGTGCCTCCAAGAATTGAGATCGGCCATCGCGGCACCCGTCGCGATCGGAAGAACCGCTATACACACAGAAAGGTTTCACCATGAGTGATTCCCTCTCCCCCTTGCAGCTGAAGCTCCTTGAAGAGGTCTTCCCCCTGGAGCCCACCGAACACCGCGAACCGAGAACATCCTTGCTCGGAGGCAATCCCCACCCCTACGCGCGCTTCAAGATCTATGAGCGCAGTCTTCGCTACCAACGCGAGTCCGCAAGCGCACGCATCGTTCAGCCCGGCCTGCTGCGCATCAGCACACAATCCGGTGTGGAGTACGTGGAACATGACCAACAGTCCTATGTGGACGCGTTGTTGGGGCTGGTTGCCGTGGAACCCGGTTTCCGAGTCATGTGGGAACGCACGAGCAAACAGCTCGAGGTGTTCCGGGGCGAGCGTGGCTGCGCGCTGAAGTTGAGCAAAGAGCACCAAAAAGAAGAACCTGATGCGCACCAGATTCAATAGTGAACCGTGGTGCACACCAGGTAATTAGCTGTACCCCGTACGGGATTTGAACCCGTGTTACCGGCGTGAGAGGCCGGCGTCCTAGGCCGCTAGACGAACGGGGCGTGCCAGAAGAACAATACACGCAGCTTGTTCTTACGCCTAATCCGCAGGTCATGCGCAGTTTTCGGCGCGCGCCATCACTGGCCTCCGGTTTCCCAGGTAGAACCCGTATGCAGCGATGCGCACCCATGCTTGTGACCCCGTCCCCCGGGGCCGTATCGGATCTGCTGGCATTCACTACAGACTTATTACTCACTTTTCGCAGTTTTTGAGCAATAACCCTGCAGTCTTGTGAAGTACACCCGCTACTCTTCTGCGATACAGCTCTACTGCAACACTGCAGTAATCCTCGCATGCAAAAACTCCCAGCCCCACCGAAGTGGAACTGGGAGTTTGTATTGTACCCCGTACGGGATTTGAACCCGTGTTACCGGCGTGAGAGGCCGGCGTCCTAGGCCGCTAGACGAACGGGGCGCTGGCCTACCAGGACTCGAACCTAGAATGACGGTACCAGAAACCGTAGTGTTGCCAATTACACCATAGGCCATCGTTCGCGCTGCTCGAGCTACTGTTTCCAGCAGGCTCTCGCTTGCAACGGGGATTAATATAACCAGACATCTGAATTACAAGCAAATCCCCAGTTCACAACCGCTTTCAAGCAATCGGATAACAGCGCCCGGGGCACGCTACTCCGCCGCTTGGTACGGCGTCTGGCCGAGCGCAGCCTTCAATCGCGCCACGGTGGAGGCCTTGCCCAACAGTTCCATGGACTCGAACAGCGGCGGGGAGATCGCCGCACCGGAGATCGCCACGCGCAGCGCACCATAGGCCTTGCGGGGCTTGAGCTCCATCTGCTCAATCAAGGTCGTCTGCAGCACGGATTCAATCGGCGCGGTCTTAAACTCCGCCTCATCCAGCTCCTCTAGCTTCTGGATAGCCACCTGCAAGACCTCTACAGCGTCCTCCTTGAGGTTCTTCTTCGCAGCCTTCTCATCCAGCACCAAGTCCTCATCGGCCGTGACCAGGAACTTCAGCAGCCCATCGGCATCGCTCAGCACCTTGATGCGGGTCTGCACCAGCTCGGCGGCGAACGCAAACTTCTCTGCCGGGTAGTCCGCCGGGAAAGCTTTGTATTCCTCCAGGTACTCACGCAGCCGCGCGGTGAAGTCTCCCAGCTCCAGCATGCGGATGTGGTCTGCGTTGATGGCCTCCAACTTCTTCTGGTCGAACCTCGCCGGGTTGGGCTTGACATCGGCCACATCAAAGTTGTCGATGAGCTGCTGCATCGTGAAGATGTCCTCATCGGCAGACAGGCTCCAGCCCAGCAGGGACAGGTAGTTGAGCATGCCCTCGGGGATGATGCCGTTATCCCTGTGGTTGAACAGGTTGGATTCCGGGTCGCGCTTGGAGAGCTTCTTGTTCCCCTCACCCATCACGAAGGGCAGGTGGCCGAAGGTCGGCACGGCCTCCGCCACGCCAATACGCACCAGCGCCTCGTACAGCGCAATCTGGCGCGGGGTGGAGGGCAGCAGGTCCTCGCCACGCAGCACGTGGGTAATCCCCATGAGCGCATCGTCCACCGGATTGACCAGCGTATACAGCGGCTGCCCATTGGAGCGCGCCACCACGAAATCCGGCACCGTGCGCCCGTCCACGCTCATCTCTCCGCGCACCAAGTCAGTCCACTCGTAGACGCGCTCATCCGGCATCCGCAGCCGCCACACGGGCTCGCGCCCCTCGGCCTCAAACGCGGCGATCTGCTCGTCGGTCAGTTCCCGGTCGTAGTTGTCGTATCCCAGCTTCGGGTCACGCCCGGCAGCCTTGTGGCGTTCCTCCACCTCCTCGGCGGTGGAGTAAGCCGGGTACACGTCGCCGGAGGCCTTGAGCTTCTCCAGCACGTCCGCGTAGATGTCCATGCGGCGGGACTGCCGGTAGGGCTCGTGCGGGCCACCAACGTCCACGCCTTCATCCCAGCCGAGACCCAGCCAGTTCAGCGAGTCAATGATGGCCTGGTAGGACTCCTCTGAGTCTCGCTTGGCGTCCGTATCCTCAATGCGGAAGATCAGCTTTCCCCCAGTGTGGCGGGCATAGGCCCAGTTGAACAGTGCGGTGCGCACCATTCCCACGTGGGGGGTGCCGGTGGGCGATGGGCAGAATCGTACGCGTACTTCACTCATGCCCTGAAAGTTTAGTCCATTCGCCCATGACATCCCCGGCATAGCCCAGCGCCCGTAGCGCTTCGGCCCACTTCGCCAGCGGTAGCCGCCCGGTGCCAGGCTCTCCTCGCCCTGGTACGTCCGCAACCTGCGCGTGCAGGGGCATTGTTGTTTTTATGGGCGACGCCACCTCCGCCTCAAACCACCTCCCCATCTCAGTGGGGTCCTCCAGCCAGCCCGGTCCGCACTCGTCCGTGTGGCGGGCTGCTAGGTGGTAGAGGTCCAGCAGCAGTCCGCCGCTCTCCGCGCCCTGCAGCAGTGCCTGGGCTTCGGCGACGGTGCGGATCGGGTAATCATCCATGCCGGACAGCGGCTCGGCCAGCACCTGGCCGCCGGTGCGCTGCGTAATCCACTGCGCGGCCTCGGCAAAGCGCTCCTGTTGCTCGTCCAGGATCTGAGCCCCTCCCCTCCCCACGACGAGGTTGAACAGCTGAGTGCGTGTGGCGTCGCTAATAAAAGCCACCGCATCCAGGTGAGCTTGGGCGAGCGGCTCGCGGTGCAGCACCCCTCGCTCCCCGGCGGCCATGTCCCCGGCCCACATGTTCATGGCCACGAGCTGCAGGTCGTGGCGGCGCAGGTGGGCGGTGAGCTCTGCGATGTCCGCGCGGGCAGGTTCCGGGGTGGTGAAGGGCCACCAGAGCTCTACCCTGTTCCACCCCTCGGCCCGCGCCGCATCAAGCCCGTCCGACCAGTGCGGCCACCCGATGGAACAGTTCACGCCGGTGAGGTAGTTGTGTATCCGCATGAGGATACGCTAGCAGTAGAATCGCCCTTGTGCGGGGCTCGAACGCCCCTGCGCCGCGGTTGCCCGCTAGCGTAGGTGCCATGAGCACATCACGCGTTGCCCTTATCACCGGCGCCGGAGGTGGCCTGGGCCGAACCTTCGCGCAGGCGTTGGCCGAGAGCGGGTGGACCGTCGTGGCCCTCGGCCGCACGGAATCCACTCTGCGGGAGACCCTGGCTACCTGCCGGGGTGAAGGGCACCTGGCCGTCCCTTGCGATATCACCGATCCCGACCAGGTGGAACAGGCTTTTGCCCGGGCAACGGACACGTTGGGCAGGCTGGATCTGCTCATCAACAATGCCGGCATTCCGGGGCCAACGGGGCGCATCGATACGGTCAGCCCGGAAGACTTCGCCGCCACGGTGACCACGAACCTCACCGGGACGTTCTTGTGCACCCAGGCCGCGTTCCGGTGGATGGCGGCCCACGGCGGCGGGAGGATCATCAACAACGGTTCCATCGCGGCCCACGCTCCCCGCGCGCATGCGGCGGCCTATGCGGCGTCCAAGGCCGCAATTGCCAGCCTCACGGTTTCCACGGCTCTGGATGGCCGGGAGCACAACATCACCGCCACGGAGCTCGATATCGGCAACGCCCGCACGGAGCTACTGGGGAGCTTCACGGGTTCCGAGCCGATGTTTGACGCCGACCATGCCGCCACTGCGGTGGTGACGGTGGCAAACATGCCGCCGGAGGTCAGCGTGGATCAGCTCACCATCACCGCGGCGGGCATGCCTTACCTAGGCCGGGGTTAGGGAGCGGCCCGGCCAGCGGAGTAGACTAACCCGCATGGCACAGGATCGGAGACCGGACACCGCACCGGATTTTCTGCTTTCCCGCCCGCATGAATCGGTCCGTACGCAGGGCTTTCGTGCAACGTATCCGGACCCTTTTGAGGCAGCGACGGCCCTGCGCAGCGGCGAGGCCAACCTCATCGTGGGGGCGATCCCGTTTGATACTTCCCTTCGGGCTGCATTGATGGTGCCGGAGACAACGATCCGCGCCGAGGGACCCCTTGAGCCGCCGGCGGTGTACCGCGGCAAGGCGGCCGCCACCAGTTTGCAGGTGGTGGATGTGGAGGCCGCCAGCACCGCCGAGGAGCACGCCGCTGCGGTCTCCGCGGCCATCGCCACGATCAACCAAACCCGCCTGGAGAAGGTGGTTTTGGCCCGTGCCGTGGACGTCCACTTCGAGGACACGATTGATCCCCTGCTGGTGGCTGCGCGCTTGATTGACCTTTCCGCCTACCGGGATGGCTTTGCGGTGGATCTCAGCGTCACCGGGCGGGAGGAACATGCGGGCGCGATGTTTGTGGGCAGCTCCCCTGAGGTGCTCATCCGCAAGTCGGGTGCGAATGTCACGGCGTTCCCACTGGCCGGGTCTGCCCGCCGCACGGGCAACGAGGATGTGGACAGGGCGACCGCCCGAGAATTGCAGCGCAGCGCTAAAGATTTTCACGAGCACAAGTACGTGGTCGATCATTACCGGCGAGTTCTGGAGCCGCTGTGTTCCTTCCTGGAGATTCCCGATCACCCGCAGGTGCACCAGACGAATGAGATGATCCACTTGGGCACGAGCGTGCGGGGAACGTTGTCCGACCCCTCCTACTCGGCCCTGGATCTCGCCCTCATGCTCCACCCCACTCCCGCCATCGCCGGCATGCCCACGGATGATGCGATAGGGATCATCGAGCAGGTGGAGCAGCCACGCGAGTTTTATGCGGGTGCCGTGGGGTGGTGCGATGCACACGGCGATGGCGAGTACATGGTGGCCATCCGCTGTTGCATGGTGGACGGGGATTATGCCCGCGCGTGGGCCGGTGGCGGTATCGTCGCTGCCTCCAACCCGGAGGCCGAAGCCGCGGAGACTACCGCCAAGTTGCAAACAGCGCTGAGGGCACTCAACGTGCCCGCAGCGCTGCGGGAGATCTAGCGGGAAGTCCTAGTAGGCCTGCACCGGGTTCGCTAGGCGCCCGATGCCGGGGATCTCGACCTCGATGCGGTCACCCGGCACCATCTCTGCAGTTCCGGCCGGGGAGCCGGTGCAGATGACGTCGCCCGGAAGCAGGGTGAAGGCGGAGGAAATCCACTCCACGATCTCAGGGATCGTCTTGATCATCTGGTTGGAGTTAGAGTCCTGTTTCGTCTCCGTGGCGCCCTCATGGGTGAGGTGTGCCTTGATCGGCAGGCTGGCAATATCGATGCTATCGACATCCGTTTCTACCCAGGGGCCCAGCGGGCAGAAGGAGTCCAGACCCTTCGCGCGGGCCCACTGGCCATCGGCGAATTGCAGGTCACGGCTGGAGACATCGTTGACGATGGTGAAGCCCAGCACCACGTCCTTCCAATTCTCCTTCTTCACGTCCTTGCATGGGCGACCGATGACGATGGCCAGCTCGCCTTCAAACTCCACCCGGGTTGCCCATTCTGGGATGCGGATGGGAGCTTCCGGGCCCACCACGGCTGTTGGTGGCTTGAGGAAGATCGTGGGCGGGAGGTGCTCAGCGCCCTGCTTGAACACCTCCTTGACGTGATCGGCGTAGTTGCGGCCCACGGCCACAACCTTGGAGGGAAGGATGGGGGCCAACAGGCGGATGTCCTCAAACTTCCAGGACTTGCCGGTAAATTCTGGTTGGCCGAAGGGGTGCCCCGCGATTTCACGGCACGTTGCCCCGGTGCCATCGGTGTCCCCACCTTCCACGGCCACAAATGCCATGCCTTCTGGATGTGCAATTCGAGCGATACGCATGGGTATCAACTCTACATGAGGCCACCTTTAGTTTCTGACCTGCATGGACTTTAACGTGCTGCCCCGGCCTTTATCTGCCAAAACGAGGTAGAGCTCGGCTGTTGCCAGCGCATCCGTGGCCGCATTGTGGGATCGGTAGCGCGGCAGACCATAGCGCTGCCGGATCCGCGGCAGGCGCAGGTCCTCGCCCCGGGGGAATGTGGCCATGCGCTGCATGTGGCGCTTTTCGATCTCCAGGGTGTCCACCATGGGGACTTTGAGACCGGAACCGAAGCATCGGCGGCAGGCGTGGGTGAGAAACTCGCGCTCGATCGGCTCGTAGTGCACCAACATCGCCCGTCCGGCGAGGTCCGTCAGCAGGTCGGCCAACACAGTCTCCAATGCCTCCCCGGCGGCCACGTCATCGTCGGTCAGACCGTGGATGGTGGCGGACTCCCCCACGGATTCCTGCCCACCTTCCGGCTTGATCACTCGGTAGTGGGCCCCGCCGAGGCTGATGGCCAGCCCGTCCAGCGGCACCCAGCCGATGGAGAGGATCCGGTCTTTGGCGGGGTTGAGCCCTGTCGTTTCCACGTCCACGGCCAACAGTGGTAGCTCGCTGAGTGGAGTGTCCGGCCCCGGCGCGGGTGTCTCATAGAAGTCCTTGAGGGCTCCGCTGGCTGCCCGTGGCGTGCGGCCCATCCCCGGCAGTGCGCGCAACCAGCTCACAGTGTGTCCTCTTTCATTCGTGTCATCTGCTCTTATCTCTGTGTGGCTTTTGTGGGCTCATCCTGCAGTCCTCACGCGACAATGAGTTACATGCTGCGCACGGGGAACTTGATGGCCAGGGAGTTCTGCATACTCTTGATGATGTGGAAGGCATCGCGCAGCGTTTCCCGGTCCATTTTGGTGAGCTTTTCCGGCGCCACGTGGTAGTCCGGCTCAATTCCCTGGGCGATCTGCGCGGCCTGGTGCTTCAAGGTGATGGCGCCGAGGAATTCAAAGGCGCTCACGATGTCATCCGCGCTGCGCTGGGACAGGCTCGGCGTGCCGGCCGCTGCCTGCAGGCGGCTCAGCGTGGGCAGCACGTCCTTGCCCTCTGTGATCGCGACGAGCCTGGCGAGCTGCACGATGGCGTGGGTCCCGCCCTTCTTCACGTTGAGCGTGTTGCGGTAGTCGCCGGACCGTTCAACCACCAGGCCCCGGAAGAATCCCAAGGGTGGCTCCCGGTGTGCGGTTAGCCCTGCCAAGTGTGCATGCAGGCGCGGGGAGCCTTGGGCGGAGATGACCGCGTTGCGGTGGACCTGCTCCCCGAGGGGCAGGTCGCCGTAGACCGGCCGCATGTCGAAGAACGTCTGCGCGTACAGCAGCGCGTCCGGTTCCGGCGCGGTGATCCAGCGGTGGAAGGTTTCAGCCCACTGCCGTTGCGTCATCCGCCAGGCGGGATTGGAGGCCATCATGTCCCCCGGGCACAGCGGCTGACCCGCTATCGCGAGCCCCTGGCAGACCCTGTCTGAGAGTGCGGCGAAGTACTCGCTGTGGGCGTCGCTATCAAAAGAATCATCCAAAACCAGTGCGTTGTCCTGGTCGCTTGCCAGGCCCATCTCCTTGCGGCCTTGGGACCCCAGCACCACGAAGCAGTAGGGCACCGGGGGTGGGCCAAGTTCTTCCTCGGCGAGGCGCAGCAGCTGGCGGGCCATGGCATCCGCCACGACTGTCAGCAGGCCGGTCACTTCGCTGGCGCTGGCCCCGCGTTCGATGAAGCTGGCGGCCACCTGGTGGGTGGAGTCATAGACGTGCCGCATCTCCTCTGGGGTGCGCCGGCGGGTGAGGTCGGCTGTGAGGTAGATGGGGTCATTTTGCAGCAGCCGCATGATGTCCGCGGAGGCGATGATGCCGGTGACCTGCCCGTTATCGACGATGGGCAGGTGGTGGAACATCTTCTCTGTCATGAGAAGCATCGCCTCAAACACGAGGGTATCGCTGGTGGCGGTGGTGAGGTTGGTGGCCATGATGGTGCAGACCGGGCCGGTGGGGTCTGTGCCTTCCGCGACGCAACGGCGCAGGTCCCTATCGGTGACGATGCCGTGCAGCGCACCGTGGGTGTCGATGATGAGCAGCGAGCTGACGTTTTCGCGCTGCATGGTGGCGGCCGCGTCACGGATGGAGGTTTCGGGATCCGTGTTGGCCGGGTTGGTGATGGCGAAGTGGCCCAGCTTGGTGCGGAGAACTTCTGAGTTGGAATCGCCCTTGAGCTGCTGGGCGGCGGCCTTGATGCGGGCGGATTGGCCGGAGTAGCTGCGCTGGAGTTCGGGGCTTTGCTGGGCGAGCTCGTCGAAGTGCTTCCGGGGCAGCGTAAGTAGCAGGCAATCCTCCACCGCGATCATGGTGTAGTTGGACTTGTTCTCCCCCACCAGGGTGGAGTAGCCGAAGCTCCGGCCGGTTTCTCTTCGGTCCAGGAGGATGCCTTGGTCATCTAATACGTCGACGGCCCCGCTGCGGATCACCCACAGGTAATCATTAGGGTCTCCTGCGTTGATGATGCGCTGGCCGCGGCGAACGTAATGCATCGTCATCTGGCCCGGCAGCTGGTCTAACAGTTCTTGGGGCAGGTGTGCGAACGGGTCATGTTCGGCGAGGAAGCCGCGGATTTCTTCTAGCTCAACGCTCATGTTGTCCATTCTAACTAGTTGGGTTGCGAACACACCCAACCATATTCACCTTGTTGCATATGTGCGCCCGTGCCTGTAATCTCGCTCACATGGCACTGGAACACGCGATTTTGGTCTCCCTGGCGGAGCGCCCGGGCTCGGGCTACCAGCTCAGCCGGCAATTCGCTAAGTCCATCGGCCATTTCTGGTCCACCACCCACCAGCAGATCTACCGCACCCTGAAGAAACTTCAGGATCAAGGTCTCATCACGGCGCGCGACGTTGCCCAAGAGGGCAAGCCGGATAAAAAGATCTACCAGCTGACTCACAAGGGCCAGGAGGAATTGTCGGCGTGGGTAGCCACTCCCACCGACCTTCCGCAACTGCGCAGTGACTTTGGCGTAAAGCTCCGCGGAGCCGAACACACGGACCGCGCCACCATTGTTTCCAACGTGGCCCACCACCGTGCCTTGCACGCGGAGCAGCTGGCGCTGTACCGGCGCTATCTGGCCACCCAATTCCCCTCGCCAGACACCCTCACCGGCCGCCAACTCCACCAGTACCTTGTGTTGCGCGGCGGCATCACCAGTGAGGAAGCGTTCCTGGCGTGGTGCGATGAAATATTGACCACCTTGGGCACAGCCCCGAGCAAAGAAGAGGCAGACGACCAACCATGAGCACCACGTACTACCCCCACCTGTTCCGCCCACTGACGATCGGCGGCCTGACCCTCCCCAACCGCTCGGTGATGGGCTCCATGCACACCGGCTTTGAGGAAAAGCCATGGGATGCGCCAAAGCTGGGCGAGTTCTACGCCGAGCGCGCCCGCGGCGGCATCGGACTCATCATCACCGGCGGCATCGCCCCGTCACGGGCAGGCCAGCTCATGCCGTTTGGCGCGACGATGACCAACCACCTCCACGTGGCTCACCACAAGCAGATCACCAAGCGCGTCCACGCCGCCGGCGGGCGCATTGCCATGCAAATCCTGCATGCGGGCCGCTACGGTGTGACCCCCTTCAAGGTCGCCCCCGGCTCCGAGCCGAGCCCGATTCACCCGTTCAAGCACATCCGCATGAACGAGCTTATGATCCGCCACACCATCCACGCCTACGGCCAATCGGCGAAGATGGCACGCAAAGCGGGCTATGACGCGGTAGAGATCATGGGCGGCGAGGGCTACCTGATCAACCAATTCCTGTGCCCCCACACCAATGACCGCACGGACAAGTGGGGCAGTTCCACGGACAACCGTCAGCGCTTCCTCGTGGAGGTCATCAAGGAAATCCGCAAGCAGGTGCCGCGGGACTTCCCCATCATCTTGCGCCAGTCCATCGCGGACTTCGTTCAGAATGGACAGACCTGGGATGAGATCGCGCTCATGGCGCGCAAGGCGGAGAAGTACGGCGTGGATGCCATCAACACCGATATCGGCTGGCATGAGGCACGCATCCCCACGATCGTCACCTCTGTCCCTCGGGCAGCCTTCGTCAAATTCACCGAAAGACTTCGCGACGAGGTTAGCATCCCGCTCATCGCCTCCAACCGCATCAATACCCCAGAAGTCGCCGAGGAAATCTTGGAGCGTGGTCAGGTTGACGCGGTCTCCATGGCCCGGCCCCTGTTGGCGGATCCCCACTTCATGCGTAAGGCCGCGCAGGGCAAATCCAAGGAAATCAACACCTGCATTGGCTGCAACCAGGCCTGCCTTGACCATGCCTTCGTGGGAATGAAGGTCTCCTGCCTGGTGAACCCGCAGGCCGGACGCGAAACTACCCTGACCCTCGCCCCCACCCGCGCGGCCAAGCACATCGCCGTGGTGGGAGCCGGCCCCGCCGGCCTCGCTGCCGCTGTGTCCGCCGCCAAACGCGGGCACCGGGTCGACCTCTACGAGGCCCGTGATCACATTGGTGGCCAGTTCTCCATCGCCGCCCGCATCCCGGGCAAGGAGGAGTTCGCGGAGACGATCCGTTACTTCACTAATGAGCTGGAAAAGCAGCGCGTCCAGGTCCACCTGGGCACCAAAATGTCCGCCAGCCAGCTCATCGAAGCCGAGTTTGACCACGTCATCATCGCCACTGGCGTGACCCCGCGCATCCCCAACATCGAAGGCGTGGGCCACCCCAAGGTCATGACGTACGCGGAGTGCGTCCTCGGGGAGCGCACCCCCGGCGCCACCGTGGCCGTCATCGGCGCCGGCGGCATCGGCTTCGACGTCAGCGAGTTCCTCACCACAGAGGACTCCCCCACGCTCAACCTCAAGGAGTGGGAGCAGGAATGGGGTGTCGATGATGACCCCTCAGTCCCGGGATTCATCACCGAACCCCGCCCCACCGCTCCCGCGCGCAAGGTGTACATGGTCCAGCGCAAGACCTCCCGCCAGGGCAAGTCCCTGGGCAAGACCACCGGTTGGGTCCACCGCGCCGCGGTCAAGATGAAGCAGGTGGAGCAGATCAGCGGAGCCACCTACGACAAGATCGATGACGCCGGCCTGCACCTCTCCTTCCGCGATGAGGAGGGCAACGTGACCGAGCGGCGCGTGCTGGACGTGGACAACGTCATCCTGTGCGCGGGGCAGGAATCCGTCAAGGAACTCGCCCAACCCCTCGAGGATGCCGGGATCACCACCAGCATCATCGGCGGAGCGGATGTGGCAGCCGAGCTCGATGCCAAGCGTGCGATCCTGCAAGGCACCAGTGTCGCAGACAGCATCGACTAGGCCACCGCGTTAAGCTGACTCCTAGCTGAAATACGTCCCTTTTTGGAGGAATTTCTCATCGTGTCTTCACACTTGCCCCGCCACCAGCTCACCCGCCGCACACTATTCAAGGCTAGTTTCGCCGCCGGTGGGGCGCTCGTGAGCCTAGGCGTACTCGCAGCCTGCAGCGATAGCGAAGACCAGGCCGAGCGGCTGGACAAGGACTCCCCCACCAAGGCCGCCAAGGTTGAGGATGGATCGGTATTTGGCGACGACGCCACCGGCATCCCCACTATCACCGCTCTGTTCGCGGCATCAGAATCCCTGGTCCTCGCACCTGCCGCGGATGACCAGGCTCTCGCCCTCGCCGCGGACCACAACGTACCGGTGGTACAGGTGCCCGCTGACGCTGGGGAAGATTTTGACGCCCGTCTCAGTGAGGTCATCGACCACCTGGGAGCGACCCATCTGGTGCTGGTTGGCGGGGTGGCGGCGGGTGCCGTCGCCTCAGAAGACAACATCACCACCCACGAGACCGCGGGCGAATGGCCCAGCGATGCCCCCACCGGCAAAGCCGGCAACGCGGAACCAGAACACGCACTGGCCGGCCCGCTGACCTCACCGGCAGCGTCCGCCAACGCGCTCGCCGCCGGATTCACCGTGCTGACCCTGCCCGCCGCGGACCCTCGCGTCACCGCGGAATCCATAGCCGCCGCGCAGCACGAGGGCGTAATGGTAGCCCTCAATGAGGAGTTCGGCGATAGCGACCAGCTCGGCGCGCGGAGGGAAAAGGCCCGCACGATCACCGACGAGCAGCCCGGCGGCGGTGGGCTTGTGTTCCCCGGCCGCCACGTCATTGCGCTCTACGGCCACCCCAGCGGCCCCGCCCTCGGCGTGATGGGTGAACAGGACGCACAGGCGGCAGTTGAGCGAGCCAAGGAGCAGGCCGCGCAGTACGACGACCTCGTGCCTGATCCCGTGATCCCAGCCTTCGAGATCATCGCCACCGTCGCCGCCCAGGAGCCGGGGCCCGACGGCAGCTACACCAACTACACCGACCCCGCCGAGATCGAGCCGTGGGTCAAGGCCATCACGTCTGCTGGCGGCTATGCGATCATCGACGTGCAGCCGGGCATGGAAACGCTGCTCACGCAGGTGAAGTTCTACGAGGACCTCATCAAGCTGCCCAACGTGGGCGTGGCGCTCGATCCGGAATGGCGCTTGGAGCCCGGGCAGGTGCCGCTGAGCCAGGTTGGGCACGTGCAGGCAGCGGAGATCAACGAGGTCGTGGAGTGGCTTGACGAGCTCGTTGAGCGGGAGAAGATGCCGCAGAAGCTGCTGATGGTGCACCAATTCCAGCTGCAGATGATCCGCGACCGCGAGCAGATGAGCAGCGGCACGGACAACGTCAAGGTTCTCGTTCACTGCGACGGCCACGGTGCACCCGGCACGAAGATGGAGACCTGGAATGTGGTGCGCCAGGACCTGCCGCCGGAGGTGGCGCTGGGGTGGAAGAACTTCATCGACGAAGACGAGCCGATGTTCACCCCGCAGCAGACGATGGATGTGGAGCCCACGCCGGACTTCGTGAGCTACCAGTAGCGGCTAGCCGCGCACAGCAGCGGCGATCCGTTCCCCAACCTCGGCGGTACGGATCGGATTTCCACCGCGGGAAGCGGCCTCCTCCAGCACTGCCTTTTCGATCTTTTCCGCATTGCTTTCGTCGCCCAAGTGGCGGAGCATGAGAGCCACGGAGAGGATGGCCGCGCACGGGTCGGCGATTCCCTGACCCGCGATGTCCGGGGCGGAGCCGTGGACGGGCTCAAACATGGAGGGGAAGGTATGGGTGGGGTCGATGTTGCCGGATGCCGCCAGCCCAATACCGCCGGTCACCGCCCCCGCAAGATCAGTGAGGATATCGCCAAACAGGTTGTCCGTGACAATCACGTCATAGCGGGCTGGGTCAGTCACCATGTAGATGGTGGCGGCATCGATGTGGTTGTAGTCCACCTCGACCTCGGGATAATCTGCAGCGACGGCATCCACCGCGCGCTGCCACAGCCCGCCCGCATTGACCAGCACGTTCGTCTTGTGTACCAACGTCACCTTCTTGCGCCGCCCCATCGCACGCTCAAAGGCATCTCGCACCACGCGCTCCACGCCAAGCCAGGTGTTCTGGCTGACCTCGCAGGCAACCTCATTCTCGGTCCCCTCGCGCAGGGTTCCGCCGTTTCCTGCATAAAGTCCTTCGGTCCCTTCGCGGACGACAACGAAGTCGATCTCGCCGGGGTCCTTCAGCGGGGATGAGGCACCGGGGTACAGCTTGGAGGGGCGCAGATTGACCGCGTGCTCCAGCTTGAAGCGCAGCGGGAGAAGAAGGCCACGCTCGAGGACACCGGCAGGAACGCGGCGCGGATCGCCGATCGCGCCGAGCAGGATGGCATCGTGTTGTTTGAGGGAGTCCAAGTCTTCATCCGTCAGAGTCTCTCCGGTGCGCAGGTAGCGGCGAGCGCCGAGGTCATACTCAGTAGTCTCCACGTCATCGCGCACGGCGCGCAGAACTTTGAGAGCTTCCGCGGTGACTTCCACCCCAATGCCATCGCCATCGATCACAGCAAGTTTCATTCTATGGACTCCTTCATCTCACAGTGTGGATATTCTGCAGTGTAGCATGACTCACCTTGGTGCACACCGCGTTTCGCTCACCCCTTACCATGGGTAACCATGAGTAATTCATATCCCTCACAAGCACAGTCCTCAGCCCCGCAGCCTGACCCCACTGCAGTACTTCAGTGGGATGAGGTCATCAAGCGCTTCGGCAACAAAGACGCTGTCGATCGCATGAGCCTTTCCATCCCCCGCGGCAGCTTCTACGGGCTCGTCGGCCCCAACGGCGCGGGTAAGACCACCGCCATCCTCATCGCCACCGGCCTGCTCGAACCCACCTACGGCAACTGCTGGATCGCCGGCAACAGCATGTGGTTCAACACCACCCCCGAAGAGGTCAATCGCGGCAAGATGTCCTACGGGCTGCTTGCCGATGGCATCGCCACATTCGACCGCCTCACGGCCCCCGAGTACCTCGAATACCTGGGCTACCTGCGGGGCATGGATGCCGCCACGATCGCCCAACGCTCCGAAGAGATCCTCAACGCCCTGGACCTCCAGGACACCGGCAAGAAGATCATCGCGGACTTCTCCGCCGGCATGACAAAGAAGATCCTCCTGGCCGGCGCCCTCCTCCACAGCCCAGAACTTCTCATCCTGGATGAGCCATTTGAGGCCGTGGATCCGGTTTCCGCGGATGTCATCAAGCAGATTCTGCGCCAATACGTTGCAGCAGGCGGCACCGTCATCCTCAGCTCCCACGTCATGGAACTCGTCGAGGGCCTCTGCACGCATGTGGCGATCATGAATAACGGCACCGTCCACGTCAGTGGCACCCTCGATGAGGTCCGGGACGGCAAGAGCCTCAATGAGCGATTCGTAGAGCACGTCGGCGCCCGCCACCTCACGCAAGGATCCCTGGGCTGGCTGCGGGGAAGCCAGCACCCGAACAATGGGGAGGACACTGACCTGTGAGCATCACCCGGACACTAGTTAGTCTCCACTGGACGCTGTGGCGTCGCAACAATATCGGCAACTTCAGCCTGCTGATTCTTGCCCTGTTTAGTTATGTGTTCGGCCTCGTTGGCGCAAGCACGCTTGGCGTGTGGTCGGCCGCCGAACTGACGAACGACGATAACCCCCACACGTTCGTGGCCACGATGGGGCTCGGCTCCCTGCTGTACCTCATGATGGCGGTGATGTTCCCCGCTGGTGAATCCACGATGGACTGGCGGCAGTTCGGCACCCTGCCGGTTACGGCCCGGCAGCTGCTTCCCGCCACGATCATCACCATTTTCCTGCAGACGCGCGGTTTCCTGGCGCTGATCAACACGGTCATCATGGCAGTCATCGGGGCTACCGCGTTCGGCAGCCTGGGGGCGGGGCTGGCCGTCGGCTGGGTTGTTGCGTGCATTGCCCAGCTGGTCGTCACGGTTGCGATGGGCGAGGCCCTGGCAGCGCTGCTGAACAACTCCACCGGGCGCCAGCACCAGGAGAAGGTCTCCCTCATCGGCAGCGCGCTGTTCATGGTGGGTTTCCTGTTTTTCTACATGTCCATCAATTCCAACGTGGAGGCCCTGTTCACGCAGGAGCTGCCGCTGCTCTCCTGGTCGCCGTTTGCCACCGCGGCAGCGGCCCTGGCCTACCAACCGTTTGGGGCAGATTCCCTGGCCCGCGCCGCCATCACCCTGGCGGTCGTGGTGCTGTGCGCCTGGGTGTGGCTCAACCGCACCATGACCATGCTGCGCCATCCGGTTCCGGATTCCGGATCCGGCGGCTCCCGGCGCAGATCAGCCGCGGCCAGCACCCCCAGCGCCAGCGGCAGCCTGCTCCTCCCCGGCGCGCCCGCCACCGCCTGGGGCGCTGCCTTCTCCCGCGCGGTGCGTTACTACCGCCGGGACCTCCGGTACCTCTACATGACCATGTCCTTCCCCCTGCTCGCCGTTTTCTACCTCTTCCTCGGCGCACGTGGCGAAGATAGTTTCTTCCACTACTTTGGCCTCTATTTCATGGCCATGATGGCCACCACCCTCATGTCCAATATCTTCGGCATGGATGGCCCCCATAACTGGGTGCACATCACCACGGGCGTGCACCCGCGCACCATGCTCACTGCACGCATGGCCGCCACGGCGGTGGTCATTGTGCCGCTCATCGCCGCTTATGGTCTGGCAGGTGGCCTCCTGTCCGGGTTCGAACCGTTGTGGATTGCGAACGTCTTCATCGCCACTGGCTTCACCGTCATCATGCTTTCCTTAAGCACCTACCAGGCGGTGAAGATCCCCCAGCGCACCTCCCCTCCCGGGACAAACAGCTTTTCGATGAAGAACAGCGGCAATGCGCAGGTGGCTCTGTGGGTTTTCGCCACGAGCCTGAGCGCGGCCACTGTGAGCTTGCCCGCGTTCCTGCTTGTCATCTTCGATCATCCCTTCGCCGCAGTGGCGGTGGAATTGGTCATCGCCGCAGCATGCTGCTGGTTCCTCGTCCGGGCCGCCAGCGCCCACCTTGGCCGCACGTGGCCGGCCACCTTTGAGAAGGTGCAGCGGTTCATGTGAGCCGCTGCCCCCGTGTTGCTCTTCTCCACCACTTAGGAGTTAAATAAGACTTGTCTTATTCCGTTTAGTGGAGACTTGCCTATGCTGTACGCAAACGTGCTGATCGGGCTCCGTGAGGGCCTGGAAGCCACGATGATTGTGATCATCCTGGCTGCCTATCTGAAGAAAACCGGCCGCTCCCATGAGCGCCCCTGGCTCTGGGCCGGGGTGGTCGCCGCCCTCACCGCAACCGTCGCCTGCTTCCTGGTCCTCCACTTCGGCACCAAGACGCTCACCACCCAGGGCCAAGAGCTCGTGGGTGGCATCGCCTCCCTCATCACGGTCGCCATGATCACCTGGATGGTGTTGTGGATGTTCAAGGCTGGAAAGAACATCGCCAAGGAGCTTCAGGGCCAGATGGAGGCCGCGATTGGCCCTACCGCCGTGTTTGCGGTGGCGTTCCTCGCGGTGGGCAGGGAGGGGATCGAAACGATCCTGCTCATCTTTGATTCCGTCACCAGCACCACCGCCACACCCTTTATTGGCTTAGGAATTGGCATCGCGGTGGCCGTCGCCCTAGGAATCTTGATGTACCGCGGCGCCATCCGCATCAACTTGAGCATCTTCTTCCGCGTGATCGGTGTGCTGCTCATCGTGGTTGCCGCGGGCATTATGCGGTACGGGATCACGGACTTGCAGGAGGCCAACGTGCTGCCTGGTCTGCACAACATCGCCTTCGATATCTCCGCCGTGCTCACTCCCGGCACGTGGTATGCCTCCTTGCTGGAGGGCATGTTCAATATTGTTCCTGCACCAACGGTACTGTCCTTTGTTGCGTGGGTGGTTTATCTGGTGGTCATGGCCGCGGTCGTTGTGGTTGCTGCTCGTTCTTCTTCGGGCGACGCCACCGCCTCCCCCGCCCCCGCCAGCTCCAAGGCCTGACACGCTACCCGTCCTTGACAGAAA
>DXFZ01000109.1 GCA_019114175.1 Candidatus Corynebacterium gallistercoris
TGCCCACGAGCGCAACCGAAGGGGTGCTCTCTCCAGCGTTGGACGGGGTGTAGGTCATGCGCACCAGACGCGGCGGGCGTGCGGAACCCTTGCCCACGCCGATGATGCCGCCGAAACCCTGCTCTGCCAGCTGGGTCTCGTCGAGAACCTCGATGTCCACGTCATCGTTGGCGGCAATCTGGCCGATGAACTCCGCGTACGTCTCCGGGTACAGCACATTAGCTGGAGCGTTGACGAGGTCGCGGGCCACGGCCACGCCCTCAACGATCACCGCGGCGCGTGCGGCTGCGCCCTCTTCCTCGTGGTACGCGAGGGAGTAGATGGTGTCCACACCCGGCTTCGCCTTCTTCGCCCCCGGGTAGGAGTAGGCGCCCAGTCCGTGGCCGACTAGGGCAGCCTCAGTGCCGAAGATGCCCAAGGTGCTCACGGCTACCGCGCCGCGTGGCTGCTCATCCTCGCTGGTTGCGGCCTTTATTTTTCGCGACGCCACACCGGCGGCCTCCCGCACGTCTTCCTCGGTGACATCGTCCGGATCCCCGAGCCCCACCGCGATGATGGTGTGAACTTCCGGTGCCTCCAGCTCGATGACAGCCCCGGGGAGCGTCACGGCCTCGTTCTTCTCACCCGTAGCGCCAATGGAGATCAGCGCTTTCCATAGCTTGATCTGCTGGGACTGGCTGAACGGGTCGCCCGGCCCGCCGGCGATCTCCATGCCGGATTCCCCGGCGAAGGTGGGCACCACCAAGGCGTCAACGGATTCCGGGGCGTCACTGAGGGACTCAATCGCTTCCAGTTGGGGGATCGCTCCGCGGACAACCTCAGTCGGCTGCAGAGCCGCTGACGTGGAGTTAGTTACAGAATCATTCACTTTTTTGCTCCTAAAAGTTCACTGCGAACAATCGGGGGTACGCGTTTACCACACTAAACACTACCGATTCGCGCCAAACGGGGGCACGTGGGTGGTAGCGCGAGTAGCATGACTGGCATGAATACAGAGCCCGCAACCCCAGAGAATTTCCAGGTAGAACAGTCCGCTCACGCGCTCGATGACGCGCAGGTGCAGGAGCTGCTGGCCAACCCCGGATTCGGTAACCACTTCACAGATCACATGGTTGCCATTGATTGGACCAGCGAGTCCGGGTGGCACAACGCCCGTATCCAGCCATACCAGTCCATCACCATGGACCCGGCCACCAGCGTGCTGCACTACGGCCAGGCCATCTTCGAGGGTCTCAAGGCGTACCGCCAGCCGGATGGCAGCATCGCCACCTTCCGCCCGGAGCAGAACGCCCAGCGCTTCCAGGCGTCTGCCCGCCGCATGGCGATGCCGGAGCTGCCGGAGGAGCTGTTCTTGGAGTCCATCCGCCGCCTCGTGGAGATTGACCAGCGCTGGGTGCCCCAGGCTGGCGGCGAAGAGGCGCTGTACCTGCGCCCCTTCATGATCTCCCGGGAAGTCGGCTTGGGCGTGCATCCGGCGGATAGCTACACCTACTACGTCATCGCATCGCCCGCCGGCGCCTACTTCAAGGGCGGCATCAACCCCGTGAGCGTGTGGTTGTCCACTGAGTACGTCCGCGCAGCCCGCGGCGGAACCGGTGCGGCCAAGTTCGCCGGCAACTACGCGGCCTCCCTGGTGGCGCAGGCCTTCGCCCAAGAGCAGGGTTGTGACCAGGTGGTGTGGCTGGACGCTCAGGAGCTGAAGTTCGTGGAAGAAATGGGCGGCATGAACCTCTTCTTCGTGTACGGGGAGGGGGAGAACGCCCAAATCGTCACCCCAGAGCTCTCCGGCTCCCTGCTGCCCGGCGTCACCCGCGCCTCCCTGCTGCAGCTCGCCCGGGACTTGGGCTATGAGACTGAGGAGCGCCGCATCTCCACGGAAGAGTGGAAGAAGTCCGCGGATAACGGTGAGCTGTCAGAGGTCTTCGCCTGCGGCACCGCCGCCGTGGTCACACCGGTGGGCAAGGTGAAGAGCCTCGATGGGGAATACGACATCAACGGTGGTGCCACCGGTGAGGTCACCATGCGTCTCCGGGAGACCCTGACGGGCATCCAGCGTGGCGCCGTGGAGGACACTCACGGCTGGATGCACACCCTCATTCAGGCCCCGTAAACATCCACGGCCAGCCGCAGCAGCGGCACCGTGAGCACGGCACCGAGCCCTTGGCCGGTGCCGATTCCTACATCTAGCACCGGCTCCAGCCCCAGGGCCTTCAAGGCTGGGCGATGTCCCGGCTCCTTTGCCACACCAGCGGCCCGCCACCACGCGGAGGCTCCAGGGGCGAGCATCTGTGCGCACACTGCAGCAGCTGCGGCGCCGATGCCATCGAACACAACTGGGGTGCGGCGCACCGCCGCCTGGGCGAGAACCCCCGCCATCACCACGAGCTCGGCGGAGCCGCAGCGGCGCAACACCCGCGCCGCCACCGCGCGATCGTCCCGCACGCGGTACATGGCGTCCCGCAACACCTCGCATTTGGCCTTCCAGCCCTCATCCCCGATGCCAGAACCCCACCCGATGACCTTGACCGGCTCGATGCTGCAGATCGTGCCGATCACCGCGGCCGCGATGGTGGTCATTCCCCGGCCGGAATCCCCCAACAGGAGCAGGTCCACGCCGGAATCCGCCTGCTCGTCAGCGATCCGCATGCCCTTGGCCAAGAGTTCATCGAACTGTTGCTGGGTCATGGCGTCCCCGCGGTGGATGGCCCCGGTGGGGGTGTCCGCGGCGGCGTCGCACACAAAAAAATCTACCCCCGAGGCGCGGCAGGCTTCCGCGATCGGTGCCACCCCATCCTCGATGACCTGACGTGCCTGTTGAGTGAAATCGGCCGGCAGAGCGGAAATGGCGGGAACATCGCGCGCGACCTCCGGCTCCCCGGAAACAACGAGCAGCCGCACGGTCTCCAACGGCCGGGGAGGCGCCACGGACTGGCACGCGGCAAGCCACGACCCCAGATCTTCCACGCGACCCAGCGAGCCCACGGGCGTGCCGGCGGAGGTGGGCACAGCGGCGCGCAATTGGCTGGCGCGGCCCCGGGCGGACTCGTCCGGCGGGACAATGGGCGGGAAGGTGGGGGTGCTCATGGTCTTTTACACCTCATCGCCGATCTGCTTCTGCGGGGCAGGAGTACGCAGACGGCGGATCATCGTGGCGCGCGTGAAAGCGTACATGCCCAGGCTAAAGGATCCGTGGGGGTTGTCCGGGAACCGGGAGTTGACCTCGCGGTTGATGCGGCGGCCAAGCCACAGGCCCTCGGAGAGCATGACCAGGAAGATCATCATCATGAAAATGCTGGTCATGTTGGCCAGCGCGGGGTTGGACATCCCGAAGATCATGACCACGATCACGATGAGCGTCAGCGGCAGGAACATGTTCATCAGGTAGCGGCGGGAATCCACCCAGTCGCGGACGAAGCGCTTTTCCTTGCCCTTATCGCGCTCCATCAGGTAGGCCTCGTCGCCCGCCATCATGCGCTCGTTGATCTTGCGGCGCTCGCGGGCGCGCTCGTCCTTTTGGCGCTGCTTCATGGCCTTGTATTCCTGCTTGGACATGGAGGCCTTGAGTTCCTTGCGGCGCTTGCGGGCCTCGGCTGGGGTGGCCGGGGCCTCGAAGGCGGAGCGGCGCACGCCGATTTCCCGCTCGACCTCGTTGCGCTTCGGGGTGGGGCGGCCTTTCTTGGGGGTATAGGCCTTGGTGGTGGGCTGCGATTGCTCGGTCACATCGCCGTTTGCATAGTTTTCTTGGGCGACGGCAGCCTCAGCCTCCACGGGCTTCGCTGAATCCTGGTCCTTCTTCCACGGCTTTTTCACGCTTAACAGGCTAGATCAATAGATATCAGCGGGGCAAAACTTCCCGTGCGGCGTGGAATGCCGCGCGCTGATCTAGCGTTATGGCTCAAGGAAGAGTAATTTGTGAACAAGACCATACATCCTTATGAGGAGGAAACATGACTGCTCCAGAGAAGGTCACCGGCGTGGAGCTCACCGAGGCCGCCGCTGCCAAGGCGAGTGCCCTGCTGGCTCAAGAAGGCCGTGACGATCTAGCCCTGCGCATCGCTGTGCAGCCCGGTGGCTGCGCCGGCCTGCGCTACCAACTGTTCTTCGATGACCGGAGCCTGGATGGGGACCTGGTTGATGAGTACGAGGGCGTGAACCTGGTGGTAGACCGGATGTCCTCCCCGTACCTGATGGGCGCGAAGATCGACTTCGCGGACACCATCGAGTCCCAGGGTTTCACCATCGATAACCCGAACGCCTCCGGCTCCTGCGCCTGTGGCGATTCCTTCTCCTGATTGGCGAAGGAACCGGCTCTAGCGCCTCGCGCTAGAGCTTGACGGGGTAATCCCGCTGGTTGATCTGCGGATCGATGCGCTTTTCTACAAAGATGCCGTGCCAGATCATGAAGGCCAGAATGGTCCAGAGCCGGCGGGAGTGATCCGGCCCGGAGCCGGTGTTCATTGCCACGCGGTGTTCATCCAGCATCGCCAGCACCTCGGCCTTGTTGTAGATGTAATCCGTCTCCGAGGCGAGGATGTTCTCCTTGGCCCAATCGTAGAGCTCTGGGCCCGCCAGCCAGTGGCGCATGGGCACGGGGAAGCCCAGCTTCTTGCGGTGCAATACGTGCGGGGGCACGATGCGCTCCAGCGCCTGGCGCAAGGCATACTTGGTGGTTCCGTGGGAGATCTTTAACTCGTGGGGCAGGGTCTCTGCCACCTCAAATACGACCTTGTCCAAGAACGGCACGCGCAGTTCCAGGGAGTTGGCCATGTTGATCTTGTCCGCCTTGACGAGGATGTCACCACGCATCCAGGTGAATAGGTCCAGGTGCTGCATGCGAGCGACCGGATCCATGTCCCGGCTCTTGGCATAGATGGGCGCAGTCACTTCCTTGTGGTCCCACTCGGGACGCACAGTGCGCAGCACGCGCTCCAGCTGCTGGTAGTTGAAGGAGCGGGCGTTTCCGTAGTAGCGCTCCTCCATGCTCATCGTGCCGCGCTCCAGGAGGGACTTGCCGCGCATTCCGTCCGGGAGGGCGCTGCCCACCTTGGACAGAACGTTCTTGATGGGGGAGGGGACCTTGTCAAACGGAGCGAGGCTCAGCGGCTCCTTGTAGATGGTGTAGCCGCCGAAGAGCTCATCGGCACCCTCGCCGGAGAGCACAACCTTCACGTGCTTGCGGGCCTCACGGGCCACGAAGTGCAGTGGCACCAGGGAGGGGTCAGCTACCGGATCATCCAGGTACCAGATGATCTCCGGGATGGCTGCGGCGTACTCCTCGGGGCTGACGACTTTGACGATGTGTTCCGCGCCGATGGCGGCGGCGGATTCGGCGGCTACGTCCACCTCGGAGTAGCCTTCCCGCTCAAAGCCGGTGGTGAAAGTCAGCAGGTTCGGGTTGTGGCGTTTGGCAAGAGCGGCAATCGCCGTGGAGTCAATGCCGCCGGAGAGGAAGGATCCCACGGTCACGTCCGCGCGCATGTGCTTGGCCACGGAATCCTCCAGGGCATCGGCGATGCGCTTGAAGACCTGCTCCTCGCTACCTGCGGCTACCTTCTTCACGGGGAAGCGGGGCTCAAACCACCGGGTTTCGGCAATCTCAGATCCGGGGGTGACCACGCCATAGCTGCCGGACTCCAGCCGGCGGATGCCCTTGTGCAGGCTCTCTGGTTCTGGAACGTACTGCAGGTCCGTGTAGTGCTCAATGGCGCGCATGTCCAAAGTAGTGTCCACGCCCAGTGCCTCAGCCATGGAGAGAATGCACTTCTTCTCCGAGGCGAAGACCGTGCCTGCTGCGGTGGTGGCAACGTACATGGGCTTGATGCCGAACTGGTCGCGGGCCAAGAAGAGCTTCTTGTCCTTGGAATCCCACACAGCGAAGCCGAACATGCCGCGCAGGTGATTGACTACCTCGGCACCCCAGTGGTGGAAGCCCACCACGATCGGCTCCCCATCGCCTTCAGTATTAAAGGTATAGCCCAGCCCGGTGAGCTCTTCGCGGAGTTCCACGTAGTTGTAGATTTCACCGTTAAACGTCAGGGTGTAGCGGTTGTCTTCTCCCTCTGGGCCCCATTGGAGCGGCTGGTGGGAGTGCTCGATGTCGATGATGGACAGGCGGTTGAAGCCAAAGACAACGTCATCATCGTTCCACGTACCCGAGTCATCAGGGCCACGGTGATGCATGCACGGCAACGCCTTGCGCACTGCGTCCACGTATTGAGGTGCGGCCGAATCGGCCGATAAAAATCCAAGCAAACCACACATGCGCCCTAACTTTACGCGCGTGGAGACCTAGAGGGCTACTTGCCACGCGCGGGCATGCCTTCACGATGACGCGTAGCCTTGTAGGCATGGCTAAGACTTTTGCAGAACAACTGGTGAGTACCCTCGAACAGCAGGGGGTGGAGCGCATCTTCGGGTTGGTGGGGGACAGCCTGAACCCGATCGTGGACGCGGTGCGCAGGTCCAACATCGAATGGATCCATGTCCGCAACGAGGAGGCGGCGGCCTTCGCAGCAGGCGCGGAGTCCCTCGTCACTGGCAAGCTCGCTGTGTGCGCGGGTTCCTGCGGCCCCGGCAATACACACCTGATACAGGGCCTCTATGACTCCCACCGCAATGGTGCCAAGGTCCTGGCGCTGGCCTCCCATATCCCCAGCCTGCAGATTGGCTCTCAGTTCTTCCAGGAGACCCACCCGGAGCAGATCTTTAAGGAGTGCTCCGGCTACTGCGAGATGGTGAACTCCACGGAACAGGGCCCACGCATCCTGCATAACGCGATCCAGTCCACGCTCGGCGGCCACGGCGTCAGCGTGCTGGTCATCCCCGGCGATATCTCCTCCGAGGATGCCGGCGAGGAGCTCATCGTTTCCGGTACCTATAGCTCTGGCCGCACGGTCACCTACCCGGATGCGCATGAGGCCGCCCGCTTGGCCCACGCCATTAATGAGGCAAAGACGGTGACGCTCTTCTGCGGCGCGGGTGTCAAGCACGCGCGCGAGCAGGTGCTGGAGCTGGCGGAAAAGATCAAGTCTCCCATTGGTCACGCCTTCGGCGGCAAGATGTACATCCAATATGACAACCCCTTCGACGTGGGCATGTCCGGATTGCTGGGCTATGGCGCGGCGCGCGACGCCATGTACGATGCCGACCTGCTGATCCTGCTGGGCACCGACTTCCCCTACAACGACTTCCTGCCAGATAAGAACGTGGCGCAGGTGGACATTGAGCCTGCGCACATCGGCCGCCGCACCACGGTTCACTATCCCGTAACCGGCGATGTCGCCGCGGTGATCGAGACCATCCTTCCTCACCTGGAGGAAAAGACGGACCGTAGCTTCTTGGATAAGCAGCTGAAGAATCACTGCCGCGCCATGGAGTCCGTGGTGGATGCCTACACCAAGAAGGTGGAGAAGATGCGTCCGATCCACCCGGAGTACGTCGCGGACGTCATTGACGGGCTCGCGGACGACGATGCCATCTTCACCGTGGATACCGGCATGTGCAACGTGTGGGGAGCGCGCTACATCACGCCCAATGGTTCCCGCGAGGAGATCGGCAGCTTCCGCCACGGCACGATGGCCAATGCACTGCCGCACGCTATCGGCGCACAGGCAGCGGATCGCTCCCGCCAGGTTATTAGTTTTTCGGGCGACGGCGGCCTCGGCATGCTCATGGGGGAATTGCTCACTGTCAAGCTCCATGACTTGCCCGTGAAGACTGTGGTCTTCAACAACTCATCCCTGGGCATGGTGAAGCTGGAGATGCTGGTGGAAGGGCTGCCGGAATTCCAGACGGATCACGAACACGTGAACTTCGCCGCCATTGCCGAAGCTTGCGGGATCAAGTCCATCCGCATCGAGGACCCAGCGAAGGTGGAGGAGGGGCTACGCGAGGCCCTGGCCTACGACGGGCCCGTGCTGGTCGACGTGGTCACCGACCCCAACGCCTTGAGTCTCCCGCCGAACATCACCTGGGAAATGATGATGGGCTTCTCCAAGGCCGCCACCCGCACCGTATTCAGCGGTGGGGTGGGGCGCATGGTCAACCTCGCGAAGGCCAACTTGCGCAATATTGGCGCCGCAGGAACCATCGAGACGAACAAGCTGTAGCGTAACGATAATCACACTGATGGGGCTGATGTGTGACGCCGTCGCAGGAAAAAGGAACAAACTAATCCGAATTTTCTTGAGCGACGGCCTAACCCATGTGGGGGCACCGGCCAAGTGATGGTGGCAATACGCTGCCAATGGTCTAAAGTTCTAGTGTGAAGCGGTCTAGAGCTGGCTGGCATATGGGCGTACTGCAGGTCCATATGGGAGCACCGACAGCTTGTAGACCAAATGACGTGTGAATGAGGAAGGCAAACTCGCGTGAATAAGCGAAATAATCACGGTTTGACTCGCCGTATTGGCCTCGCTGGACTGCTGGGCACCGCCGCTCTGGTCCTGACCGGTTGTAACGTGGCTCCCCCGGAGAACGGCTTCTTCCATGCGTTGCGCATGGGCTGGCCCTCCGGCATCACCCCGGAAGCCCAGGAGATGGGCAACCTGTGGGTATGGGTGTGGGTGACCGCTTGGATCGTCGGCATTATCATGTGGATCCTGCTGTTCTGGAACATGCACCGTTCCAGCGCAAAGAACCAGGCCAAGAAGGGTAACACCGAGGAATTCCCGCGCCAGACCGGCTACAACGTGCCGCTGGAGCTGGTTCTGACGACCCTGCCTGTCCTGATCATCATGGGTCTGTTCTTCTTCAACGTGCAGACTCAGGACCGCGCCACCGCCCTGGACAAGAACCCAGAGGTGACCGTGGACGTGACCGCTTTCCAGTGGAACTGGAAGTTCGGCTACGGCCACATTGGTGCTGAGGTGCTGGGCCAGGAGTATGACGGCACTGACGAGGTTGCACAGCAGCGCGCCGCTGACTCCGAGTACCCCGAAGAGGGCACTGACTCCCACGGCCACGAGGTTGTCGGTCCGATCCACGGCAAGAACAAGGACAACTACAGCTACCTGAACTTCAACAAGATCGAGACCGTGGGTTCCACGGAGGAGATCCCGGTTCTGGTTCTGCCTTCCAACACCCCGATCGAGTTCAACCTGGCTTCCGCTGACGTTGTGCACTCTTTCTGGATCCCTGAGTTCCTGTTCAAGCGCGATACCTTCCCGCACCCGGACGCTAACCAGTCCGAGCGTCGCTTCCAGGTGGAAGAGATCAGCGAAGAGGGCGCATTCGTGGGCCGCTGTGCAGAAATGTGCGGTACTTACCACGCCATGATGAACTTCGAACTGCGCGTGGTCTCCCCGGAGAAGTTCCGCCAGTACATCGAGTACCGCGAGGCTAACCCGGAGGCTCCGAACTCTGAGGCTCTGCAGCAGATCGGCGAAGAGCCCTACGCTGTGACCACCCACCCGTTCGAGACGGACCGCGCTGGCACCCGTACCGACGATAACTACCAGGATCGCAACGCCTAAGCCGGCGGCACGATAAACCGAGAAAGAGAGACTCTCATGACTTCCGGAGCAAAGCTTTTCTACGGTGTCGCAACCTTCTTGGGTATTGCCACCGTGCTGTACATCCTGGGCACCATCTTCCTCAACGATGCGGGCAACCTCATCGGCCTGGAGTGGGCGGGCGCGACCGGCCTGGTGATGTCCACCCTGCTGGCGCTGATGCTTGCGGGCTACCTGCACCTGACGGATAGCAAGACTGACATCACCCCGTCTGACTGGGAAGAGGCTGAGATCGAGGACGGCGCTGGCGTGCTGGGCTTCTTCTCCGCAAGCTCCATCTGGCCATTCGTGATGACCGTGTCCATCGTGGTGATGGGCGCAGGCCTGGCCTGGTGGCACCTGTGGCTCGTGGTGTTCGGCGCCGTCATGCTGATCTGGTCCGCAACGATGCTGAACCTGCAGTACGGCCTGCCTCCAGAGAAGCACTAGTCCTTCACTGGGGACACAAAAACCCGCCTTCCTTTTCACACGGGGAAGGCGGCTTAGTGCTATCTTAAGCGCCGAGGATCTTGTTCATCTGCTGCAAAGCGGCACCTGATTCCAGCGCTTGGCGGGCGCGCTCCACATTGCCGCGCATGGCTTCATCCAGGGTGGAGTCTTCCCAACCGTGGTAAGCGGTCAGGGCGCCAGCGGCATTGATCAAGACCGCGTCCTTGATTGCTCCGGTGATCTCTCCCGAGAAGAGACGCTGGGCAACATCCGCGTTGTAAGCGGCATCTCCGCCGGCGAGGGATCCTTCTTCATAGAAATCGAGCCCCACGGCACGGGGGTTGATGATGGCCTCTCCGGTCACGCCGTTAGAGTCGACGGTCACCACGTCCGTGGGAGTGCACACGGAAATCTCGTCCATGCCGTCCATGCCGCGGACGACGAGCACGCGGCTGCCTTGGTGGGCGAAGGCGCCACCCATGATCGGCATGAACTCCCGGAATGCGCAGCCGATGAGACCGTACTTGGGGGAGGCCGGGTTGGTCATGGGGCCGAGGAGGTTAAAGATCGTCGGCGCGCCCAGCTCGCTGCGCACGGGGCCAGCGAAGCGCATGGCGGGGTGATAGGTCTTGGCGTACATGAACGCGAAGCCGGTGTGCTGAGAGTCCTGACGCACGGCGGTGGGGTCACGCTCAATGTCCAGCCCCATAGCTTCCAGCATGTCGGCACCCCCGCACTTAGACGATGCCGCGCGGTTGCCGTGCTTGACCACCGGTACGCCAGTAGCGGCGACAACGAATGAGGCCATGGTGGAGATGTTTACCGTGTGGTGGCCGTCCCCGCCGGTGCCGACGATGTCCACGCTGGAGATATCGCTGAAATCCACCGGGGTGGCGAAGCTCTTCATTGTCTCTGCAGCAGCGGCGAGCTCGGCCGCGCTGATGCCCTTGACTCGGAGGCCGAAAGAAAAGGCCGCGATCTGGGCGTCAGTGGCCTTGCCGGCCATGATCTCCTGCATGGCCCACTGCACCTGGGACTCGCTGAGCTCTTCCCTGCGCCCCAGGCGGCCGAAGAGGCCCGGCCACGTAAAGTAAGATTCCGGCAATTGCGATGCATCAAGGGCTCGGTTCTTGTTGGCCAATGGGGTAACCTTTCCTCTGGGCTTAGATCTTTGTGAACCCATTTAGGGTATCGCATAGGGGAGTGTGACCACGTCGTTTGGGTCGCGTCGGATGGGAGGGCTGAAAAGTTCCCGATAGCCCCGAACGGGGGATACTGCCAGGTTTCTCCAATCTTTTACCTGCGATTTTCCAGAAAGCTCAAAGTTCCCTCGCGTCGCGAATCGACTATCCGCTCAGGAACAGTCATACTGTTAGGCGTGACGAGCGCAGTTGAAAACCCAGGTATGGCAGCACCACATCGTGTTGCGACACTGAACCGACCAAACATGGTCAGTGTCGGCACGATCGTGTTTCTGTCTCAGGAATTGATGTTTTTCGCTGGCCTGTTCGCGATGTACTTCGTGTCCAAGGCCAACTCTGGAGGCGATTGGCCTTCTCACCCAACAGAGCTGAACGTGCCCTTCGCGGCAGTGATCACCGTGATTCTGGTGTCATCCTCGTTCACCGCTCAGTTCGGTGTGTTCGCCGCTGAGAGGGGTGACGTGTTCGGTCTGCGTAAGTGGTACGCCATTTCCGCGCTGCTGGGCACCATCTTCTTGATCGGCCAAGGCTATGAGTACATCCACTTGGTACAGCACGGCACCACCATCAGTGGCTCCGTGTACGGTTCCGTCTTCTACATCACCACCGGCTTCCACGGTGCCCACGTCCTCGCGGGTGTCATTGCCTTCCTGGTGGTGCTGTTGCGTACCGCCAAGTCCAAGTTCACCCCGGCCCAGGCCACCGCAGCTGTCGTTGTGTCTTACTACTGGCACTTCGTGGATGTGGTGTGGATCGGCCTGTGGATCACGATTTACTTCATTCAGTAGGCCGTTCAGGTCGGCTTAGACGAGCCCGACCCTCACAGCCCATCGCAATTCCATTGACGAACTACTAAGGGAACAAGATGGATACCAATTCCACTAACGCAGACGCTAGCCAGGTGACTAGCGGCGGAAAGGTGAGTGCCGCCAAGGCACGCCGGCGCCGCAAGGTCCGCAAGGCCATGGCTGGCGCGCTTGCATTGGTCTTTGCACTGACTGGTGCGGGATTCATTGCCAACGCATTGACTCCAGATGCGCAAAACGCCGTGGCCGAGCAGGACACGACCGCCCTCGTTGAGCAGGGTAAGGAAATCTACGAGGTTGCATGTATCACCTGTCACGGTGCCAACCTCCAGGGCGTGGAAGACCGCGGCCCTTCTCTCATCGGTATCGGTGAGGGTGCGGTGTACTTCCAGGTACACTCCGGCCGCATGCCGATGCTGCGTAACGAGGCTCAGGCTGCCCGCAAGCCTGCCCGCTACAACGAGCAGCAGACTCTGGCGCTGGCCGCCTACGTTAACGCCAACGGTGGCGGCCCGGGCATCGTCCGTGACGAGAATGGCGAGATCGCCATGGAGTCCCTGCGCGGCTCCAATAACAACAACGGAGAGATTGATCCTGCGGACGTTGCCCGCGGCTCCGACCTCTTCCGTTTGAACTGTGCTTCTTGCCACAACTTCACCGGCCGCGGTGGTGCGCTGTCCAGTGGTAAGTACGCACCGGTACTGGATCCTGCAAACGAGCAGGAAATTTACCAGGCTATGCTGACCGGCCCGCAGAACATGCCGAAGTTCTCTGATCGCCAGCTGACCGCTGACGAGAAGAAGGACATCATCGCCTACATCAAGTCCGCCAAGGAAACTCCGAACCCCGGCGGCTTCGGCCTGGGCGGTATCGGCCCGGTGACTGAGGGTATGGCGATGTGGTTCATCGGCATCGTGGTTCTGATTGCCTTTGCTATGTGGATTGGATCCCGCTCATGAGTGATAACAAGCGCGAATACACTAAAGAAGAGCTCTCAAAGATGAGCAATGACGAGCTCGCCCGCTTGGGCACCGAGCTCGATGGCGTGTCCGTTGCCTACCGCAAGGAACGCTTCCCGATTGAGAACGACCCCGCTGAAAAGCGCGCTGGCCGCCGGGTAGGCACCTGGTTCGCCCTGTCTGTTCTGTTCGGTATCGCTTTCGTCGGCGTCTACCTGTTCTGGCCATGGGAGTACAAGCACCTGGCAGAGGAGGGGCTGTGGAAGTACACCATCTACACTCCGCTGCTGGGCATCACCTCTGGCCTGTCCATCATCTTCCTGGGCATGGGCATTGTGTCTTACACGAAGACCTTCGTGCCGGAGGAAATCTCCGTGCAGACCCGCCACGATGGTCCTTCTGACGAGGTCGACCGGCGCACCCTGGTGGCCCTTCTCAATGATTCTTGGAAGACGTCCACGCTGGGCCGTCGCCCCGTCATCGCCGGCCTCGCCGGCGCGGGTGCAGCCCTGGCAGGCCTCGTCATCCTCCTGCCCATGGGCGGCATTGTGAAGAACCCGTGGAAGCCAAAGGCCATGGGCATCGCCGGTGACGGCACCCTGTGGACCACCGGCTGGACGCTGGTCTCCGAAGGGGAGAAGGTGTACCTGGGTCGCGACACGGGCGCCATCGCTGAGAACCACGGTGGTCACTACTCCACGCAGGGTGTGTCCCGCCTGGTGCGCATGCGCCCCGAGGACCTGGATGCCGGCGCCATGGAGACCGTGTTCCCGCTGACCGAGGACATGGTCAACGATGGTGACCTGTACTCCGCTGAGCGGGACGTATACGAAGAGCACATGCACTCCATCCATGGCTCCCGTAACTCCGTGATGCTGATCCGCCTGCGCCCAGACGATGCACGCCGTGCAACACTGCGCGAGGGCCAGGAGGACTTCCACTACGGCGATTACTTCGCCTACTCCAAGATTTGTACGCACATTGGCTGCCCGACTTCTCTGTTCGAGCAGCAGACCAACCGCATCCTCTGCCCGTGCCACCAGTCGCAGTTCGATGCGCTGCAGTACGGCAAGCCTGTTTTCGGTCCGGCAGCCCGCGCGTTGCCTGAACTGCCGATCTCAGTTGACGAAGATGGTTTCCTCTACGCCGAAGGTGACTTCATTGAGCCTGTCGGCCCGGCATTCTGGGAGCGTCGTTCATGAGCAACAAGACACAAAGCCGCATGGCACATGCGGCCAACAACATTGACGAGCGGTACACGGCCTCTGGCCTGATCCGCCCGCAGATCAACAAGGTCTTCCCAACCCACTGGTCCTTCATGCTGGGTGAGATCGCGCTGTACTCCTTCGTGATCCTCATCCTGTCCGGTGTGTACCTGACCCTGTTCTTCGATCCCTCCTTGTCCAAGGTGATCTACGACGGCGCCTACGCACCGCTCAACGGTGTGGAGATGTCCGCCGCCTACAAGACCGCGCTCAACATCTCCTTCGAGGTGCGTGGCGGCCTGTTTATCCGCCAGGTCCACCACTGGGCCGCTCTGCTGTTCGCCGTGTCCATCATGGTGCACATGTTCCGCATCTTCTTCACGGGTGCATTCCGCAAGCCTCGTGAGGCGAACTGGGTCATCGGCTGCCTGTTGCTGCTGCTGTCCATCGCGGAAGGCTTCATGGGCTACTCCCTGCCGGACGACCTGCTCTCCGGCGTGGGCCTGCGCATTATGTCCGCGATCATCATCGGCCTGCCGATCATTGGCACCTGGCTGCACTGGATCATGTTCGCTGGCGACTTCCCGGGCGACATCATTATCCCGCGCCTCTACATTGCTCACGTGCTGATCATCCCCGGCATCCTGCTGGCACTCATCGCGGCTCACCTGGCTCTGGTGTGGTACCAGAAGCACACCCAGTTCCCTGGGCCGGGCCGTACCGAGAACAACGTTGTGGGCGTTCGTATTCTGCCGATCTTCGGTCTGAAGGCAGCGTCCTTCGGTCTGATCACCTTCGGTGTCGTGGCGTTCATGGCGGGCGTGTTCCAGATCAACGCGATTTGGAACCTGGGTCCCTACAACCCGTCCCAGGTGTCCGCAGGTTCCCAGCCGGATATCTACATGCTGTGGACGGATGGTGCTGCACGTGTCATGCCAGCATGGGAGCTTTACCCCGGTAACTACACCATTCCGGCTGTGTTCTGGGTAGCCCTGCTGTTGGGCCTCCTCGTGGTGCTGCTGTTCGCTTACCCGTGGATTGAGCAGAAGATGACTGGTGACGACGCTCACCACAACCTCCTGCAGCGTCCCCGTGACGTGCCAGTGCGCACCGCCATCGGTGTCATGGCCATCGTGTTCTACGTGATCCTGACGGTCTCCGGCGGTAACGACCTGCTGGCCTTCCACTTCACGATCTCCCTGAACGCCATGACCTGGCTGGGCCGCATCGGCCTGGTGCTCGCACCGCCGATCGCATACTTCATCACCTACCGCCTGTGCATCGCGCTGCAGCGTTCCGACCGCGAGGTGCTGGAGCACGGCATCGAGACCGGCACCATCCGCCAGCTGCCATCCGGTGAGTTCATCGAGGTTCACCAGCCACTGGGTCCGGTGGACGAGCACGGACACCCAATCCCACTGGAGTACCAGGGTGCAGCTGTTCCGAAGACGATGAACGAGCTCGGCGCAGCCGGCCACCCAGGCCGCGGTGGCTTCTTCCGCCCAGATCCGCAGGAGATTGCGGACAAGGCTGAGAAGATTGAGCACCGCAACCACATCGAGGAAAAGGAAATGCTCGAAAAGCTCACGGAGTTCAACCGCAAGAACTCTGAGAACAATGGGCACTAATTAGCCTCCAGCTCGTCAATGGAGAAAACCCCGGCTCTGCAATCGCAGAACCGGGGATTTTTCTATGACAGCTTCGGCGTGGTCAGCGTCAGCCTGGGCAGCGGGGGAGCCTAGGCGCGGGCGCTCAACTTCGCTAGCACCTCAAAGGTGGTCCACGCATCATCTAGCGCACGATGACGGGGCCTCTGCTGCATTCCCAGGGCGGCAGCGACCCGGTCTAGGCGATAGCGCCCAACCTCGTGGCGTGGAATGAGCGCCCGTGCGCACTCTGCTGTGCACAAGGCTTGTGCCTTCGGCGGCGGAAAGCCGTCATGGCTACGGGACAGAAATGAGAGATCGAAATCCACGTTGTGGCCCACGATGACCGGGTTCCCATCACACAGGTGCCTCACAAGCTCTGCTGCCACCGTCTCCATCGGTGGGGCAGCCGAAGCCATACCCGCGGTAATGCCCGTCAATTCCGTGATGACAGCGGGAATGGGAGTCTCCGGCCGAATAAGGGTCGTGAAGGTAGCCACTACCTTTGCTTCGCGCACGCGCAGCGCTGCTACCTCGATGACACAATCGGCCGCGGCGTCTAGGCCGGTGGTTTCGACATCGATCACCACACCATTGCGCAAGGCCGCGCTCGCCGCCGCCGCGGTAGCAGGAAGCCGGATAACATCGTTAACACCTGTCACAGGTGTGGGGCGTGGGGACATGGTCACCCACCTTAGTGGTAGCGCCGAATGAGGCCGAAAAGTGTGCCATATAGCCTTTATGTGAGCAACATCACATCTGTCAGATTTTCAACGTTCAATCCTGCACTATTTCCCATAGATGCACTCTTTTGGTGGCGACGTCGCTGCAGGTCAGCGGAAAATAACGATTGGATAACAGCGGAGACCCCAATGTCCTGCGGTGAGGGTCAAAGGTTTATAACGGTTTGATATCAACGCCTGTTTGGAGGGGATTTTGGCGTTTCGCTAGACATGGGCCGTGATCATTTCGTAATCTTTGTGAGACTTCAGCCGGCGGCGAGCGATGCGCCTCTACCGGCTAGGGAGAAATCCTCCCGCGCACACGAGAACGATTGATCCGAGAGGTTAAGAGAAACTTTATGGGCAAGCACAGCTTGAAGAAGAACACTACCCCCCGCAATGCCGCGATGATCGCCGCCGTGGGCGTTGGTGCTGCGATGGTAAGCCCAGCGGTTGCTCAGGCCGCTCCCGTCACCCACACCGCCACCGGCGTGACCGTTGAGGTTCCAAACGAGATCATGCCGCACGTGCAGCCACACCTGGCTCAGTTCGGCCTCGTTGAGGGTGCTGCAGGCTCCGCACCGGCCGCCGCGCCGGCTGCTCCGGTCAAGTCCGTTGGCCAGGCTATCGCTGACATTGCTCTGAGCAAGGTTGGCTCCCCCTACTCTTGGGGCGCTGCTGGCCCGAACGCCTTCGACTGCTCCGGCCTGACCTCCTGGGCCTACAGCCAGCTGGGTAAGTCCATCCCACGCACCTCCTCCGCTCAGGCGGGCGCTGGCCAGCAGGTCTCCCTGGACGCCCTGCAGCCAGGTGACATCGTCTCCTACTACGGTGGCGCATCCCACGTGGCCATCTACATTGGTGGCGGCAAGGTTGTTCAGGCTCTGAACTCTTCCTCCCCAGTGCGCGTGGACGACCTGCACATGATGCCGGTCTACAACGCCGTGCGCTTCTAAGAACACCATTCATACGCACAGTGTGAAACACCACATCAGGACCTAGGGACGTCATAGTCGCCTAGGTCCTGATTGTGTGGCAGAATAATCTTCGGTCAACTTCCGGGGGACACGATTAAGCCCCCGCACTACAGCGCTAAAGAAAGTTTTCGCAGTGAACGTCTCCGTCTCACCCTCTCGCCGCATGTCTCGCAGCGCCAAGGCAGTCCACGCAACCCTGCTAGCAGTAGCTCTCGGCACCGCAGCGCCACTGGCGTTTGCGCCCGCTGCACTGGCGGATCCCGCCGCCCAGGCGGCTCCCGCGCAGCCGTCCGAGAAGCAGAAGCTCGATGCTGAGGTGGAGGCATTGCTCGCAGCGCCCATCCCGCAGGATGTCGATGGCCTCCTGGATCACGTGGGGCGTATTTCCCACGCGGCGGGCGCCACGTCCGATGAGGTGGAGCAGACCAAGGTCAACATTGGCGATTACCAGAAGCGCCTGGACGAGGCCAACGCCTCCCTGGAGGCCGCGAACAAGCAGGCGGAGGACATCGCCCAGCGCCTGGAAGGCACTCGCGGGGAGGTTACCAACGTCTCCCTGGCTATGTACCGTGGTGCGAACGTGGACCCCGTGTCCACCGTCGTCGGCGCAACCGGCCCTCAGGCGGCCATGGAGCGCACCAGCTACCTCAACTCCATCTCTTCCCAGACCGCCAACACCCTGAATGCTCTGGACGAGGAGATTGCTGCAGCGGCTAAGGCCCGCAGTGCCGCCTCCCGCGCCAAGGCTTCCGCTGATTTCCAACTGCGCACCCTCAACGAGCAGAAGGCAAAGTTGGATGCCCGCAACACGCAGCTGGATGAGCTAAAGAACCGTGTCATGACCGTGGTGGATGGCCTGAGTCCTGAGGACCGTCAGCGCTGGGTTGACCGTAACGGCCCCATCGATGTCGATGTAGACGAGTTTCTCGGAAAGCTCAAGGAATCCGCTGAGGCCGCTGGCGGGTCTGTCGGCAACTACGCCGGAGTCGTCGCAGCCGCCATGTCCAAGCTGGGCTCCCCGTACTCCTGGGGTGCCGCCGGCCCGGATGCCTTTGATTGCTCGGGCCTGATGCTGTGGGCCTACCAGCAGCAGGGCAAGACCATCCCGCGTACCTCCGGCGCACAGATCGCCGGCGGACAATCAGTCTCCCGCGCAAACCTGCAGCCAGGCGACATCGTCGGTTTCTACCCGGGCATCACCCACGTCGGCATGTACATCGGCGATGGCAAGATCGTCCACGCCTCTGATTACGGCATCCCAGTCCAGGTTGTCTCCGTGGACTCCATGCCATTTGCAGGCGCTGCCCGCTACTAATGCGCGAATCCCACCCCAAGGTTCTGGTCGTCACTAATGACTTCCCACCGACCTTAGGTGGGATTCAGACGTATGTGAGGGACTACCTCACCACCCTTGATCCCCAGCAGGTCGTCGTCTTCGCATCCACGCAGGACGCGGGGGCCGCCGCGCAGTGGGACGCCACCCAGAGCTATACCGTCCAACGGTGGCACCGGGGGATCATGCTGCCCACCCCGGCGGTGGCTCGCCGCATGCAGCAGCTCATCAAGGAACACGGCATCCACACCGTCTGGTTCGCTGCCGCCGCGCCGTTGGGCATTCTTGCTCCGGCCGCGAGGGCCGCGGGCGCGCAGCGGGTCGTCGCGTCCACGCACGGCCATGAGGTCGGCTGGTCCATGTTTCCCGGTTCTCGCCAGGTGCTGCGCCGGATCGGTAATTCCTGTGACGCCGTCACGTTCGTTTCCCGCTACGCCCGCAACCGTCTCGCCCATGCGTTTGGCCCCGCCACCGCCTGGGAGGCGATGCCCGGCGGGGTCAACGTCGATTTCTTCGCGCCCACCCCGGATAGTTCTTTGGTGCGACGCCGCCACGGGCTCACCGACTCGTTCGTCATCGTCGCGGTCTCGAGGCTTGTGCCCCGCAAGGGTCAAGACACGCTGGTGGAGGCCTTGCCCGAGATCCTGGAAAGGATCCCGAATGCGCACCTGCTACTCGTGGGGCCGGGGGATTTTGCCACGAAGCTCTCTGCGATGGCGCGCAGACGTGCCGTCGCGGAAAAAATAACAATGACCGGCGCGGTGGACTACGACGAGCTGCCGGCCTACTACGGCGCGGGAGACGTCTTCGCCCTGCCCGTGCGCACCCAATGGGGCGGGCTCTCGGTAGAAGGCTTGGGAATCGTGTATCTAGAGGCGCAGGCGTGCGGGGTGGCGACCATCGCGGGCAGCGGGGGAGGAGCACCCGAGACGGTCGTCGATGGGGAGACGGGCCTGGTGGTCCGCAACCGCGAGGAACTGGTGGAGGCCATCGTGGCGCTGCACGACAACCCCGATATGCGCGAAAAGATTGCCGCAGCCGGTGTGGATCATGTCCGCCAACGCTGGACATGGGAGGTGCTGGGGAGGCGGGCTCGGAGGATTCTGGCTGGTGCAGTAGACTAGACGGGTTATAGAGAAAGGCTAGGGCGCAAACAGTGGTAGAACAGCTCACCGTCGGTGTGGACATAGGTGGCACCAACCTGCGCGCCGCTGTGGTTGATGCTCACGGTCGCATCGTCGATGTGGAAAAGCTGCCGACCCCGTCCAACGTGTACGCGCTAGAGAAGGCGCTGGCCCATGCGGTGGGGGCGCTGCAAGGGCGCAACGAGGGCATCGCTGGAGTGGGCCTGGCTGTCGCTGGCTTCATCAATCAGCGGATGGACACGGTGCGCTTCGCCCCACACCTGCCGTGGCGCAACGCCGAGATCACGACCCGCTTGAGCCAGCGGCTGGGCCTGCCCGTCATCCTGGAGCATGACGCGAACTCTGCGGCATGGGGGGAGTACTTCAACGGCGCAGCCCGCGATGCCGGCACCTGGGTCTTGTTCGCGCTCGGCACGGGCATCGGGGCGGCCTTGATGGTCGATGGGGAGATTTACCGAGGCGCCTACGGAACGGCGCCGGAGTTTGGGCACCTGACGGTGATGCCCGGCGGGCGCGTGTGCCCCTGCGGAAAGCGGGGTTGCTTGGAGCGGTACTGCTCCGGCAGTGCGCTGGCGCTGACGGCCCAGGACCTGATCGCCACGGGGAGCCACCCAGAGTCCCGGCTGGCACGGGAGTTCTCCGCGCACCCGGAGGAAATCACGGGACGCAGCGTGGTGCGCATGGCCCGCGAGGGTGATCCGTTGGCGCGTGACGTGGTCCGGGATATGGGCAACTGGCTGGGCCGGGCGCTGTCACTCGTGCAGGATGTGATGGATCCGGAGCTCATCGTCATCGGCGGCGGCTTGAGCGCGGATGCGGACCTGTTTATTGACAGGGCGGAGAATATGCTGCACGCTAACATTGTTGGTGCAGGTCACCGGCCTGTTGCCCGCGTGGCAACTGCCCAGTTGGGTGGGGATGCCGGTATGATCGGCGTGGCCTTGCTGGCCCGGAAAAAGTTCATCTAGAGCAGGGAAGACAAGTTGAAAAACCGTACTTATTGGTGGCTGAAATACGTGTTCATTGGGCCGCTGCTGCGTGTCTACAACCGTCCGTTTACCCGGGGCCTGGACAAGATCCCTGCCGAAGGCCCAGCGATCCTGGCTTCTAATCACCTGGCAGTGATGGATTCTTTCTACCTTCCGCTCGTGGCTAAGCGCCAGTTGATCTTCCTGGCGAAGAAGGAGTACTTCACCACCCCGGGGCTCGTGGGTGGTATCCAGAAGTGGTTCTTCAGCTCCGTGGGGCAGGTGCCGATTGACCGTGAGGACAAGAATTCCCAGGACGCGGCCATGCAGACGGCGCTGAAGGTGCTGGACAACGGTGACCCGCTTGGAATGTATCCGGAGGGCACCCGCTCGCCGGATGGTCGGTTGTACAAGGGCAAGACCGGGTTGGCGCGGATCGCGCTGAAATCAGGGGTGAAGGTATACCCCGTCGCCATGATCAACACTCGGAAGGTCAACCCGATCGGCAGCTGGATTCCGCGCCCGTACCGCTGTGGTGTGTATGTTGGTGACCCCTTGGATCCGGCTGATTTTAGGGACGCAGGGGATGAGTACGCGCAGGCCCGCGCCCTGACCAACGCAATCATGGAAGAACTTGCAGCCCTATCCGGGCAGGAATATGTGCCGGATTTTTACGCCGCAGACGTGAAGAAGTCTCTGGAGGCCGGTTTGGGTTACCCAGAAGGCTCCGAGCCGAAGAAGTAGGCATTAGTTAGACCCCGTGCGCACTTTCACTTCGAAGACGACTGAACAGGCCATCGCCACCACAGCGGCGCCTGGGATTCCGCGTGCCCGGGTGGACTGGGCCGATAGCGCGAAGGGCCTGTCCATCATCGGCGTGTGCCTCATGCACGTGGTCACCGCCATTCCGGAGGGCACCGAGACGTCTCTGGGGGAGCTCTCGAGTTTCCTCGATCCGCTCCGGATGCCTCTGTTCTTCCTCGTCTCCGGGCTGTTCTCCCACCGGATCCTGCAGCGAACCTTGGGGGACCTGTGGTACCGGCGCCTGTGGTACTTGCTGGTGCCCTACCTCATCTTCACCCCGGTGCAGGCCGCTATCCGCTTGGACTTGGTGGGCAATCTGACTCCAGAGAGCCTCATCAAGGCCATTGTGCTAGGAGACCCAGGCTTGTGGTTCCTGTACGCGCTGATGCTGTACAACGTTTTCGCGTGGGTGCTGCGCAATGAGCCTCCCTGGCTGGCGCTGCTCGTTTCCTTCCTGCCGATGAGCATCGGTGCCGTGGCGGGCCTGATGGAGATGCAAAGCTTCAGGCAGGCCTTGGTCTGGGCACCCATGTTCTTCCTCGGCCTGCACTACCGCGAGTTCTTTTTCCGGTTGGCCGGGAAGGCCTACTCCTTCGTGCCAGTGGTGGGGTTTGCTGCCCTGTATGGAATTGCTGAATTCCTCATCCGGGAAGCAAACCGCACGCTGTTTTCCGAATGGAGCTCAACGATTGCCGCAGTGACCGTGGCGACGGGCTTCCTCCGCTCCTTGGCGGCGTTGCCATTTGGCATCATCGTGGCTGTGTGGCTGTGCCACACCCCGGTTGTGTCTAACGTGGTGGGCTTCATTGGCCGCAATACGTTGCCCATATACGTCTCCCACCACGCGGCACTGCACTTCCTCCTGCCAACGCGCCGCACGCTGGTGGAATCTGACCCGGAGATGTGGGAATTCTTCGGCACGGCTATGGGTGGCATCTGGTACGGAATCGGCATCTGTGTCCTCTCCGGTGCTGTGTTTTACGCGGTTGGACGCACCCCGGTGCTGAAGTGGGTGCTGTACCCGCCGCCGCTGCGCCGCCGTGCCCCTGTTCCCACGCAGGCCTAACTAGGATGGAATCCGATCATGCGCTATTTCTACGACACTGAGTTCATCGAAGATGGCACCACCATCGACCTCATCTCTATCGGTGTGGTGGCCGAGGACGGCCGGGAATTCTACGCCATTTCCACCGAGTTCGATGAGCGCAAGGCGGGGCAGTGGGTGCGCAAGAACGTGCTGCCCCAACTGCCGCCCCGCTCAGCCAGCGTATGGATGGACCGGGCCACGTTGCGCCGCAAACTCTATGCCTTCCTGCTGCCGGGCCACACCTCCGGCAGGCGGCTTGCGCCCGCCGACCGGCCGGAACTGTGGGCCTGGGTGGGTGCCTATGATCACGTGGCCTTGGCCCAGCTGTGGGGCGACATGACCCAGCTTCCCGTTGAGCTTCCGCGGTTTACCCATGAGCTCAAGCAGCTCTGGGAGGCCGCCGGCCGGCCGCGACTGCCCGAGAGCCCCAGCAATGCCCACGATGCACTGGCCGATGCCCGTTTTAACGCGGTTAAGTTCCGGCTGAGCCAGGCAGCCTTATCTTAAGACGATTTGCAGCGTAGCGTATGCTCTCCCTATGGGTTGGAATATTGACGTACCACTAGACGAATTGCCGGATCTGCCCCCGTTGCCGGAAAAGCTGGCTGCGGAGCTAGAAGATGTGCTCTCCCGCGATGCGAAGCAGCAGCCCAGCTGGGACGCTGACCACGCGGCGCGCGTGCGCAAGATCCTCGAATCCGTTCCTCCAATCGTTGTGGCACCGGAAGTCCGCAAGCTGAAGAAGCAGCTGGCTGATGTTGCCTTGGGCAAGGCCTTCCTGCTGCAAGGTGGTGACTGTGCGGAGACGTTTGAGACGAACACGGAACCCCACATCCGCGGCAACGTGAAGACGCTGCTGCAGATGGCCGTTGTCCTCACCTATGGTGCATCAACCCCCGTTGTGAAGATGGGGCGCATCGCGGGCCAGTACGCCAAGCCCCGCTCCGCGGACCGGGATTCCTCCGGACTGTTGTCCTACCGCGGTGACCTCGTCAACGGTGTGGAGGCCGATGAGGAGTCCCGCAAGCACGATCCCGCCCGTATGGTGCGGGCGTACGCTAACTCCTCTGCAGCCATGAACCTGGTGCGCGCCCTGACGTCCTCCGGCACCGCGGACCTCTACAAGCTGCACTCCTGGAACCGCGAGTTCGTGTCCACCTCCCCAGCCGGTGCCCGCTACGAGGCCTTGGCGCAGGAGATTGACCGTGGCCTAGAGTTCATGAGCGCCTGCGGCGTGACTAGCGAGACCCTGCACAGCGCGGACATCTTCGCCTCCCACGAGGCCTTGGTGATGGATTACGAGCGTTCCATGCTGCGCCTTGCCCACGACGAAGAGGGTAATGACGCGCTGTACAACCTGTCCGCACACCAGGTGTGGATCGGTGAGCGCACCCGCGGCCTCGATGACGCGCACATCCGCTTCGCCGCCATGATCAGCAACCCGGTGGGCGTGAAGATCGGCCCCACCACCACGCCGGAGGAGGCCGTGGGCTACATCCGGGCACTGGATCCCAATAATGAGCCCGGTCGCCTGACGCTCATCTCCCGCATGGGCTATGACAAGGTGCGCAGCGTGCTGCCGGGCATCGTGAAGGCCGTGGAGGAAACCGGCCACAAGGTCATCTGGCAGTGCGACCCCATGCACGGCAACACGTACACGTCCTCCAATGGGTACAAGACCCGTGACTTTGACCGCATCATCGATGAGGTGCAGGGCTTCTTCGAGGTTCACCGCGCGCTGGGCACGCATCCGGGCGGCATCCACGTGGAGCTGACGGGTGAGGACGTGACCGAGGTCGTGGGCGGTGGCCAGTCCATCACTGACCTGGATCTGCCGGAGCGTTACGCCACCACGGTGGACCCCCGCCTGAACACCCAGCAGTCCCTGGAGCTGGCATTCCTCGTGGCGGAAATGCTGCGTAACTAAAGGGTGCTGATCCGCACCACAGCTCCCGCCTGGCTCCGGGATCCGGGGCCGGGGGACTGGCTGTAGACCAACCCACTCGCGGAACCGTTCAGTTCCACCCGGAAGCCAGCGTCTTCCAGCCGTTCGCGTGCCGCGTCGCCGGTCATGCCGAAGACCAGCGGCACACGCTGTGAGTTGGACACCCGGATCTCTACTTCAGGAGCATCCGCCGGGTCCAGTTTGGTCCCCGCCGCGGGTGATTGCCGGGCCACGTCACCGTTGGAGACATCGTTATCCTGCACCGGCGCGCCCTCCACCACGGTCACCCCGGCCTCCGTCAGCATTCGCCGCGCTTCGTTAAGGCTCATGCCCTCCACATCGGGGACTTCCACGGCATTGGAGATCACCAGCGTGACCTCTGACCCGCCGGGAACCTTCGTCCCCTGTGCCGGGTCGGTGCGGATGGCATCACCGCCATCGATGTCCGCGTGGAATTCCTCAACCACCTCGCTCACCGTGAGACCCGCCTTCTCGATCGTCTCCATGGCGCGCTGCCGGTCCTGGTTCTTCACTCCCGGCACCTTGACGGGCTTTTTGCCCTTGCTCACGTGCACGGTCACGGTTGATCCCGTCCGCACGGTCGTTCCTTCGGAGGGGGAGACTTCCGCGATGTGACCAGCCATCACCGAGTCCGAATACACCTGGTCGCCTTCTTTCAGGCGCAGCGTGCGTTCCTCCAGCTTGCGCTTGTAGCTGGTGATGGATTCCGCGGTGCCAGGGGACGGGACGGTGGGTTGTCCCAAAGATACGAGCACCGCGACCTGGCTTCCCCGCGTTGCCCGTTCACCAAAAGGGGGATCGGTCCCCATCACCTTTCCGTCCGCAGCCGCGTCATCGTAGCGTTCCTCGAACGCGCTGGTGAACCCGGCTTCTTCCACGGTCGCCTGGGCGGTGGTTTGGTCCATGCCCACCACGTTGGGGATGTCCCCGTATCGTCCGCTGGAGAGCCACCAAGCGCCGATGGCCACGCTCGCCACGAGTGCGATGAGCACACACACCCACAGCACGGTCTTTCCGGCGGAGCGGTTCGTCATCGTCGGCTGGGCCGGGGGCTGTTGCGGTTGCGGTGGTTGGTGTTGTTGTGGGGGCGACGCCACCGCCGGCGGCGCCACAGGAGCCTCATAGTGGGGTTCGCGGTAATTCTGGAGCGCGGTCTCACCCGTGGCGGGAACGTCCACGGCCCGGGTGTGCATGGATTCATCGTCCCAGCTCCGCCGGTCTCCGAAGTCTGCGCTTTCCAGCGCGCGGTGAACTGCGGAGTTGCGCGGGGCGGGGACCTTGAAGCTGGGGATGTTGAGAGTCTCCGTGACGTGCTCAACGGAGCTTAAGAATTCAGCCCCGTCGGCAATCCTCTGACTAGGGTCCCGGTGGCAGGCCGCTGCCACAAGTTGGTCGATCTCGTGCGGGACGCCGTCGATAAAAGAAGAAGGAGCAGGTACATCCTGACTCAAGCGCGCCATGGCCGTGGTAGTGGGGGATTCGCCCTTGAACGGGGTGGTGCCGGTGATGAGTTCGAAGAGGAGGATGCCGGCGGAGTAGACGTCGCTGGCCTGGGTGAGCTTCTCGCCGCGCACCTGTTCCGGGGAGAGGTAGCCGACGGTGCCGATGACCTGGCCGGAGGTGTGATCGCCCACGGCATTGATGGCGCGGACCAATCCGAAGTCCGCGAGCTTGACCTGGTGGGAATCGCTGATCAGTACGTTATCCGGTTTGATATCGCGGTGAATCATGCCGGTGGCGTGTGCCACGGACAGGGCGGTCAGCACCGGCTTCATCACGGCCATGGCAGCATGAGGAGGCATCGGGCCACGTTCTTTGAGCAGCTCACGCAGGGAGCCACCTTGGACGAGCTCCATCACGAGGAAGACGTAATCCCGGTCCACACCCTGGTCAAACACATTCACCAAGGAGGGGTGGTTGAGGCGGGCGACAGCCCTGGCCTCCCGCTCGAAGCGGGTGCGGAACGCGGCTTTCGTGGCCAGTTCAGGGTCCATGACCTTGACGGCGACTTCCCGGTCCAGGCGGGAATCCACCGCCGTGTACACCGTGGACATGCCGCCGGTGGCGATGCGCGCACCGATGCGGTAGCGGTCCTCAAGGAGGTCTCCTGGAACAAGCCGGCTCACGGTTCTCCTTCTTCGTAGCGACGATGGGACGTTTAGCAATTATCTAAGTATACGTGGGCACCCCGGCATGCCCCATAGCCAGTAGAATGGCGCGATGTGAGTACAACATTGACGAAGGATACGAGCGGAGTGCCTGCGGGAGAGCAGGTGGTGACCGTGCCGGATGCTGCCGAGAACATGGGCGTGGTGGTCACCAAGGTCATGGACATGCTGCGCAACAAGCAGATCTTGTCCGTGGACGTGGACGGCGTGCGGCACATCCCCGCACGCTTTTTCAACGAGTCCGGGGAACTCAATAAGTTCGTCCCCGGTGCCATCTCCCTCCTCAGCGACGGGGGCTACTCCAAGCGGGAGATCCTAGACTTCCTCTTTACCGAGGATGAGACACTGCCCGGCCGCCCAGTAGACGCCCTTCACGGCCACCTGGCTCGTGAAGTGATGCGCCGAGCTCAGGCGATGGCGATCGTCTAAGATCCCAGTCCGGCTCCTCACCGGGCGTCATGCGGGGGCGGTAGCCCAGGCACACACTGGCCAGCCACGCGCAGACGGCCATCAGGCTCAAGACCCACCAGAGGTCGTACAGGCGGTTGTTGCCGCCGCCATCGAACATGAGGGAAATCCACATGCTGAACACCGCTGCAGCATAGATGACCCAGTAGCGGCGCGCCCACAGTGCCACGAGCGCCAGCGGGGCAGTGTAATACCACGGCAACACCACGGAGTTGAGCACACACGTGACGAGGTAGGCGATGGTGATGCCTTCCAGCGCGCTTATCACGTCCTTCTTGTAAAGCCACCACACCAGCACCATGGCCAGCACCATGGCCCCGGCGGTCCAGGGGCGGACTACGGACAAGATGGCATTAAACGTGATGTCATCGTTGAAGCGGGAAAGGATGGGGGCCAGGGTGGAGGCGATGAAGCTGGGCAGCGCCAAGGGGTTGATCACCTTAGTATTCCCCGTGACCTCAGCCACCCAGCCCCACGTTTGCCCGGTGAGGGCGGTGAGTGCAGATAGGCTGGCGATCATAGCGACAACGGAGGCGAAGCCGGACCACAAGAACGTAACCCACTTTCGCCCACCGAAGCGAACTACTATGACCCACACCATGAAGGGCAAAGCGATGAACGCGGTGGCCTTCAACGCCACCCCCACGCCGATGAGCGCTGCGCCGGCGATGCCCCAGCCGGGGTGGAACTTGAGGCAGAGCAGCAGAGCGAGGAGCACCACCGCCATCATCATGTTCTCGTTGTGCATGCCGCCGATGAGGTGGATGATACTCAACGGGTTGAGCACCCCCAACCAGATGGCCACGTCCGCCCGCACCCCACACAGCTGCGCCAGCTCCTTCAGCGCCCACGCCATCACGGCCACCGAGGCGAAAGAAATCAGTTTGAAGGCGACGACACCCCCGGTGATGTTGTCCCCGGTGACCCGCGTGACTAACTCAGCAATGCCAAGGTGCAGCGGGCCATAGGGGGTGGTGGTGTTGCGCCAGTCCGGGCTGACCTCGAACAGGAGCGGGCCGGGATTCGCCGCAGCGCCCTCATGGTAGGGGTTGAAACCATCCCGGGCCAGGGTGCCCTGCATGAGGTAGGAGTACACGTCCCGGGACATCAGCGGCCCGGCGAACAGCAGGGGTGCTGTCCATGCCAGGGCTGCGGCCCACGTCAGCCTCTCGCCCACGCGCAGAATGCGGCCACCCACTATGATCCAGCTGATGATCAGGGCCCCGATGCCGAGCCACAGCACCACCATGAGCATTCCCTGGGAATGGCCGAAGGTCAGGGAGGTGAGCCCCAGCTCCTGCATGATGCCGCCCCGGGAGCGCACCGCGCCCACGGCGTGCGAGGTCAGCGCGATGATGATGCTGCCCACGGCACCGATCATCACCGCGGTGCGGTAGCTGCCGGAACGCAGGAACTGCTCTAAGCGAGACAGACTCACCGCACGCCTCCGCCCGTGATCCGGCGGGCAGCCAAAGCCCCCGAGAGGATCACCGTGGGCACGCCGACCCCCGGGGTGGTGGAACTGCCCGCGAGCACCATGTTCTTCAAACCGAAAGCCTCCGTGTTGCGGGGGCGGAACGGGCCGGTCTGCGTGAAGGTATGGGCGAGCGCGAAGGGAGAACCAGCGCCGAAGCCCTGGCGGCCCCACGTGGCGGGGGTATCGATCCGGCCGATGGACATCTCGGATATGCCGCTGAAACCGCGCTGCTCCAGGGTGAGCAGAATCTCCTGAACATAGCGCTCGCCCACAGCGTCCCACTCGATGGCAGAGGTGTGCAGGTTCGGCGCGGGGGCAAGCACGCTGACCGGCTCATACTCGCTAACAATGCGGGTTGGTGCGCTCACGGCAGGGCGGGTGATGAGCAGGGAAGGATCATGCATCGTCGAAGAACCCATGATCTGTGAAAAAGTGGAATCCCACGCGTGCCCGAAGCTGATCGTGTGGTGACGCTGGGAGGCCCAGCCGCTGGAGGATGACGTCGCCACCAAACCATGAACAACCACCGCAGAGGGCGACCATTGCAGCGGCGCGAAACGGCGCCACAACCGCCGCGCGGCCGACCGGGAAATCAGCGAACTATCCCGCCCCGAACGCTCCAACATGGAGCCGACGACCGGCAGATCCGGGGTGGCGATGACCGCATCGGTGGCGATCGTCTCACCAGAGCTCAAGCGCACCGCGTGGACGCGGTCCTCGCTGATGGCCAGGCTATCCACCGACTGACCAGTGATGATCTTCACCCCAGACTCCCGCGCGGCCCACGCCATCAACTCGGCGGCTTCACCGATGCTGTGGCGTGGGTAGTAGACGCCCATCGATGTATCCATGTGGGAGATGACCGTATACACGGCCAGCGCATCCTTCGGTGCCGCGCCCGCGTATAACGCCTGGAACGTGAACAGACGCTCCAGCTCGTCATCGCCGATGTGCCTCTGCGCCGCCCGGCCGAGCCGACCGAACGCGCCGAGGCTCGCCAGCAACCCCAGATCCGTGGTGGAGGCGGGGGTGGCGAACAGGTCAGCGATCCCATCGAAATCCGCGGCGAGGAAGTTTTCAAAGCTGGCCTGGAACACGTCCTGGGACCACTGCCGATGGCGGCGATAGCCGTTAACGAGAGCCTCGGCATCCGCGCCCTTGGTGCCCGCGAACCTGCGAATCTCCGCGCTCATCACATCGGGATCAGGAAAGACCTCCGCGTGGCGGCCGCTGGCGAACTCCGCGTGGTAGGCAGGGCGGAGACGTTGCGGTTGCCAGTGGTTACTGTCCTTTCCGACCGACGCCACCGCCGCATCAATGAGCCCAGGCATGGTGAGGACAGTCGCGCCTGTATCCGCCTCAAAGTCACCGGCGGGACTGGTCAGGACCTCGGTGCGGCAGCGGCCGCCGACAGAGTCAGCAGACTCCACGACCGTAACCTCCCGGCCTGCGGAC
>DXFZ01000110.1 GCA_019114175.1 Candidatus Corynebacterium gallistercoris
ACACTGCTCCTCGTGCTCGTGGCCGTCACAGCACTCGTGGGGGTCTACGTCTACCAGGAGGCCACCACAGTCAGAAGCTCGCAGAACTCCACACCGAATAGCGGGGCGGGCCTTCGGGCGGGTGAGGATTCGCCTCCTGGGGACGTCGCCCCCATAAACAGCAGAGACAACGAACTACAGCAAGCGTTGCAGGCCACCGTGACCGACCTATCGCGGACCCACGAGGCGTACGTGGGCATCGCCGTGATGGGCGAGGGCGGGCCCCTGTTCGCCGGCAACCTGGACAACCGGGCGGCGTGGTCCACCATCAAGGTGCCCATCGCGGCGGCCGCGCAGGAGAAGGCGGAGGCGGGCACCGAGCGCTCCGACCTCACCGAACCCCCAGACCTCACGGGCCTCATCAACGCCGCGATCCAAGACTCCGATAACGACGCAGCCCTGGAGCTATGGAGTTACTTAGGGGATGGCTCGGATGAACTCGCGGCGGAGGCGCTGCAGGACTACCTCGCGCGCACCGGTGACCCCATCGAGGTGCCGTATGAGTACGAGGCCGGAGTCTTCGAAGGCTTCGGGGACATCCCCTGGCGGGCCACCAACCAGGTGGAATTCCTCGCCAACTTCCCCTGCGCACCCGGGGCCGCGCCCGTCCTGGCGGCGATGAGGCGCATCAACCCGGAACACTCCCACGGCCTCGGCACCCTCCCCGGGGCACGGTTCAAGGGCGGCTGGGGAGAAGAATTTGATGGCACGTTCCTCTACCGGCAGATGGGGCTGATCCCCGTCACCACAGGTGGGGCGCAGGGCTACGTGCCCGTGGCGATCATCGCCATCCCGGCGGAGAGCACGGAGAGCACGGAGAACACGGAGGCCGCAGCGCTTGACGTGGTGGATGCCGCCGCCGCAGAACTCACCAGTCTGCTCCCCCGCACCACGCGCGTGGCCACCTGCGGCTAGCAGCCAGCGGACCGCACGGGCCAGCAGCCCAGCCGCTAACAGTCCAGCCGCCAGCAGCCGCGCCCAGGCGCCAGCGCCCAGCCGCTAGAAAATCCCAATTTGCGCGCCCATGGACTCCGCAGACTCCAGCTGCCCCACCCAGCCCCGCGCCCCGGGACGCACACGGATGATCGGCCGGTGCATCACGTCAGACTTCTTCCGCCCCGCCCGCGCCTCATACCGGCCCCGGGCGGCGTTCCCGTCCTCCGCCAGCGTCCGCATGTCCCGGTCCGGATCCGCAATGTCTTCCCTCGCTGCCTGCAGCAGTGAAATCGTCTCATCGAGCGCCCGCACCACCGAGGCGCGGTTGTTCTCAATCATCGCCCGCACCAGGGAGGGCTCCGTGCCGGCCACGCGTGTGCCATCGCGGAAACTGGAGGCAGCCAGGCTCAAAGCGAGCGGCCCGCCCTGGTCGCCCGTCACCGCCAGGGCCTCAGCCAGGATGTGCGGCAGGTGGCTCACGCGCGCCACGGCGTTGTCATGCCGCCGCGCCAGGGCCGGCACCACCGCCGCACCCACTTCCTCCGCCATGCCCACCACGCGGATCCACGTGTCCAGCCAGCGCTTGCCCGTCTCCCCGTCCGTGGAGAGCTCCACAGCGTTGTCGTACGTCACGACCCATACCGCGCCCTGGAACAGCCCCTTCATCGTGGCGGGCCAGCCGGAATTCGCCGTCCCGGCCATGGGGTGCCCACCCACGAAGCGGTCGGTCAGCCCGTGGGCCTCCACGAGTTCGTGAACCTCTTGCTTCACACTCGTGACGTCCGTGAAACCACACGTGGGTGCGTGCTCCGCGATGGCGTCGCACAAAAAAGAAAGAGCAGGAACCGGAACCCCCAGAACCAGCAGCGCATCGGCCTCCTCCGCACGGCGCAGCGTGGCCACGAGATCCGTGGACGCATCGAAGCCATCGCGCGTGGCCTGCTTCACCGTTTTCTCAGAACGGTTCCACCCAAACACGGGCCACCCGGCCTGGCCCAAGTCCCGCATCAGAGAACCGCCAATCAACCCCAGCCCCAGGATGCACACGGGCCGGCGGTCCTCAGGCAGCGTGCTGAGGCGATAATCGGAAACGGAAAAATCACTCACGCTACCCAGTGTCCCACAACGCGACTACCGTTGGGGGCATGAGTGACAATGATGAGCTGACATTCGCCGTGGCGGCCCACGGCCAGGGCAACCAGTGGCACCTGCGCCAGCTGCCGGAGAGCGCCACGGATAGCCTTGATGAGCTGGTCAAACAGCTCCGCCGGGACCGTACGGAGGGTGCGGTTGTTGGTTTGGTGTGCATCGATGACGATTGGTGTGCGGTGGTGCGTCCCGTTCCTGGTGGGGTGCGGGTCCTTCTTTCGGATGCGACGGCATCCCTGGATTATTACCTCGCCAATGACATGTTGGATGAGCTGGATGTGGACACCCCTTCTGAACAAGAGGCTGAAGAGTCAGATGAGCCGTGGCCGGAAGGCGACTTCGACGTGCTGGAGGACCTGGGTGCCGGGGAGCAGATCCTCTCCGTGATCTTCGACGATGAGGACCTGTACGCCAGCGAGCAGATCCTGCGTGTGGCCGAGGAGCTGGGCTTCGCGGAGGACCTAGCGGAGCTCGTGGGGCTGGAGCTGGACTACTAGCGTGGGCGCGGCCGGTGGCGTGGCGGGTGGCGCGGGGTTGCCCGTGCCGGCGCAGCAGCGCCGAGACGAGGCGTGGATGCGGCGGGCCTTGGAGCTCGCGGGCACGGCTGGTGAGGACGTGCCCGTCGGGGCCGTTGTGGTGGCGCCCGGCGGTGATGTGGGCGGCGCTGCTGGAGGTGCTGGCGCTGCTGGCGGTACTGGTGGTGCCGGTGAGCTGGGCCGAGAGGTCGGCGCGGGCGTGAACTCCCGGGAAGCGACGGGGGACCCCACAGCCCACGCGGAGGTGCTCGCGATCCGCGAGGCCGTGGGCAAGGTTGGGGACTCGTGGCGGCTGGAGGACTGCACGCTCTATGTCACCCTGGAGCCGTGCGCCATGTGCGCCGGCGCGGCCGTGGCTGCCCGCGTGGGGCGGATCGTCTTCGGAGCGTATGAGCCGAAGACGGGTGCCTGCGGCAGCATCTGGGATATTCCCCGTGAGTCCCCGTGGCACTGGGTGCAGGTGCGCGGAGGCGTGCTGGAGGATGAGTGCAGTGAGATGCTGAGGTCTTTTTTCCGTCCGCACCGGAGGTGATAACCTTTTAGGGCGCTGAAACGTGGCGGCGTCGCCCCCAAAAAATGGGCGAGGGACCACCGGATTTCAGCGAGGGTGGCGTGTCCGAGCGGCCGAAGGTGCTCGCCTCGAAAGCGAGTGTTGTGTAATAGCAACCGCGGGTTCAAATCCCGCCGCCACCGCACACTTTCCTCGAGAGGGGCGGGGATGGGAATTTACTACGCTCAAAATCCGGGATTCTTGCAGCTCCAGCGGATTTTGAGCGTAGTAAAGTGGCCAAGGGACAACCTGCCCAGCTGTTCAACCGACAGTTCCGTCAACTTGCGAAGGGTGCCGTGTAACCGTGGCGAAGTTCCTGTTCCACTTGGGGCGCTGGTCCTACCTGCATAAGAAGCGCGTGATCGCCGTGTGGCTGATCCTGTTCGCCACCGTGGCTGGCCTCGCGCTCACCTTTCAAAAGGGCTTCAACGATGTCTTCGAGATCCAGGATGTCCCCTCCTCCCACGCCACCAAGCTGCTGCTGGAGAAGTTCCCGGACTCGCGCAACCCGGCAGAGGCCGCGGATGTGAACATGGTCTTCCAGGCCCCGGAAGGCCACACGCTGGACGAGCCACAGTACATGGAGGCCATGGATGCCACCATGGCCGCGCTGGAGGACACGGTGCCCAACTTTGAGGCGGGCCAGCAGTTCGGCAACCCAGTCACGGTCAATGAAGGCATCCAGGAGGAGCTGGTCAAGCAGCTCACCGCCCAAGGCCTGCCGGAGGTCACCGCGAAGGAGGACGCGTACAACCTGCGCGTCGTCTCCGATGACGGGCGCATTGGCGTGTCCACCTTCACCTTTGACGTGCCCGTCCCCGGTGACGTGACCAACGAGGACCGGGAAACCACCACCGCCGCGGCAGACATTTCCCGCGAGGCCGGGCTCACCGTGGAGATCGGCGGCCCGGGCTTCGGTGATCCCATCGCGGTGGAGCCGATCTCCGAGGTGGCGGGCATCATCGTGGCACTCATTATTTTGTTCTTTACCTTTGGCTCGCTGCTGGCGGCGGGGTTGCCGCTGATCACGGCGGTGGTGGGTGTGGGCATCGGCGCGCTGCTGACGTTGGGCGCCACGGCCTTGATCCCGCTGAACTCCATCACCCCCACTTTGGGCGTGATGATCGGCCTGGCCGTGGGCATCGATTACGCCCTGTTCATCATGTCCCGTTACCGTGACGAGCTCCGCCAGGGCCGCTCCCGCACGGACGCCATCGGCCTAGCGTGCGGCACCGCCGGTTCCGCGGTGATCTTCGCCGGCGCCACGGTCATCATTGCGCTGGTGGGGTTGCGCCTGGCGGACATTCCTTTCCTCTCTTACATGGGTTATTTCGCCGCCGCGAGCGTCTTCATCGCGGTGCTCGTGGCTCTCACGTTGCTGCCCGCGCTCCTGGGGTTGGGTGGGTGCCGTATTTTTAAGCGCGACGCCACCACCGCCACCCCCTCCGACTCTCAGAGTGATGGTTCTAGTGAGCCCGGCGGGGAGCAGCAGAAGCACGGCGTGGAGGAGAAGTGGATCCGGTTGGTGTACCGCATCCCCGGCACCATGATCGGGGTGGTCATGCTGTCCCTGGCGCTGCTCACGATCCCGGCGATGAACCTGCAGCTCTCCCTGCCGAATGACATGACCGCCAACGTGGACTCCACCCAGCGCAAGTCCGCTGAGCTCATTAAGGAGGGCTTCGGCCCTGGCCGTAATGCGCCGTTTCTGCTGGTGGTTAATGCTGAAAACGTGGACGAAGAGGCAGTGGCCTTGCAGCCCTATATTCAGGCGCAGGAAGGTCCGCACGAGGAGGGCGATAAGGGGGCGGCGGTGGCGGCGTCGCTTATCTATACAACCGACCAGATGAGCAACAACATCGGCGTGCAGCATGCGCAGCTGGTCGGCCAGAGCCCCGATGGCACCACGGCACAGATCCTGGTCACGCCTACGACGGGCCTGCGGGACGAGGAGACCGTGGACCTGATCTACGCCCTGCGGGCGCAGCAGAAGGAGATTGAGGCTGCGACGGGCGTGGACATGGGGATCACCGGGTTCATCCCGATCCTGCAGGACGTCACCGACCGGCTGGCGCAGTCCATGCCGATCTACCTGGCACTCGTGGTGGGGCTGGCGCTGGTGCTGCTGCTC
>DXFZ01000111.1 GCA_019114175.1 Candidatus Corynebacterium gallistercoris
ACCCCTCCCGGCTGGTCAAGGAATCCGCCGGAGAGATCACCGGGCAGGTGGAAAAGGTGGTCACCGGTGCGGAAGTGGTACGCGCCTTCCACCAGGAACAGCGCGAGTGGGAGCACTACCGCACCCTCGCCTGCCGGCAATACTCGGCAGCGATGTGGGTGTCCCGCTTGTCCGCCCGCTTTCGCCCCGCCCTGACCTCCATACCCAATATAGCGCTGGTCGTGACCATCGCCGTGGGAGGATGGCTGGCGATCACCGGCAAGCTCTCCGCCGGGGAGTTCCTCACCGTGGCCACGTACGTCACCATGCTGGCCAGGCTCAGCCGGCTGGCGGCCAGCATGCTCGTATCCCTTCACACCACCGCTCCCAGCGTGGACAGGGTGTTCGAGCTCATCGACCTCCCCGCCATGTCCACCTCGTCAGCCAGCCCTTCCAGCAACACTTCCACCCAATCCCCCGCACTCCGCGGCACCATCACCATGCCGTGGGGAAAAGACATCGACCTGGACATCCCCCACGGCTGCAAGGTCCTGGTCACCGGCCCGGCAGGATCCGGCAAGACGATCCTCGCCCAGGCACTGGCAGGCCAGCACAGCCCGGCCACGCCACGCCTCACCGGAGCGCAGCCTCCCGACGCAATCCTGGTGACCGAAGATCCCTTCATCTTCACCGGCACCGTCGCGTATAACTTGCGCCTTGGCCACCCGGCCACGGACGCAGAGCTCGCCGAGGCCCTCCGATTGGCTGCTCTCGACCATGACATTGCCACCATCGGCGGCCTGCAAGCCCGCCTGGGCACCGGGGCCGCTGGGCTCTCCGGAGGGCAAAGGCAACGCCTGGGCATCGCCAGGGCCGTGCTCCGGCGCAGCTCCACCCTCATCTTCGATTCCACGACATCGGCCCTGGATCCGCGCACGGAAGCCCGCGTCCTGGCCCACCTCAACAACCTGCCCTGGAACCCCACGGTCATCCTGGTGTCTCACCGGGAATCAACCCACGGTTGGGTGCCAGATCAGACCATCACCTTGCCCCCAGCCCCCACCGGCGCGCCCACGGATCCACAATCGCAGACCCCCGCCGAGTCCACGTCCACACACCTGGAGCCTCCCACCATCCCGGATGCGGATCCCGCCACCGGCGAGCTCACCGGCCCCTTCGCCTTGAAGGACATGTTCGCGCTCGCCCCGGGGCTCGTCGCCGCCGCCGTGGCCACGCTTCTCATCTCTACCGCCGCAGACATGGCACTACCTGCGATGATTCGGCACGCGCTGGACGGTGGCGTCACCCAATCAAATACCACCACGGTGCTGCAGACCGCCGCAGCTGCCCTGGTTGTTGTCCTGACCAGCTGGGCCGCCCTCGCCGCCACCGAAGTGATCACCTCCCTGGCCGGGGAGAAGATGCTCTACGCCCTGCGGCTGCGCATGTTCCACCACCTGCACAATCTGGATCTGGTGTGGCTGAACTCCCGGCCCGCCGGCGCCATCACCACGCGGCTGACCACGGACATCGATACCCTATCCACCTTCCTGCAGTCCGGCTTGAGCCAGTCCATCGCCTCTGTCACTGTGCTGCTGGGGATCAGCACTGCCTTGGTGATGATCAACCCGGTCCTCGCGGCGGTCGTCATGGCGTGGGTCCCGGCCATCGCCATCGCCACCGTCATCTTCCGCCGCATCTCCAAGCGCCTCTACCGCGCGGCGAGGCGGCAGATCTCGCACGTCAACGCGGTGTACCAGGAGGCCGTGGCCGCGAAACAGACCGCGCAGGCCTACCGCTTCGTCCCGCACCTGCTGGACACGCTCTGCGAGGGGTCCGCCTCCTACGTTCGCGTGCGCACTCAGAATCAAGCTGCGGTGAGCGTGTATTTCCCGTCCATTAACCTGCTGACGCAGCTGGCGCAGGTCGCGGTGATTGGCGTAGGCACGCACCTGGTCTCCACCGGGGCGGCCACCCAGGGTGCGGTCATCGCTTTCAGCCTCTACATCAGCTTGTTCTTCTCCCCGATCCAGCAGCTCTCCCAGGTGTTCGACCAGTTCCAGCAGGCCACCGTGTCCGCCGAGCGCATCTCTGAGTTCCTCGCCACCCCTCCCGCCACGCCGCCGGCTCCGGAAGGGGCGCTGCCGCTGTCTGCGTCTCCTGTTCTCGATTTCGCGGGTGTGTCATTTTCTTATTCTTCTGGGGACGACGCCACCGCCGCCGCCCATCTTTCCCATAATTTTTCAGGCCTTACCGCCATCGTCGGCACCACGGGCGCGGGCAAGTCCACTGTCATCCGTCTGGCGGCACGATTCCTTGAGCCACAGTCAGGATCAATCACCGCCGATGGATTTAAAATCACAACTATTTCGGCTGGGTCGTGGCGTCGCCATATAGGAATAGTGCCCCAGCAACCACATCTCTTTGACGGCACCATCGCAACCAACATCGCCTACGGACAACCGACCGCGACACGAGCGGACGTGCGCGGCGCGCTGGAACGCATCGGCGGCCTCGGGGTCATCGACACGATCCCCGGCGGGCTGGACGCGCCGATCGGCCCCGGGCACCCGCCCCTGTCCACCGGCCAGCGTCACATCGTGGCCCTGGCACGCGCAGAACTCCTGCGACCAGCAGTGATGCTGCTGGATGAGCCCACCGCGAACCTCAACGACGCCGACGACGCGGCAGTCTGGGACGCCCTCAGAGCCGCCGCGGCGGGCAGAACCGCGCTCGTGGTGAGCCACAAGCTGCGCATCGCCCGCCATGCCGATCACGTGGTGGTCATGGAGGCAGGCCGAATTGTTGAGGAGGGAACGCACAGCCAACTCATGCAACGCGGCGGCGCATATTCCAGATTGTGGCAGGCAGAGGCTACTGCTGAGCCCGAGGGCGGCACGTAGGCGCATGCTCCACTTGTAGTAGGGTGGAGCGGCGAGACTGAAGTCATGAAGAAAAGAGGCGAGGACCTGCTGTGAGCAGCGCGAATTTCGGTCAAAACGAGTGGCTGGTTGACCAGATGTACCAGCAGTATAAGGCGGACCCACAGTCCGTGGATGCTGAATGGCGTGAGTACTTTAAGAGCAACGCCCCTGCGCAGGAAGGCTCTACTGGCGACATCGTATCGGCAGCCCCACCGGCGCCGGAACCGAAGAAGGCAGCCCAAAAGGCTGGCAAGACCCCAGAAGAGCCCCGCAAGAAGCCCGCTCCCCAGCGGGTAGCCCCACCTGCGCCGAAGGCTCCCGTGGAGGCCCCGGAGGCAGGCAAGCACGTCATTAAGGGTGCTGCCAAGGCCGTGGTGAAGAACATGGACATCTCCCTGGAGATCCCCACCGCCACCTCCGTGCGCGATATGCCCGCCAAGCTGATGTTTGAAAACCGCAGCATGATTAACGAGACCCTCAAGGCTCGTGGCGGCGGCAAGATCAGCTTCACCCACATCATCGGCTGGGCGCTGGTGAAGGCCGTGAAGGCCCACCCAGACATGAACAACTCCTACGAATTGGTGGACAACAAGCCCACCCTGGTCACCCCAGAGCACATCAACCTGGGCCTGGCTATTGACATGGTGGGCAAGAACGGTTCCCGCTCCCTGGTGGTGGCAGCCATCAAGGAAGCAGAGACGCTCTCCTTCAACGAGTTCGTGGAGAAGTACGAGGACGTTGTTCTGCGCGGCCGTAACGGCAAGCTGACGATGGAGGACTTCTCCGGCGTCACCATCTCCCTGACCAACCCGGGCGGCATCGGAACGCGCCACTCCGTTCCCCGCCTGACCAAGGGCCAGGGCGCGATCATCGGCGTGGGCTCCATGGATTACCCGGCCGAGTTTGCCGGCGCGTCCGAGGACCGCCTGGGCGAGATGGGCATCGGCAAGCTGGTAACCATCACCTCCACCTACGATCACCGCATCATCCAGGGTGCTGAGTCCGGCGAGTTTCTGCGCACCATGAGCCGCCTTCTCATCAACGATGAGTTCTGGGATGAGATCTTCACCGACATGCGCGTGCCTTACGCGCCCGTGCGGTGGTCCCAAGACCTGCCGAACATCGGCGTGGACAAGTCCACCCGAGTCATGCAGCTCATTGAGGCCTACCGCTCCCGCGGTCACCTCATCGCGGACATCGACCCGCTGCACTGGACTCAGCCGGGCCTGCCCCGCCCGGATCACTCTGACCTGAACATTGAGACCCACGGGCTGACCCTGTGGGACTTTGACCGCACCTTCCACGTGGGTGGGTTCAATGGCCGCGAGACCATGACCCTGCGTGAGGTCTTGGGCGCACTGCGCAAGGCCTACACCCTCAAGGTTGGCTCCGAGTACAGCCACATCATGGACGCCGAGGAGCGCCTGTGGCTGCAGGACCGCATCGAGGCGGGTCAGCCGAAGTTCACCCCGGCCGAGCAGAAGTACATCCTGCAGAAGCTCAACTCCGCCGAGGCCTTTGAGAACTTCCTGCAGACCAAGTACGTGGGCCAGAAGCGCTTCTCTCTGGAGGGCGCCGAGACGCTGATCCCGATGATGGACGCTGCCATCGACCGTGCAGCTGGCGCCGGCCTGGATGAGGTTGTCATCGGCATGCCTCACCGTGGCCGCCTGAACGTGCTGGCCAATGTTGTGGGCAAGCCCTACTCCAAGATCTTCACGGAGTTCGAGGGCAACATTGACCCAGCATCCGCCGGTGGTTCCGGTGACGTGAAGTACCACCTGGGCCAGAAGGGTCACTACCACCAGATGTTTGGTGATGGTGAAATCGATATCACCCTGGCTGCCAACCCCTCCCACTTGGAGGCCGTGAACCCGGTCATGGAGGGCATCTCCCGCGCGAAGGACGATCTGCTGGGCAGCCACCACACCGTCATGCCGCTGCTGCTGCACGGTGACGCCGCCTTCACCGGCCTGGGCGTGGTCCAGGAGACCATCAACCTGAACAAGCTGAAGGCCTACCAGGTGGGCGGTACCGTGCACATCGTGGTGAACAACCAGATCGGTTTCACCACCACCCCGGATGCCGGCCGCTCCACGTACTACGCAACGGACCTGGCTAAGGGCTTTGACTGCCCCGTGTTCCACGTCAATGGTGACGATCCAGAGGCAGTGGTGTGGGTTGCACAACTGGCTGTGGACTACCGCAACCGCTTCGGCAAGGACGTGTTCATCGACCTGGTGACCTACCGCCGCCGCGGCCACAATGAAGCCGACGATCCGTCGATGACCCAGCCGCTGATGTACAACATCATCGGCCAGCTCCCCACCTCCCGTGACCAGTACACCGAGGCCCTCATCGGCCGCGGTGACCTGTCCGAGGAAGACGCGGAAAAGGTCAAGCGAGACTTCCACGAGCAGCTGGAGACCGTGTTCAACGAGGTGCGCGAGGCTGAGAAGGGCTCCAAGCCTAAGGAGCAGAGCGGCATCACCGGCTCCCAGGAGCTGCCGCACGGCCTGGACACCTCCGTGGACCGTGAGCTCATCGAGAAGATCGGTGATCTGTTCTACAACGTGCCGGACTACCTGAAGCCACACCCACGCGTGGCGCCTGTAATCAAGCGCCGCCAGGAAATGTCCCGCAAGGGCAACATCGACTGGGGCTTCGCAGAGCTGCTGGCCTTCGGCTCCCTGGTGGAAGGCGGCAAGCTGGTGCGCCTGGTGGGCGAGGATTCCCTCCGCGGCACCTTCACCCAGCGCCACGCCGTGCTCTTCGACCACGAGGATCACGACCGGTACAACCCACTGCAGGTTCTGGGCGAGGAAGCCGGTAACGGTGGCAAGTTCGAGGCCTACAACTCCTCCTTGACGGAGTTCGCCGGCATCGGCTTCGAGTACGGCTACTCCGTGGGCAACCCGGATGCACTGGTTGCCTGGGAGGCACAGTTCGGTGACTTCATGAATGGTGGCCAGACCATCATTGATGAGTACGTCTCCTCCGGCGAAGCCAAGTGGGGTCAGATCTCCAGCCTGGTGATGCTGCTGCCACACGGCTACGAGGGCCAGGGTCCGGACCACTCCTCCGCTCGCATTGAGCGCTTCCTGCAGATGTCCGCGGAAGGATCCTGGACGGTGGCTCAGCCATCCACTCCAGCGAATTACTTCCACCTGCTGCGCCGCCACGCGCTGGGTAGCCTGAAGCGTCCGCTGATCGTCTTCACCCCGAAGTCCATGCTGCGCAACAAGATGGCTGTCTCCAGCGTGGAGGACTTCACCGAGGTGAAGAAGTTCGCTTCCGTCATCGACGATCCGAACCAGTCCGGCAAGAATGAAGACATCAAGTACGTGCTGATGTGCTCCGGCAAGATCTACTACGAGCTGGAGAAGAAGCGTCAGCAGGACAAGCGTGACGATGTTGCCATCGTCCGCTTGGAGATGCTGCACCCGATCCCGCACAACCGGATCAAGGATGCGCTCTCCAACTACCCCAACGCAGAGGTGCGCTGGGTCCAGGACGAGCCCGCCAACCAGGGCCCATGGCCGTTCCTGGCACTGCAGCTGCCGGAGCGCGTGGAAGGCCTCAGCATGAAGCGGGTATCCCGCCGTGCACAGTCCTCCACCGCCACCGGTGTGGCCAAGGTCCACCAGCTGGAGCAAAAGCAGCTGCTGGAGGATGCGTTCGCTAAGTAGTAGCTTTTCGATCGCTCGGAAGTGAAGGGGTGCCCAGGCGGGCACCCCTTCACTTCTGCCCGGGGACTACAGTCCCCAAAAGATTGTTCCTAAAATATACGCTCGAAGCCGATTCCGTATATTTTAGGAACACTTTCTTGCGGGGCAGTGAGCCTTAGCCCTCCAGGTCCTCGTCCGAGGTGCTCACGATCATGTTGTTTAACGCCGTGAGGTCATCCCGGTTCACGTCCTCCCCCACGAACAGCAGCACCGAGTTCTGGGGCAGCCCATCGGCTGGGCAGGGCGAGGCCACACCGGGGTACGTGGCGGACAACCCCGCCGGGAGGGAGCCCAGCATGGACGAGTGCACGATGTCCCACCACTTCTCCCGGTCAGGATCCCCCTCAGCAGCGTAAAGCTCCTGCAAGTGCTGCGCTTTGTGCCCATCAAGCTCGCGGAGCATCTCCCCCACACAACCCACGGCCACGGTAGCCTCCCCAGAGCGCAGCGCGGCGAGGCGATCCGCAGCGGACACCTCCTTCACCTGGACGTCGCGCTCAGGAATCTCCTCATGCTGCTCGGCAGACTTAACCAGGGCCTGTTTCGCCCGTTCCCCCAGCGCCTCGGCCAGCCCGGCGGGCATGGGTACGCCAGACTGAGCTGCTTCTGGCGTCACGACCACAAACTCTTGACGTTCCGAAGAACACGCGGTCACGCCAGCCAGCGCCAGAACACTCAGGCAGGCAGCGGCCACCTTGGTGGCACCGTGGCGGGGTGAGGGGATTGAGATGCGGGGTGGCGTCGCCGTAAAAAGATTCATCACAACCACCCCAGGACGAACGCGGCAACCACCGCGGAAACAGCGACGAGATTCCATCCACCGGAGCCCCGGCGAGAACCAAGAAGCACCGCGAGCACCGCAACGCCCGCGCAGGCAGCGTGTACCGGCCACAAAGAATGCCCAATAAGCACCAAAGCAACGGTCAAGCCAACTAGGCCACCGGCACACAATCGCCCCAACATACGCATGCCCAACATCATACCCACCCCACTGCCCAACCCAACGAAGGCCAAAATGAGCCGGACACCAGCCCGTGAAGTAACCTAAGACACTATGACCAACAACCGGGTATATACAGGGCGCCTAGCCGGACTAGTCATGCTGGGCCCAGACGGAGAAACCGTAGGCCGCGTGCGCGATGTCGTCGTGACGATCCACGGAGACAAAGCCACGGCACTCGGGCTCGTGGTGGAGATCGCCAACAAGCGAAAGATCTTCCTGCCCATGCTGCGCATCGCCAGCATCACCGCCACGGAAGTGACCACCGTATCCAGCTCCGTGAACCTGCGCCCATTCAAGTCCCGCTCCGGTGAACTCACCGTCATGGACGACCTCGTGGGCTCCAAGGTGCACACCGATGATCCGGAGCACACCGAACTGCACGGCAAGCCCGTGGAAATCACCGACGTCGAACTTTCCCGGTCCCGCACGAAAGAATGGGTGATCCGCAACGTGGCCGTGACTCAGCGCACCCGGCTAGGCCGCCGCACCGCCATCACCGTCATCCCACTGGAGCACATCCAGGGCCTGCACGCCGGCGGCACAGGAGCGGTGAACCACAACGCGGAGCTCATCGCCAGCTTCAAGGGCATGCGCAACGCGGACGTGGCCAACGCACTGAGCGACATGTCTGACGAGCGGCGCAACCAGATCGCCGCGGAACTGGATGACCGGCTGCTGGCAGACGTGCTGGCGGAGATGCCAGACGACGACCAGGCGGGCATCTTAAGCCACCTCAATGTCGAACGCGCAGCAGACGTGCTGGAAGAGATGGACCCGGATGACGCCGCAGACGTCCTGAGCGAACTGCCCGGCAACCAGTCCGACGTGCTGCTGGAACTCATGGACCCAGAGGAATCCGAGCCCGTGCGCCGCCTCATGACCTTCTCCCCCGATACGGTGGGCGCACTCATGACGCCGGAGCCGATCATCCTCACCCCACAGGCCACCGTGGCCGAGGCGCTGGCGCATGCCCGCAACCCAGAGCTGCCGACGAGCCTATCCTCCATGATCTTCGTGGTTCGCCCTCCGCAGGCGACGCCCACCGGCAAGTACCTTGGCTGCGTCCACCTGCAGAAACTGCTGCGGGAGGCGCCTTCCACTTTGGTCGGCGGGATCCTGGATTTGGAGCTACCGGCACTGTTCGCAGAAGATACTCAAGAGACCGCTGCGCGTTACTTCGCCACCTACAACCTCGTCTGCGGGCCTGTGCTGGACGCTGACGACCACCTCCTCGGTGCCGTGAGTGTGGATGACCTGCTGGACCACCTGCTGCCGGAGGACTGGCGCGAGGAGGACTGGCGCGTACCTGCGGTACCGGCGGCACCCGGGGCACCAAACACTCCACACCAGGACAACTAACAAGAAGGGGGCGTAACGCACCGTCATGGCTACCAGCTACAAGCGCACAGACCTCGACACTCCAACTGACGCCGCGCGGAAGAAAAAGCGCCTCAACCTCGATGGTGATGGCGTGGGGCGCGTGGCAGAGGGCATCGCCCGCTTCCTCGGCACCGGCAAATACCTGTTCATCCAGACGATCGTGGTTATCATCTGGGTGCTGCTCAACATCGGCGGCATGTGGTGGAACTGGGACCCCTACCCGTTCATCCTGCTCAACCTGGCCTTCTCCACGCAGGCGGCCTACGCCGCGCCACTGATTCTGCTGGCCCAGAACCGCCAGGATGACCGTGACCGCGTCTCCTTGGCTGAGGACCGCCGCCGCGCCGCGGAAACGAAGGCCGATACGGAGTTCCTCGCCCGCGAGGTCGCCGCTGTCCGCGTTGCTCTTGGCGACTCCGTGACCCGCGATTACCTGCGCCGCGAGCTCGAAGACCTCACCGACCTGCTGCAGCGCATCGATGACAAGCTGGATGACCAACGGCGCGACGAAGAAGCGCAGCACGGCGCCGAACACCCCACCCTCTAGCTGCATCCTTTAGCTCCAGCCCTCCCCACTAGTACCACGAGGGGTGCGTTAGACTGGCTTCCATCATGTCCGACGCATCTGATAACACCTCCGCACCCGCTAACCCAGCAGCTCAGCCCGGCACACCTGTCACTGAGGCTGCCATCCGCTCCGCCCTCTCCTACGTGGAGGACCCGGAGCTGAACCGCTCCATCACGGATCTTGGCATGGTGAAGTCCATCGCCATCGATGGCGCAAACGTTGCCATCGAGATCTACCTGACCATCGCCGGCTGCCCAATGAAGACGCACCTCACGGGAAAGACCCGTGAGGCAGCGGAATCCGTTCCGGGCGTCGCCGCCGTCACCGTCACCACAGACGTGATGAGCGACGAGCAGCGCCGCGAGATCCGCATGAAGGTCCGTGGCAACACCGCGGAGCCGGTCATCCCTTTCGCCCAGCCCGGCTCCACCACCCGCGTGTTCGCCGTGGCCTCCGGCAAGGGCGGCGTGGGCAAGTCCAGCGTCACCGCCAACCTCGCCATCAGCCTGTCGAAGCAGGGGCTCAAGGTGGGCATCGTGGATGCGGACATCTACGGCCACTCCATCCCCGGCCTCATGGGCTCTACTGACAAGCCCCACCAGGTCGATGAGATGATCATGCCGCTGATCAGCCACGGGGTGAAGCTCATCTCCATCGGTCACTTCGTGGGCGATAACGCCCCCGTTGTGTGGCGCGGCCCCATGCTGCACCGGGCGATCCAGCAGTTCCTGGGGGATGTCTTCTGGGGCGATATTGACATTCTCCTGCTGGATCTTCCCCCGGGCACCGGCGACGTGGCCATTTCCGTGGCCCAGCTGGTGCCGAACGCGGAGCTACTCATCGTGACTACCCCGCAGGCCGCCGCGGCGGAGGTCGCTGAGCGCGCCGGTTCCATCGCACAGCAGACGCAGCAGCGCGTCGGCGGCGTGATTGAGAACATGAGCTGGATGGAAATGCCCGATGGCTCCACCATGGAGGTCTTCGGCAGCGGTGGCGGCCAGTGGGTGGCTGATCGGCTGACGCAGATCACGGGCGCTGAGGTCCCCCTGTTGGGCCAGATCCCGTTGGATCCGAACTTGCGCATCGGCGGGGACGTGGGCAATCCCATCGCCAAGTCTGAGCCGCAGTCCGCTGCCGCGAAGGCTTTCGCGGGCATCGCGGAGAAGTTGGCGAAGCGCAAGGATTCCTTGGCCGGCAAGAATTTGGGCGTGAACCCGAGCTAGATCACGTCGTCCCACGCGCCGGATTGCTGCTTGGGGTCGGTGAGGTCCTGGGTGACCTCCCCGCCTGCTTGTTGCACCGGTATGTCATCCTGCAGGCGCGATTCGCCGAATTCCGCTTGTTGGGTGATCTCCACCCGTTCCGGTTCCGCGGTGGCTTTTTTCGGTGCGACGCCGCCACGCCCCCGCGTCTTCAGGCTATTCGCGGTATCTTGAAGTTCTTTTTTCGTTTCGTCAAAGGGGGTGAGGAATGATTCATCCCCATCCAGCAGGGTTTTCGTGATGAATCCCCTGGCCCCCATCTGGCGGACGTTGTTGAGTTCCTTGAGGGGCTTGGAGAACTCCCTAAAGTCCTCCCCCAGCTCACCATCGAGCTGTTCGCGCGCTTGAGTCACAGCGTTGCGGACCGCCAATAGCACGGCCTGGACTTCCTTGATGAGCCCAGGGAGGCGCTCCGGCCCGATGAGCAGCAGGCCTACGATGAGTAGAACGAGGATCTCTCCCCAACCAACATTGGAAAACACTGTTCTAGCTTAACCCTTCGGCACCTTTAGCGCTGTCTACGCCCGAGTTTGCGGATCATAAGGTCCACCCGGTCGGTAATCCCCTGCGGCCGGCGGCGGCCGTCGATTCCGAAGTGGTGCTGGTCATCGGCGTGATCGCATTCCTCCGGGATGCGGCGCAGCCTGTCTAGGAGGCTCATCGGCGGTTGCACGTCTGTGGCGTGCTCACGCAGACGGGAGGCCGCCTGGCGCTGCGCGTTGACCTCGTCCCTGCAGTATTTGCAGTGCACGAGGTGCACTTTCGCGCGGTGTTCTGCCTTACGCGGCAGCTCCTCGTCCACGAGCGCGGCGATGGCTTCTGGGGAGAGGTGATCGATGGACAATCCGCTGGGCGCTTGTGTGTGCGCATCCATGTCTGCCGTTACGTCATCGCTGTGCGGTGCGCTCACGGTGGCGTCCTTTCCATCTCTATCGGGTGCCGGATCTTGTGTGTTCTTGCTGCAGTTGACTTTACGCCGTGCGGGCGGGGCCGAGCCCGTGGGTTTGATCTACCCCACGAAGTAGAGCTCACCTTCGCTGCGTTCCAACGTGCCCCGCAGTTGGGCGCGCGCCCGGTGGATGCGGGAACGCACGGTGCCCATCTTGACGCCCAGGGTCTGTGCAATGTCGTCGTAGCTCATGCCTAGGCCGTCACAGAGAATCACGGCCACGCGGAAATCTGGCGCGAGTTGATCGAGTGCCTTTTCCAGCGCCGGATCCAGATTGTTCATGTCAAAGACCCGCTCCGGATCAGCCAGGTCACCCGCGAAGCGCTCATAGTCTTCTGGGAGGGCCTCCATTCGGATGGTGGAGCGGTGGCGCACCATGTCGAGGAAGAGGTTGGTGGTGATCCTGTGCAGCCAGCCTTCAAAGGTGCCGGGCTTGTAATTCTTAAGGCTGCGGAACACCCGCATGAAGGTGTCCTGCGTGAGGTCTTCTGCGTCTTGCTGGTTACCGCTCAGGCGGTAGGCCAAGCGGTAGACGCTATCGGCGTGTTCAGAGACCAGTTCCGCCCAGCTCGGCATGGTGCCGGTGCCAGCGTCGAAGTCGGCGGTAGTGCGGGGTGCTGTGCTCTGATCCACGGTCATGGTTCCATTGTGGACTATTCGCATTGCAAACTGTTAGCCTCCGCCTGTTAGTTTGCTGTGAAGGTTGAGTCACATCATTCACAAGCGTTTACTGCTTTTTCTTTTTTCGACGGCCCCGCGTGACATGCCGTCACCCTCCTACGGTTTTGGCCTGTCAGTGACCTAAAGTCTGGGGCGTGAACGCTGCACATGAATCTTCTTGGGACTCTATCTGCTCTTTTGTTGGCGCCACCGCGCCGCAGGATGATGTCATTCTGCACGCCCAGGAGGCCGCCGGGGAGTTCGGCCTGCCAGTACCCGATGCCGTGACCGCAGAGTTCATTGAGTTCCTCGCCGCGCGCGCTGCCGGCACCGCCGCCGTGGAGGATCGGACACCCACTGCTGTGGTCATGAGCCCCGCCAGCGGCGTCATTGGCCTGCACCTGTTCGCGGGCTTGAACAGCGGGGGCGCCACCGGGCACCTGACCTGCATTGACCCTGAAGTGCAGCACCAGCAGTTGGCGAAGGCCGCGTTTGCGGAGGCGGACCAGCGCCCCAATACCTTCCGCTTCCTCCCCAGCGCCCCCCTTGATGTGATCGGCAGGCTCGCCTCCGATAGCTATGACGTGGTCGTGGCAGAAACCGCCGTGGAGGATATTGCCGCAACTGCCGAAAAGACCATCCCCGCTTTGCGCCCCGGCGGAGTTTTGGTCCTGCTAGATACGCTGCTCGATGGGCTGGTTGCCGATGATTCCCGCACGGATCGCCAGACCGTGCAGGCCCGCCAAGCGGATGAGACGCTGCGGGAGCTGTCTGGTGCCCGCGTGTCCCGCCTCCCCCTGGGGGCGGGCATCACGGTAGTAACCAAGCTCTAAACAACCTCGTTCTTGCCGATACACACCACGCCACCGGCAGATACCGTGAAGCGTTCAGCATCGCGGGAACGGTCCACTCCCACGATCTCCCCGGGGGAAATCATCACATTCTTATCAATGATGGCGTGCCGCACCACGGCTTCTCTGCCGATGCGCACGCCTGGCATGATCACACACCCTTCAACAGTGGCGCCTTCTTCCACCACCACGTTTTCACTGAGCACTGAATTGCGCACCGTGCCGGCGGAGATGATGCACCCAGCGGCCACCATGGAGGATTGAGCTAGCCCGCCCTTGACGAACTTCGCCGGGGGCAGGTTGCCCGTTTCTGCGGTGTGAATAGGCCACTGCTGGTTGTAGAGGTTGAACACCGGGTGCAAGCTGATGAGGTCCATATGTGCATCATAGAAGGCATCCACGGTGCCGACATCCCGCCAGTACCCCTTATCCCGCTCCGTCTCCCCCGGCACTGCGTTCTCGGAGAAGTCATACACATACGCCTGTTCCTGGGCGACGAGGCGCGGGATGATGTCCCCGCCCATGTCATGGTTGGAGTTGTCATCCTCCGCGTCATCCTTCAGCGCCTGGATCATGGTCTCGGCCGTGAAGACGTAGTTGCCCATGGATGCGAAGGCAGTATTCGGATCGTCCGGCACGTGTGGCGGGTCCGCAGGCTTTTCGAGGAACTGCTCGATCTTCCCGGATTCGTCCGCCTGAATCACGCCGAAGGCAGTAGCCTCCTCGCGCGGCACACGCAGCCCCGCCACGGTGACCCCGGCGCCGGAGGCGATGTGCTGTTCCACCATCTGGCGCGGATCCATGCGGTACACGTGGTCCGCCCCGAAGACGATGATGTATTCCGGCCGCTCGTCATAGACCAGGTTCAAGGACTGGAGGATCGCATCCGCGGATCCGGTGAACCAGCGCTTGCCCAGCCGTTGCTGTGCCGGGACAGGTGTGATGTACTGCCCTGCTAGGCCGGAGAGCTGCCAAGACTGGGAGATGTGCCGGTCCAGTGAGTGGGACTTGTACTGGGTGAGCACGCAGATCTTGTAGTAGCCCGCGTTGACCAGGTTGGACAGGACAAAATCAATGAGGCGGTAGTTGCCGCCGAAGGGAACGGCTGGCTTGGCACGGTCCGCGGTAAAGGGGTACAACCGCTTCCCTTCGCCACCAGCTAGGACGATGGACAGGACGTTCGCTGTGCTCTTCACACCTTCCAACCTAGCGCCGCTGGGAAGTTTTCGCTGTCTAAGCGACGAAACTTTTTATACCCAGCGCACCTGCGACAAGCGGACTAGTCTAAAAAGCATGCGGATCGCAATGCTGACCAAGGAATACCCTCCAGAGATCTACGGTGGCGCCGGAGTTCACGTCACGGAACTCGTGCGCTACATGCGCCAGCTGGAACAGGTGGATGTTCACTGCATGGGCGGCCCTCGCGATGAGGCCGATGTGTATGTTCACGGCGTTGATCCGGAACTGGCCGGCGCCAATGCCTCCGTGCAGACCCTGTCCACCGGTCTCCGCATGGCAAACGCCGTCCATGAGGCAGACGTTATTCACTCCCACACCTGGTACACCGGCCTCGGTGGCCACGTGGGAGCACTGCTCAATGACGTGCCCCACGTGGCCACCGCGCATTCGCTGGAGCCGCACCGCCCGTGGAAGCGGGAGCAGTTGGGCGGCGGCTACCTGGTGTCTTCCTGGTCAGAAAAGAACGCGATGGAATATGCCGATGCCGTGATTGCCGTGTCCGCCAAGATGAAAGAGGCCATCGTGGATGCCTATCCGAGCCTGGATGCGGACAAGATCCACGTGGTGCTCAATGGCATTGATTCTGAGCTCTGGCAGCCCCGCCCTCTCTACCAAGAGGCGGAGGAGGCCACTGGCCGCTCTGTACTTAACGAGCTGGGTGTTGATCCCTCCCGCCCCATCATCAGCTTCGTCGGCCGCATTACCCGCCAGAAGGGCGTGCCCCACCTGCTCAAGGCCATACGCCACATGGATCCTGCCATCCAGGTCATCCTGTGCGCTGGAGCCCCTGACACTCCAGAGATTGAAGCCGAGGTCACGGAGCTTGTCCGCCAACTCCAAGAGGAACGCGATGGCGTCCACTGGGTCAAAGAAATGCTCCCGCGCCTGCAGCTGCAGGAAGTTCTCACCGCCTCCGATGCCTTCCTGTGCCCCAGCATTTATGAGCCCTTGGGCATCGTGAACCTAGAGGCCATGGCCTGCGGCACCGCCGTGATCGCCAGCGACGTGGGCGGCATCCCGGAGGTTGTCCAGGACGGTGTCACGGGCACCCTGGTCCATTACGATGAGGCGGATCCCGCAGCCTTCGAAGCCCAGCTGGCGGAGGCCGCCAACACGCTGCTGGCTGATCCTGAGCGCGTCGCACGCTTTGGAGATGCCGGGCGCGAGCGCGCGGTGTCCACATTCAGCTGGGCCACCATCGCGGAGCAGACGGTCGGGGTGTACCGCAGCCTTCTGTAGTTCAGGCGCTATCCTCGAAGCGCTGGTACAAATGAAGTCATGGTTTCCTCTTCCCACAAGCACCGCCCGGAGCTGCACATTACCGCCGAAACCGGCGTGCTAGAGGCTCCCGCCGGAGCCCTTGTTGTCGATGGTTCTATGCACGTGTTCCACCAGTTCCGGCCCCGTGCCGGGGAAGGCTCTCGCTGGGCACACCAGGTTGCCAGCGATGTGGCCTATGACTGGGACGTTTGCGATGACGTCCTCGTTCCCCAGCAGGACACCGGCCAGGACACCGAGATTGACATTCTCGCCGGCGCCACCGTCCCGGTCGGGGGCAATGCTGTGGAGCTGTTCTTCGTCACCACCTCCGCCGATGGGGCAGATTCCGCCGAAGCGCTCGGCACCGCCGTGGATCACGGCAACCGCGGTCCGCGGTCGTTCACCATCCAGCGCGCCTATGTCGGCGATGTCTCCGAGCTCATCGATGTTTCGGACGACCCATCAGAGGCGGACCCCCGCGTGGAGCGCTTGGGGCCTGTGACGATTGAAGACTCCGCCTTTGCCGTGGACAACCTCGTGGCCCCGTGCGTCATTAAGCACGAGGATGACGCTTTCCCCGACCAGCCGTGGCTCATGCTCGCCCTGGCCTTGGAAGGCGAGTCCGATGCCCGCATTGTGGTCCTCCGTTCCGCCGATCGCCAGAATTGGCAGGTCGTTGGCCCCCTGGAGGTTCCGGCGGAGGCAGTGCGGGATTCTCGCCCGTTTGCTCCTCGCATTGTTTCTATGGGCGACGCCACCACGGGCACCCGCCATGACGTCATCTTCGTGACCTACCCGGGTGCCGGTGAGGAGGCTACAGAGCTGACTGGCTACCTCGTCGGCTCCCTGTCCGGCTCCCGCTTTGACGTGACCACCCCGTTCACTCCGCTGGATCACGGCCATGACTTCACCCGCCCCCGCATCATTAACCGCGAAACTCCCGTGATGTTCGGCCTCGTCGGCAGCCACCCGTCCTTGGAGAGCACGTGGGCGAACTGCCTGACTGCCCCGCGGTACCTCTCGTTGATCGACGGTGTCCTGTACCAGGACATCATCGGCGCGCCCATGGCTGTGCGTTCCTTCTCTGACTACGCGTTCATCTGGGCAGCCCAGTTGGATGCGAAGCAGGGCGAGGTGACCGTGCAGCTCACCGCGGAATCCGGCAGCCCTATCGCCACGGTCGTTTACAGCGCAGACAAGGTGACGGTGACACGCCACCCCAGCGGAGAGAGCCGCACCGCCACGCTGCAACCGGCGGAGTCTGAGGCCCTGACGGTCTTCTTTGATTCCCCCGTGTGCGAGGTCTTCGCCAATGGCGGAGCTGCAACGCTGACGAGCATGATCCCCTCCGAGTCCCGTGTGGCCAGCATTGACGTGTCCACCTCCGGTGGCGCGAAGGTGCAGGCTTCCATGCAGACAGCCGGCCAGCAGCTGATGCGCATGCAGGCCGGCTTGACGTCCCCTGAGGAGCAGGAACGATTCCAGGCAGAGGCCATCCTCGCGGATCGCGATGTGGCCGAAGGGGTTTTTGAGGAAAGCTAGTGGGCCTTAGCCAGTCGGGTCACTGAGGCCCTTGCCGTGACCTCCATGGTCTCCGGCAGGGCGGCAATGCGCTCCGCCAGCATGTCTGGGTGGATGTGGCGTGCGGAGGGGCTCATGCCGATCTGGGCGGCGATGCTCGCCTGATCCAGGTTCATCGTGAACTCAATGGTCTCCGGGTCACCAACCGGCACCAAGTGCCCAGACGCCTGGGCGATCATGCGGTCCACCTTGCCCTTTTCCACGTCGATGATTCCCAGCGGCTCACGCAGCTCGCCCAAGTGGCCCACCTCTGCGGTGAGGACAACCACTTGACCGCCGGGGGTGAGGATGCGGGCGAACTCGGCAGCGTTGCGGGGGGCGAACACCACCGTTATGGCGTCAATGCTCTCTGACCTGATGGGCAGGCGGGACCAGGCGTCAGCCACCACGGACCCCACGCGGGGGTGTGCCGAGGCAAGGCGCTTGGCCGCAGCGGTAGACACGTCGATACCGATGCCGCGGGAACCGTCGATGGTGTCCAGCGCGTGGGAGAGGTAATACCCAGTGCCTGCGCCAATCTCTACGAGGGAAGGTGCGGCGCCATGTGGCAGGCCGGACTCATCGAGGACCTGCTCCACGTGGTGAGTGACGGACTCCACGAAGGGTGCGAAGTGCCCGCCGGAGAGGAATGTTTCGCGGGCCTCGATCATGGAGGCGTCATCACCTGAGTAGCGCAGGCCGGAGCCTCCTGCGAGGGTGACGTACCCTTGGCGGGCGACATCGTAGCTGTGGCCAGACTCAGAAACCAGGGTTCGCCACTCTTCGTCGCCGGCGGAAAGCCGGGAGCCATCTACGGGATCAGCCAAGAGATCGATCACATCTGCGAGCACGGCGGCACCTTCCTGTTAGTCAAAAACTTAAGGCCTAATTCTAGACCACCAGCCACCCACCGGCGCACACCGGGATACGTGGGGAATTGTGGCCTAGCGCGGGCCTAGCGGCGCAGCCACTGCACGAGAGTACGGGCGCCGAAGCCCGTTCCCAGCGGAGTGACTTCATCGTAGGTCGATTCAGCCCGCCCTGGACCGGCGATGTCCAGGTGCACGAACGGAACGCCCCGGGTGAACCTGCGCAGGAACATCGCGGCGGTCGTCGCCCCCGGACCACCAGGTGCTTGGCGCACATCAGCGACCGCGGAATCAACCGCGTCCTCCACGTAGTCCGGCATGGGCAGTGGCCACCAGCGCTCCCCCACGGCGGACCCTCGGCGGGAAAGCTTTACGCCCGCTCCCCACTCTGGGGCGAACACCGCACCGGTACGCAAGCCCAGCGCGACCTTGGCCGCGCCCGTCAGGGTCGCCAGGCTCACCACCATGGCGGGCTTGTACTTCCGGGTGCCGTAACTGATCGCATCGGCCAGCAACATCCGCCCCTCGGCATCCGTGTTCGCCACCTCGGTGGTGATGCCGCCGTAGTGCTCCACCACGTCACCTGGGCGGTAAGAGTTTCCGCCGACCATGTTCTCGGCGGTGGGGATGAGGGCGACGACCTTGCGGGATGTCTGCTGGCGAGCCAGCTCGCGGAAGGCCGCGATGACGCTCGCCCCACCGGTCATGTCGGTGATCATCGTCTCCATGCCCTTGGATGGCTTGATGCTCACGCCACCGGTATCGAAGGTGACGCCCTTACCCACCAGCAGCACGGTGGGCCGCTTGCGCTTCTTGCCCACCTCTTCTGGGTCCCACACCAGCTCGATGAGCATGGGCGGGCGGGATGAACCCTGCCCGACGGCGAGGATGCCGCCGAAGCCCTTGGTCTTCAGCCATTCGGCGTCGCGCAGCCGCACCTTGACGCCTTCCATGTCCCCCACCAGCTTCTTCGCCTTCTTGGCCAGCCATTCCGGGGACTTCACGTTGGAGGGGGTGTTGGACAGATCGCGGGACAGGCACGTCGCCGCACCTAGAGCCGCACCGGCGTGCACGGCATCAGCGAGTTGCTGCTGCTTGTCCCCTGCATTGCCCTTGCCCGCGCCTGGCAGGACCACGTGGACGCGGCGCACCTTGGCTCCACGCTTCTCGTTCGTGGTCTTAAACGTGTGACCACCCACAGTCATACCAATGGCCAGGGAGCGCACGTTTTCCGCCGTGACTTCTTCCGGAAGCTCCACCTGGACGACATGCTTCTTCGCCCGCACCGGGTGGTGCTCCACCACCTTGTTCAGGCGGCGGACGAGCGCCCCGCCTGCGCCGCGCCAACCGTCATCGGCAAACTCCTTGCCGTCAGTCAGATCCAGCGGGCGGGAAGGCTGCTGTGGAACTGTCACCTCCCACACACCCTCTGCCGTGATCTGGGGATCGGCCGCTTGCGCGCCCCGCACGATGCGCACGGCGATGATCTCGCTGCCTTCCAAGGCTTCACCGGCGGAAAAGTTGATGACCTTCTGCGGAATCGATGGAGTGGGTGCCACGTCTTTTTACCTCAAACCTTTCCCAATGGGCTGCTGCTTCTCCAGTTCAGCTAAACGCTGCTGAATCACGTCAAGGAACATATCTACCTCCCGCGGATCGTACCCGCGCAGAGACTGGCTGAATTGCACGTTTCGCACATCCTCGGCGGTCACGTCCGGACCGTACTGGGTGATGTGCTGCCGGTCTTCCACGCGGGCAGCCACGGGTTCAGTCATCTCTCCCCGGCCAAACACCTGGGCTAAGAGCACGGTCAGTGTTGCCCCCACCAACGCCGCACCGACCAGAGACACTAAGAGATACATAGAAGCTAATCTACCTCAAGGGTGGAAAGCTCTTCATTGATTTCATCCTGCTGCGCCTTCAGCGCCTCCTGCCGCGCCTTCAAGAACTCCACGCGGTCAGCGTGCGCCTCCACGCACACCCGCACCGCATCCGCTGGGTCGTCCGTGACGTGGAAAAGATCCACATCCTGGGGGCTGATCATCCCCTCCTCCACGAGCCGATCCTTGATCCAATCCACAAGGCCACCCCAAAACTCGGTACCGATCAGCACTATGGGGAACTTGCGCACCTTCTCCGTCTGCACCATCACCAAGGCCTCGAAGAGCTCATCCAGGGTGCCATACCCACCCGGCAGGCAGATGAAAGCCTGGGAGTACTTCAAAAACATCGTCTTGCGCACAAAGAAGTAGCGGAAGTTCAGCCCCATCTCCACCCACTTGTTGAGGCCTTGCTCCATCGGCAACTCAATACCCAAGCCAATCGAAAGGCCACCGGCCTCCTTCGCGCCGCGGTTCGGCGCCTCCATCAAACCAGGCCCGCCGCCGGTGATCGTGGCGTACCCGGCCTCGTGAATCAACCGGCCGAGCTCCTGGCCCTTCTCGTAGTACGGGTGCCCCGGCTTCACCCGGGCAGAGCCGAACACCGTGATGGCCTTCGGGATCTTAGCCAGCGCGCCGAAGCCATCCACGAACTCGGACTGGATGCGCATGACCCGCCACGGATCCGTGTGCAGCCAATCCGTGTTCGTCTGCTGGTCCAACAGGCGCTGATCCGTGGTGGAGGGCTGCTTCCCGGCGCGCTGAGACCCGCGCAGCAGCACCGGCCCCCTCATGCTGAAGTCGGTCGTGCGGTTGTCGTTATTCGTCGTCATACGTCGTCCTTGTCGTGAAAGGTGAATGTGTAGGGGTTGTCTAGCTTGCTGAATTCGTCAAGAAGGCGAGGAGCTGGGCGCTGACCTGTTCAATCTGGGCTACCGGGCACCGCTCGTCCTTTGTGTGCGCCAGGCCCGGATCGCCCGGCCCGAAATTCACGGCGGGCACGCCCAGTTGGGAAAAGCGAGCCACATCGGTCCACCCAAACTTTGCCCGCACGTTGCCACCCGTGGCGGCGATGAGGCTGGCAGCCGCAGGTTGATTGAGTCCGGGGAGGGCGGCCGCGGCGGCGTCGTCGAGAAAAAGAGAAAAACCATCCGCCGGGGACTCGGGAGTGCCTACCCCCAGCACCTCCCACACATGCTCGAGGGCTTCGTCCACGGAACGGTTCGGGGCGAAGCGGAAGTTGATGAATGCCCAGGCCTCATCCGGGATGGTGTTTGTGGCCACGCCGGACTCCGCCACCACGGCGTTGAGGCCCTCCTTGTAGGTCAGGCCATCGATGACCACATCCTGCGGCTGGTAGTCCCCCACCCGCACGATCACGCGGGCGAGCTTGTGCAGAGCGTTTTCACCCAGCCATGCGCGCGCGGAATGGGCACGTGTGCCGTGGGCGGTGACCTTGACGCGGATGGTGCCCTGGCAGCCGGCCTCGATCATCGCGCCCGAAGGCTCGCCCAGCAGCGCGAGGTTCCCCTCCAACAGGTGCGGGTCAGACTGGGCGAGGTGGTTCAGGCCGTTGTACTTGGTGGCGACCTCCTCGCCCTCATACAGCACCAAGGTGAGGTCACAGGCGAGGCGATCATCATTGGCCAGGTGCGCAAACGCATTGATGTAGCAGGCCGCGCCGGACTTCATGTCCACGCTGCCCAGGCCGAAGATCGTGTCCTCCCCCGTGGCCGGATCCTCGCCGCGGCGGGAGGGAAGATTATCCGCCGGGGGGACCGTATCGATGTGGCCAGCGAGGACGATTCTGTCCCCCAACCCCCGGTTCGTGCGGGCCACCAGGGTGTTGCCGCTGCGGGTCAGCTCCACGTTGTCGATGGAGGCCAAGCCGGGTTCGAGCAGGTCGACGATCTGCTGTTCCTGGTGGGACTCGCTGTACACATCCACCAGTTGGCGAGTGAGGGTGACCGCGTCCGCGTAGATGTCGATGGTTTGTGCCGTGTCATTCGTGTTCATCTTCACCGATCCTAGGCTCTCCTAGGCTGGCGCGCTCGGGGCACCGGGGTGGGGTGACCCCCGCGATTACACGGGTAATGCTATGGATCACAAGACAATGTGGTCTAATTTCAGCTATGTCTAGCCACACAACTACCGCCGCTGAGGGCGCGCAGCCGGGAGCGGGCCCGGCGAACCAGCTGGGGCATGGCCTCAAGACCCGCCACCTGACCATGATGGGACTGGGCTCCGCCGTGGGCGCGGGCCTGTTCCTCGGCACCGGCGTGGGCATCCAGGCCGCAGGCCCCGCCGTGCTGCTTTCCTACGCGGTCGCCGGAATCCTGGTCATCTTTGTCATGCAGATGCTGGGCGAGCTCGCCGCTGCCCGGCCTGCCTCTGGCACCTTCGCCACCTATGGCCGGATGGCCTTTGGCGATTGGGCTGGCTTCTCCCTGGGCTGGCTGTACTGGTTCATGCTCATCATGGTGATGGGCGCGGAGATCACCGGCGCCGGTGCCATCATGGGCAACTGGTTTGGCGTGGACGGGTGGATTCCCGGCCTGGTGGCCGTGGTGATCTTCACCATCGTCAACCTTGCTGCCGTGCGCGGCTTCGGCGAGTTCGAGTACTGGTTCGCCTTCATCAAGGTCGCCGTGATCGTGCTGTTCCTCATCATCGGTCTGGGCCTGCTGTTCAGCTTCTTCCCGGATTATGACTCCCCGGGCTTGAGCCACTTTTCGGACTTCGCCCCGAACGGCTTCGCCGGCGTGGCAGCGGGTCTGCTGGCTGTGGCCTTCGCCTTCGGCGGCATCGAGATTGTGACCATCGCCGCCGCTGAGTCTGAGAAGCCCTCCGAGTCCATCGCCAGCGCCGTGCGGGCCGTGATCTGGCGCATCTCCATCTTCTACTTGGGCGCGGTGTTCATCATCACCGCCCTCCTGCCATACGAGACCTTGGGCGCTGCCGAAGGCGCTGCGGACTCCCCCTTCACCCGCGTGCTGGCACTGGCCAATATCCCCGGCGTGGTGGAGTTCATGGAGGTCATCATCGTGCTGGCGCTGCTGAGTGCATTCAACGCACAGATTTACGCCACCAGTCGCCTGATGTACAGCTTCTCCAAGACCGGCTACGCGCCGAAGTTCTTCCGCCCGGTCAACGCCAACCGCGTTCCGATCCGCGCGGTGTGGTGCTCCCTCGTGTTCGCCTTCGCCTCCGTGGCTCTGCAGGTGTGGGGACCTCCGAACCTCATCAGCATTCTGTTCAACGCCGTGGGCGGCTCCCTGCTGGTCATCTGGGTCATGATCGGCCTGTCCCAGATCAAGCTCCACCCGCAGCTGGAGGCAGAAGGATCCCTCAAGGTACGCATGTGGGCCTACCCCGTGTTGCCGTGGTTCACCATCGTCATGCTGGCCGGCCTGGCGCTGCTGATGTTGTTTGACGAAGGCGCGCGCATGCAGGTCATCACCGTGTCCATCGCTTTCGCCGTGCTGTGTGGCTTGGGCTTCGTGGTCCAGAACCGCGGGCACATTACCCACGAGGACTAGCACCCTGCCAGCTCCGGTGGCCGAGTCAAGTAGAATCGGCCACTATGACTGGAGCTATTGGACAAGGATTCGCAACTCTTACTTCTGAAGGAACCGTGCTGGACGCATGGTTCTACGATTTTGATCTCACCGACCAGCCGGGGGGCGCTGGCGAGGCCGGTACGCAGCAGCTGGAGACCACTGACGTGGATTCCGCGCTGCAGCAGCTGGCGGGGGAAGACGAGCTGCGCGGCACCACCCGCGTGGCCATCCGCACCACCATCACGGACCTGGACGACGCTCCTGGTGACGCCTATGACGCGTACCTGCGCCTCCACCTCATCTCCGGCCGCCGCATCCAGCCCCACGGCTGCAACCTGGACGGCGTCTTCGGCAAGCTCAGCAACGTCGTATGGACCAACCACGGCCCCTGCGCAGTGGAGGGCTTCGAAGCCGTGCGTGCCCGCCTGCAGGCCGCTCGTGGCCCGGTGACCATCTACAGCGTGGACAAGTTCCCCCGCATGGTCGATTACGTGGTGCCCTCCGGTGTGCGCATCGGTGACGCTGACCGCGTCCGCCTCGGCGCCCACTTGGCCGAAGGCACCACCGTCATGCACGAGGGCTTCGTCAACTTCAACGCCGGCACCTTGGGCTCCTCCATGGTGGAGGGCCGCATCTCCGGCGGCGTTGTCGTGGGCAATGGTTCCGATGTGGGCGGCGGTGCCTCCATTATGGGCACCCTCTCCGGGGGCGGCAAGCAGGTCATTTCCATCGGTGAGCGCTGCCTGCTGGGCGCCAACTCGGGCGTGGGCATCTCCCTGGGTGATGACGTGACCGTGGAAGCCGGCCTGTACGTCACCTTCGGCACCAAGGTCACCGTCTACGGCACCGTGGCCGAGGAGGCCGACGTGGAAGACGGCACCGTGGTCAAGGCCGCAGAGCTCAACGGCCGCAGCAACATCCTGTTCCGCCGCAACTCCACCACCGGCGTGGTGGAGGCCGTGCCCTCCGCAAACGCCGTGGAGCTCAATAGCGAGCTGCACGCCAACTAGCTTGCCCCGCTCCCATGGCACACTCTGATCACGACCACAGCCAGCACCACAGCCACGCCCCCACCGGCGGCAAGAAGCTGCTGTTCGTGATCGCCATGACCGCCGTGATCTTCCTCGCGGAGCTCATCGGCGGCCTCCTCTCCGGCTCCCTCGCCTTGCTGGCGGATGCCGGTCACATGCTCTCCGATTCCGCGGGCCTCGTCATCGCCGGCATCGCCATGGCCATCGGGACCAAGTCCGCCACCCGCGCGTCCACCTACGGCTTCCGGCGCGCTGAGGTCCTCGCCGCCGCCGTAAACGCAATCTCCGTGGCAGCCATCGCCATCGTCATCCTCATCCAGGCTCTCCGTCGCCTGGGAGACCCCGCTGATATCCACACCACCGCCATGGCCTCCGTTGCCGTGATTGGGCTCGTTGCCAACATCATCGCCGCGGTCATTCTCCACGGTTCCGCCCAGCAGTCGATGAACCTCAAGGGCGCGTACCTGCACGTTCTTGCTGATCTCATGGGTTCGGTGGCGGTCATCGTGGCGGCGATCATCATCGCCACAACCGGGTGGCAGTGGGCCGATACGGTGGCCTCCATCATCATCGTGGCGATCATCATTCCCCGCGCGTGGCAGCTGCTGGCCCAGGCTGGCCGGGTCCTCATGGAGCAGGTGCCGGCGGGCGTGGACACCGCCGCGATCCAACGCGACATTGAGGCCCTCCCCGGCGTGATTCACGCCCACGACCTGCATGTCTGGTCGGTGGGTGGTCAGGACCTCGTAGCCACGGTCCATGTGGTTGCCGATGATGGTTTTTTGGGGGCGACGCCACCCGCCTGCTCCCTCCTCGATTCAGTCCAGGGCCTGCTGCGGGATCGGCACTCCATCACTCATGCGACAGTGCAGATTGAGCACCCCGGCCACGCTGAACACGAGTCCGGCGTGTGCTAGCCGCCTCCAAGCGCATCTCGATCTCCTCGGCCACCAGCTGCAGGGGCTCCTCTGGGCGGACATCCTTGGGGATGGGGTGGTAATCAGGGTACGTGTCATCCCCCACGATGGGCGCGCCCAGGTGGTTCATGAGCACCCGCAGCTGATGGGTGTGCCCCGTGGCGGGTTCCAAGCGGTACGTCGCCAGTGCCTCCCCGCCAGGACCAACGTGGGTGGATTCCTTCGTCACCATCGTCCGCGTCATCACCGAGCCCTTCACCTGCGGTGTCCCCACCACCTTGACCTGCGGGTCCCCCTTGACCTTGAGCATGCGCAGGCGCTGCAGCTGCGCCTGCCCCTCCTCCAGCCAGGGCAGGTCTGGGGCTGTGGCACGGTAGACCTTGTGGGCCTCTCCGCGCTGGAACTGCTGGTGCAGCATCCGGCGAGTGTCTGGCCGCTTGGATAGCACCAGCAGCCCTGCCGTCCATCGGTCCAGCCGGTGCACAGCCACGAGGTCCGGCTCATTCCGGCGCACTCGCAGCAGGGACTGCACGGTGGCGCGCAGCAACCCGCCATTCGGCGTGGAGGGCAGGCCGTGTGGTTTGTCCACCACGAGGGCGTCCTCGGTCTCCGCCACGACGGGGATAGGCAGGCCCAGCAACCACTCCGGCTCTGCTGGGAGTTCGGGGTGCACCCAGGTTGGCGTCGCAGAAAAAAGAGCCTGACCAGGAGACAAGATGGTGCCCGCGGCAAATGGAGAATCTCCCGCGGCGGCCGCGATGTATTCCCGGCCATCGTCTGGGACCTCGCCGCGTAACACGACCCGCACGGCGGACACACCGTGACGCGGCTCCGGCCGCCACCGCTCAAGCGCGGGCATACAAACTTAAGAGTTCGCCGCGGCGTGCAGGCGAGCGGCGGCGGCCTCGATCTGCTCGTCCGTGGCGGTCAGCCCGATGCGCACGTACTTGGTGCCGGCGGGCCCGTAGAACTCGCCCGGGGCAACGAGGATGCCCAGGGCGGCCAACCGGTCCACGGTCGCGCGACCATCCGTGCCCTCCGTGGCCCACAGGTACAGACCGGCCTCGGAGTGCTCCACGGTGAAGCCGGACTCCTCCAGCGCAGCTTTGAGCAACTGGCGGCGGTGGCGGTAAAGCTCCTTCTGCAGGATCTCATGGCCATCCTCCGCCAGGCCGGCGACCATGGCCGCCTGGATGGGGCCAGGGTTCATCAGCCCGGCGTGGCGGCGAACCTCCAGCAGCTCCTGGATGAGCCCGGCATCGCCGGCCAACCAGCCAGCCCGGTAGCTCGCCATGTTGGAGGTTTTGGACAGCGAATGGACGGCGATGAGGTTGGTGAAGTCACCATCGCACACGGCAGGGTCCAGGATGGAGACGGGCTTGTCCCCCTCCCACCCCAGGCCGAGGTAGCACTCGTCAGAAACCACGATGGTCCCGCGCGTGCGGGCGAAGTCCACGACCTTGCGCAGGTGCTCCACGCCCAGCACGCGGCCGTGGGGGTTCGCCGGGGAATTGATGTAGATCAGCGCAGGGGTCTGCGGGCCCAGCTTGAGCAGGGAGTCACTGCGCACCACGGAGGCACCGGCGAGCTTCGCGGAAACCTCATAGGTGGGGTAGGCGAGCTCCGGGATGACAACCGTGTGCCCCTCCCCCAAGCCTAGGAGGGTGGGCAGCCACGCGATGGCCTCCTTGGTGCCCACGACCGGCAGCACGTTGGCCTGTGGATCCAGCCCTTCTACGCCGAAGCGCCGCTGCATCGCACCCACGATGGCCTGCTGCAAAGCCGGGGTGCCCTTCGTCTGGGGGTAGCCCGGCGCAGCGGCGGCCTCCGTGAGCGCCAGCTGAATGCTCGGCGCCACGGGGTCAACGGGGGTTCCCACGGAGAGATCGACGATCCCTTCCGGGTGGGCCTGGGCTGTCTTCTTCGCTTCCGCGAGAGAATCCCAGGGGAAATCCGGCAGGCGCTGGCCAACGGGAGTGCGGTTCATGGGTTACTCAGCCTGGGGTGGGAGCGCGGCGACCAGTGGGGCGTCAAAGTCCTGCGGACCCAGCTTGGCCGCGCCGCCCGGGGAGCCTAGGTCATCGAAGAAGGCCGCGTTGGCATCGTTGTACTCTTCCCACTCGTCCGGCACATCATCTTCGTAGAAGATGGCCTCCACGGGGCACACGGGCTCACAAGCGCCGCAGTCCACGCACTCGTCTGGGTGGATGTACAGGGAGCGCTTGCCCTCATAGATGCAGTCCACGGGGCACTCTTCCACACACGCCCGGTCCATCACGTCTACACATGGCTGCGCAATCGTGTAGGTCATTTCTTCTATTCCCTACCCTTTCCGGCAAAAAGTCTTTTAGTCTAAAACACTGCAGATATAGCTATTTTGTCACTGTTGGGCTGGAGTGACCAACCGAGCTAAGACTGGCCACACCGCGCCTGCGGTACCCGCTATGAGGAGCAACATCGCCCACATGGAGGAGGGCACCAGGGTGTCCCCTCCGAAGGGCAGCGTGGGCCAGGCGGCCAGAATGACAAATCCCATCACCCACACGGCAGCGGGAATGGCGGCGATGGCCAGGTTGTTCGTCCACAACAAGGCCGTCTTCGTGATCGCACGGTTGAACCACGGCGCGAAGAGCAGCGTCCACGGCAGCGGATAATGCACATCACCGATGGTAATGCGCGTCCCGATGTACAACACGGAAATGAACAGCCCGAACAGGGCGCCGATGCTGAGCCACACGATGCCCCACACGCGCTCTGCGCGCGTGGTGTCACGCCGCACCTGGGATTTGGTGGGATGGCCCCAATTGGGCTCATCCGACAATCCGGTGCTCGTTGGTTGCTGTGCGTTCACTCTTGACACTCTACGCCTCTAGACCGATCTGTTCACATTGGGGCGGGTTGGTGCGGGTAGGGGCGAGCGGGGATGCATGTGTAGCGACGTTTCTCAAGCGCCCGCTGCCCGGTATCCCACGGTATAGCTTTCCACAGCCAGCAGAGGCTGAGTAATCAAGTTAGACAAACAGAATGCGCCCAGCTGCGAGTTCCTTGGCTCCGGGTTCACGTCGCTGACCTGACCATCGGCGACCCAGATTTGCGTAGCGTGCGCCCGCATGGCCTCTACCTTGGCCACCAAGTCCGGACCTTCACCCTTCACGCGGAAAGTCACCTCGGCGGCATCCACCGCGGCGATCTCCCCGTCTTCCGGCCAGCGCCACCCCGGTGGCGGCGCATCATCGTACGCTTCTCGCAGCCGGATGAGTGCCTCATCCACGCGTTGGCGCTCGGTGACACACCACCAGATCTCGCGCACGATCGGCTCGTCCTCCCGCTCCATCCTTTCGACCGCCGCATGGGTGACACGGTGGGCTCGGATGTGGTCTGGGTGCCCATAGCCGCCGTCAGGACCGTAGGTCACCACCACCTCTGGACCGAATTCCCGGATCTTCTCCACCAGCTGCGTCACCTGCTGGTCAAACTTTTCTTGCCCTTCCCCCGCGAAGGCCCGCTCCATACGAATGGACTCGCTGCCCGCCATCCCGGAGTCACGCCAGGCGCCCACGCCACCCAGGAACTGCGGTCCCCCTTCAATGCCCAACGCTTCCAGCGCACGCTGCAGTTCCGCGATGCGGTATCCGCCGAGCAAGCCGGTACCGCCCTCGCGTTGAGTGGGGGTCACGAGGTTCTGATACTTCTCCCCGATCACCTCGCCTTCCTCGCCCATCGTGCACGTCACCACCTGCACGTCCACGCCGGTGCGCACTGCTTGGGCAAGCATAAGGCCGGTCCAGATTGATTCGTCGTCCGGGTGCGCGTGCACCGCCAGCATCCGCTGCACATTGTCTAGCGTGCTCACCGTGGCTGTCCCTCCTCGGTCGTCGTCGCCGTGGAGGTCACCGCACCGCTGGTGCGCTCATCTTCCACCACATCTTCCGCATCGTCATCTTCACCGGGCTTGAACCGCAAGGACCATGTTGGCGCGCTGACGAAAATGCCACTCGTATCATCCACGGGCCATTCATCCAGCTTCTTCGCCGGGCCAGCCAGCACATCCCGCACCGCCACGATGGAGTCGTCATTGAGGATCGGCAGCACCGTCGCCTCGTTGGCTATCGCCTGGTCCAGCCGGCCGCGCAGCTCAGCCAGCGTGGCCGCGCCAGTCGTCAAATCCGTGATGTCTTCCTCAATCTGCTGGTCACACACCGCACCCAGGTTGCCGCCGGTGGGTGCCATATTTTTCGGCGACGCCACCCCCGTCTCCCCCGCCACACCAACACTCGGGGTCGCTGACGCACCCGTGGCCGCAGCACCGGAAGGGCTGCTGACATGGCCGCACCGGAATTGCTCCGCATAGTCAGCCACGGAATTCGGGCTGGCCTGCCACGTCGCCACGGCGTCCACCTCGCCGGATTGCAGCAGCTCGCCGAACAGATCCGCGGGCTCAGCGGTGCGCACGCGCGCCGGATAGCCCGCACGGACCAGCTGATCGGAGATCGTCCGCGCGGCGACCACGGCATCGGGGTCGTCCGTCGGCGCGCCGATCACCAGCGGCTCCACCTCTGAGTTCGGGCTGGCAACGGTGGTGGTTCCTTCACCCACGCCCTCAGCCACGGCATTCCAGCTGGGAAACTCCACCGTGTCAGACTCGGCCACGATGTGCGCCACCACGTGTGCATCAATTGCGCGCAGGTACTTCAGCCGATCCTCGCGGTCCGCCATGGCCTCGCTGGCCTGGTTGAGGACGAGGTTGAGCTGGACCTCTCGCGTCATGGACCGCAGCTGCACGTTCTCCAGCTGCTCTAACGTCAGCTGCGTGGTGGCCTGTGGCCGGGTGAGGTAGGCCTGAATCTGTTCCGTGCGCAGCATCTGCGCGCCCGTGGGATCATTCGGGATCGTGGTGAAACGGATGATGTCCGTCCGCGCCGGCTGTTCGCCCCAATAGCGGTCATTGCGTTGCAGCTCCACCACGCCGCGCCCGGCATCCACGCTGCGCACGGTGTAGGCACCGGCGGAGGCGGCCGAGTTCTCGATCATTATCGAGCCGAAGTTCTGCCCCTCACCGCGGTAAATGTGGCTGGGAAGCAGGTGCTTGAACAGTTCTTTGTAGGCCGCGAAAGGCTCATCGAACGTGACGGTGAAAGAGTTAGCCTTGTTGGCCTCTTCCACGGACTTCACGTGAGAGTAGACGCCCATCTCCGCAGCCGTTGGCTCGGCGGAGATGGCTTCCACGAGGTACTGGAAGTCAGAAATCGTGATCGGCGTGCCATCGGACCACTGCGCGGCGGGGTTGAGCGTGTACGTGACCTGCGTGGGGGCCAGCTCATCGTCCGTGACCACGTTGGTCACGAAGTTGCCGTCCACAACGAGCCCCTGGGCGCCGGGCACGTAGACGCTCGGCAGCGTGAGGTCAGCAATGGCAGCCACGACCGGGTTGAGGTTGCCCACCACATGCGGGTTCAAGTTCGCCGTGAAGGCGTCCACGCCCACAGTGATCTCCCGCAGCTCCTCCGCCTTCGGCTCCGGTTGGGCAGTCTGGGACGTGGAAGTTGCCGTGGGGTTATCCACAGTCGGCGCATCACCCGGGTTGGCCTGGCACGCTGCCAGACCCAATACCATCACCGAGGAGAGGATGCGGCGGGGTGCCGTCGCCACAAAAGAACGAACCACGATTGCAAGCCTCCGGCTCTAGAAGTCCAGAATTAGGACTTGTTGCGCTGCTTCTCGCGGGAGCGAGCACGCGCACGATCCGTGGCGTTCAGGATCACCTTGCGCACGCGCACCACGTCCGGGGTGACCTCCACGCACTCGTCGCCGCCACAGAACTCCATCGCCTCTTCCAGGGTGAGGGTGCGGGCCTTGGCGAGGGTCACGGTTGCGTCCGCCGTGGCGGAACGCATGTTGGTGAGCTTCTTTTCCTTCGTGATGTTGATGTCCATATCTTCATCACGGTTGTTGGCGCCCACGACCATGCCCTCATAGGCCTCCGCGCCTGGCTCCACGAAGAACGTGCCGCGGTCCGCCAGCTGCATCAGCGCGTAGGCAGTGATCTGGCCGGTGCGGTCTGCCACCAGGGAACCGGAGGCGCGATCCTTGATCTCGCCTGCCCACGGCTCGTAACCGGCGGAGTAGGAGTTGGCGATGCCGGTGCCGCGGGTCTCGGTCATGAAGACGGTGCGGAAGCCGATGAGGCCACGGGCGGGAACCACGAAGCGCATGCGGATCCAGCCGGAACCGGTGTTGTCCATGCCCTCCATGCGGCCCTTGCGGGCTGCCATCAGCTGGGTGACGGCACCCAGGTGCTCTTCCGGCACGTCGATGATGAGGTTCTCGAACGGCTCCTGAAGCACGCCATCCTCGGTGCGGGTAACCACCTGCGGCTTGCCCACGGTGAGCTCGAAGCCCTCGCGGCGCATGGTCTCCACCAGCACGGACAGTGCCATTTCGCCGCGGCCCTGTACTTCCCAGGCATCGGGACGCTCGGTGGGCAGGACGCGCAGGGACACGTTACCGATGAGCTCCTGGTCCAGGCGGGCCTTGACCATGCGGGCAGTGAGCTTGTCGCCGCCACCGCGGCCGGCCATCGGGGAGGTGTTCACGCCGATGGTCATGGAGATGGCGGGCTCATCCACGGTGATGCGGGGCAGGGCGACCGGTTTCTCCGGGTCAGCCAGGGTGTCACCGATCATGATGTCATCGATGCCAGAGATGGCGGCGATGTCACCGGCGATGACCTCATCGGCGGGCACACGGGTCACGCCCACGGTGCGAAGCAGTTCCGCAATCTTGGCGGTCTTGGTGTGCTGAACGCCTTCTTCGTCATAGTGGATCCAGGCGACCTGCTGGCCCTTGCGCAGCTTGCCGGCGTGGATGCGGACCAGGCCGATGCGGCCCAGGAAGGAGCTGGAGTCCAGGTTGGTGACGTGGGCCTGCAGCGGGCCTTCCACATCAGCGGAAGGCTCAGGGAGAACGTCATAAAGAACGTCGAAGAGCGGCTGGAGGTCCTCGGAGTCCGGCACGTTGCCATTGCCCGGGTTCTCCGTGGAGGCCTTGCCCTCACGGCCGGAGGTGTAGAGCACCGGCAGGTCCAACAGCTGCTCGGCGGCCAGGGCGGCATCCTCGTCCTCCAGGGTGGAGGCGAGCTCCAGGAGGAGGTCCTGGGATTCCTCCACGACCTCATCGATGCGGGCATCCGGGCGGTCAGTCTTGTTCACGCAGATGATCACGGGCATCTTGGCGGCCAGGGCCTTGCCCAGAACGAAACGGGTCTGTGGCAGGGGGCCTTCGGAAGCGTCCACGAGCAGAACCACGCCATCCACCATGGACAGGGCGCGCTCAACCTCGCCGCCGAAGTCAGCGTGACCGGGGGTATCGATCACGTTAATGATGAGGTCCTGGCCGTCCTTGCCCAGGCCCTTGCGGCGAATAGCGGTGTTCTTCGCCAGGATGGTGATGCCCTTTTCCTTTTCCAGGTCACCGGAGTCCATGACGCGCTCCTCGACTTCCCCGTGGGAGGAGAAAGCGCCGGATTGGTGCAGCATGGCATCCACCAGGGTGGTTTTGCCGTGGTCAACGTGCGCGACGATGGCGACATTGCGGAATTCAGTCAAGGACACAGATCAAATACTTTCGTTCGTTCGACATCAAGTCATGGCGTACCTGCGCACACGGCGGGTACGCATACGCCCTACAGGCTACCCTTTTGCGGCGGAAAAATCGCATTGGGAAAATTTTTTGGGTTTTCTGCTTACAGTTCGGAAAATTACTGATATGGTTAGCAAAAGCTGCACACGATGTGACATTTGTTACGGATGTAACTAGTGTGACTGTTGTGAAGTATGTGGCCAGTGAATCCACCACTTCCAGCACCACTGACGTTGCACGCACGAGGTTGCGGCGCTGCCGCTGCACCAAGGATGCAGCTCAGGCGCAACTGAAGAATGCACCGAAAATACTGACCTCAAGAACTTGACTACCCGAAAGGCTCCCCGTGGCTATCACTCGACGCACCTCCCGAGCAGTCGCCGCCATCACCGCCGCATGCGCGCTGGCCGTGCCGACTGTCGTTGAGCCGGCACCAGCCAGCGCTCAGATCCAGGGCTCCATCGACCACCTGGGCCGCCCCGCACCACACGTGCTGGCCCAGATTGAGGCGTTCGCAGAAAACCCGGCCCTGCCGGAGAACGTCCGCTCCTCCCTCAAGCGCCTGGTGGCATTCTTCCGCGGTGACGGGGAGCCCGGCGTTGAGGTTCCGAAGAACGGTCCCGCTTTTACCCAGTTCGGCTGGCCCACCGTTGCCGGTAACTGCATCGGCGGCAAGAACAACGCCGTGGGTACCGCAATGGCCGTCCCCGGCCCAGCAGCACTGCCACTGCCGGGCATCGGTGAGGGACAAGTGAACTTCGTCTTCACCGCCCTGGGCACGGGCACGGCACACCCGAAGCCGCAGAACGCGATGAACGTGCACTGGATCAACATCAACACCGGCAAGATGGGCCGCACTCCGCTGCACTACACCGGTATCAACCCGGAGGGCCCCACCACCGTCAACGGTGTGGGTGACACCGGCCGTGGCACAGTCATCGCCCTCCTGGAAGGTGGCGTAACCACCGATGAGGGCGATGCCGGCGTGGGCGTGTGCAACTTCCTGCCCACCGCAGCACTGATTCAGGTCTAGGCTCTGAGGCTCCCTTAGCCTCCCTACGTCCCTTTGCCGGGTGTGGCCGCTCACATTGTGTAGCGGGCACACCCGCTTTTTGCATGCCGTGCCGGTGTGCACCCGAGTCCCCAAAGAGAAAGTGAATCCCCGCCACCGTGGCCGATCTCCATCCCGTCAAAGAAGAGACCTTTAACCTTCACGATCGCACGAACATCGACCCCAAGGGCATCACCCGCGAGGTGGACGAATACTCGCTGAGGGAAACCCCCAAGGGGCCGGTCCTGTACATGGCTCGCCCCACCCCAGGGCACCCGCGCTTCCACTACCTCGAGTCCTGGCTAATCCCCCACCTCGATGCCCGCGTGAACATCTTCCATTTCTTCGAGGGCGAATCCCCCACCCAGGATCTCTACATTGATGTCGCCATCATCGACCCCGGAAAGATTCAGCATTCTGGCGAGTCCAGTCATCCCACCTGGCGCACCCGGGACATCTACATTGACGTGGTCACTCACGATGGCTCCCGAGTCCAAGTCCTCGACCTCGATGAACTCGGGGAGGCACTCGAGGCTGGCCTCCTCTCCCCCGCTGAGGCCAACCGCGGTCTACACGCCGCCCAACGCATCATGGATGGCATCTACCTCCACGGCAGCGCCCGGATGTGGCTGGAACAAGAAGGGGTGACCATCCGCTCCGAACGCGGATGACCTGCTATGAGAGGATCTGGCGCCCCATCACCATGCGGCAGATTTGGTTGGTGCCTTCGTAAATCTGCGTGATCTTCGCGTCACGCATCATCCGCTCCACCGGGAAGTCCTGGGTGTAGCCGTACCCGCCCAGCAGCTGCACCGCGTCGGTGGTCACCTGCATCGCCACGTCAGAGGCGAACGCCTTAGAACCTGCTGCCATGAGGCCCAGCTTCTCACCGTTCTCCGCCACGCCGCGCTCCGCGTTGGAGGCCGCGGTGTAGATCATCAGCCGTGCGGCGTCGATCTTCATCTTCATATCCGCCAGCATGAACTGAGTGTTCTGGAACTCCGCGATGGCCTTGCCGAATTGCTTGCGCTCCTTGACGTACTCCACCGCCGCGTCGAAAGCACCCTGGGCCAGGCCCAGCGCCTGCGCACCGATGGTCGGGCGGGTGTGGTCCAGCGTCTGCAGGGCGGTCTTGAACCCGGTGCCTTCCTCGCCGATCATGCGAGATGCCGGCACGCGGCAGTCCTCGAAGTACAGCTCGGCCGTGGGGGACCCCTTGATGCCCAGCTTGTGCTCCAGGCCGCCCACGCGGAAGCCCGAGTCATCCTTGTGCACCATGAATGCGGAGATACCGCGCGCGCCGGCCTCCGGGTCGGTCACGGCCATGACGGTGTACCAGCTGGACTTGCCGCCGTTGGTGATGAAGCACTTGGAGCCGTTGATGACCCACTCGTCGCCGTCGCGCACCGCGCGGGTCTTCATGGAGCCGGCATCGGAGCCTGCCTCGCGCTCGGTCAGCGCGTAGGAGGCCATCTCACCCGCGGCGATATCGGAGAGCACTTCCTTCTTCAGCTCCTCGGAGCCGTTCAGGATCAGCCCCATCGTGCCCAGCTTGTTCACGGCCGGGATCAGGGAGGAGGACCCGCACACGCGCGCAACTTCCTCGATCACGATCACTGCCGCCAGGGAATCGCCACCCTGTCCGCCGTATTCCTCCGGCACGTGCAGCGCGTTGAAGCCCGCGGCGTTCAGCGCATCGAGTGCCTCTTGCGGGAAGCGGGATTCTGCGTCCACTTCCTTGGCGTAAGGGGCGATCTGCTGCTCGGAGAGGTCCCGGATGGCCTCGCGCAGCGCCACGTATTCTTCCGGCAGTTGGTACAAGTCAAAGTCTGGGTTGAATCCCATGATGTGCACTAAACCCTTTCATTCGGGTGGGGTCTTTTATGTTCTTATCTCGATTCAGTCTAGCCAACTGTGCTGCCAGCGGTAACCTTTTAGGTATGTTCCATCGTTTCGGTGACCGTTGTGTCCGCGCCGCCTCCGGGGTTTTTGCTGTGGGTCTTGCTGCGTTGTTGGCTGGCTGTGGTTCTGGTTCTTTAGGGGGCGACGCCACCACCGCCTCCCCCACCCCCGCCTCCGCCAGTGGCGAAGCAGCGTCTGCTGATCCCACGCCTCCCTCTGCAGAGGGTTCCGGTGAGACCCAGGCAACACCGCGTAAGGGCTGGTGCACCACGCATGAGCTGGATGTGACCGCCACGGATGTGCAAGGTGCTGCCGGATCCACGCTGTTTAATGTTGTGCTAACGAACACCAGTGACACAGAGTGCACCACGCAGGGCTTCCCTGGGGTGTCCTTGGTGACGGACAACAATGGCACACAGCTGGGTAAGTCCGCTGAGCGGGAAAAGGACGTGGAGCCCGCCCCGGTGAAGCTGGCTCCCGGCGCGTCAGCGGTGGCCCCCGTGCGCCTGACCAGCGTGGGCCCGTTGGATCCCCAGGTGTGCCAACCTGCGGATGCGGACGGCATCCGGGTGTACCCGCCAGAGGATAAGTCCAGCGCGTTCGTGCCCATGAAGGGGCTGAAGGGCTGTGCTGGTGAGGGGCTGCGCTACATCAGTGTGCAGCCGGTGCAACTTGACCGCTAAGCCCGTGGTTGCGGCCCAGTCTTCCCGGCAGGTCACCCTGGCTGCGGGGCTCGTTGCCCTACTAGCCGTGGTGCTACGGGGTTGGCAGGTTTCCCAGCGCACATTCTATTGGGATGATCTGGCGATCCCAGATGCGTATAGCCCGATGGGGCTGGCCACTCTGTTTCAGTCCTATGACGGCCACATCATGCCCGCCTCAGCTTTCGTGCAGTGGGCGGCGCACCAGGCAGCACCGCTGGAGTGGTGGCTTCCCGCCAGCATCCTGGTAGGCCTCACGGCACTGGTGGCCGCCATGTGGTGGAAGGTCGCGCTGGAGCTGCGCGGGCGGTCGTGGTCCGCGGTAGTTGTCTTCGCCGCCCTCATGTTTTCTCCTTTCCTCATGGCCGCGGCCGGTTGGTGGTCTGCGGGCCTCAACGCGCTGGCGTGGCAAGCGGGCATGGCGGCGGTGTTGCTGTGTATGTTCCGCCCGCGCGTGGCCACCTCCGTGGCGGCCGCGGGTATTGTGCTGGTCAGCTTGCTTTTCACGGAGAAGGCCCTATCCATCGTCCCAGCGGCTTGGGCCCTGGCGTTACTGCTGGCCAGCCGGCCGCGTTGGACGTGGTTCGCCCTGCCCACCGCCGTGTGGGCCGCGTGGGCGGTGTTGTTCACGCAGCTCGCCAGTGTCCCCTTCGCGACCGAGGGCACCAACATCCTTCAAGCCCTGCCGGAGGCCGTGTTCAAGGCGATCATCCCCGGTTCGCTGGGCGGGGCTGTGTTCTGGGAGCGGTGGCATCCCTCCCCCGCGTTCGCCGCCCCGCCCACCTGGTGGTCGGTGGCGTGCGCCCTTATCCTCGTCAGCGGGCTGGCCCTGTGGGTCAGGCGCGATGTCAAGCGCAGGATTATCGCCCTCCTCCTCACTATCGCGTACCTCGCCTTGATCCTCCTGGCTCTCGTCCGCGCCAGGACCGGCGACGAGACCTCTGGCGTGCTCACGCTCAACCTGCACTACTACGCGGACTGGTTCACGTTCTCAGTCCTGGCGCTGGCATGCTGCCCGGCGCGCCCCACCACTACCCGCGGGTTCGGTACACCTGTGGCGGCGGGGGCTGTTGTCTGCCTAGGCATCGCGAGCACCGCCACCTGGGTCCATGCGTGGCGGAACGATCCCACGGCTGACTACCTCGCCAACCTCAGAAGCGCGGTGATTGAGCAAGGGGTGGACGTGCTGGATCAACCGGTGGACGTTCAGATCCTGCTGCCGGTGCTGGAGCCGCACAACCATGTCTCAGCCGTGACTGGCATCCCAGCCCCCAATGCAATCGGGGAACCCAGGATGATCGATAGCACCGGAGCTGCGGTGGAGGCGGGTGTTGTTGAGATGGCGTCGAACAAAAAAGGAAACGAACCGGAGTGCGGAACGCGGGTGTTCGCTGGCCAATCGGCAATCCTTGAGCTCACGCAGCCGCTGCCCTTCGGGGAGTGGACGTGGGAGCTCAATGCCGCTGCGACAAGGCCCGTGCATGTCACGATCACCACGCCGAATGGACTCGAAAGCGCGGAAGAGACGGACAAGCGCGCGGTGACCGTGCGCGTCGATGAGCAGCTGAAGACTCAATGGGTGCGCGTCCCAGGCGGCGGAGGGCTGGTGAAGTTGCAGGTCAGCGGGCCAGTCGGCGCGAGTGTGTGCGTGGGAACAGGCGCGATTGGTGGATTATTCCCGGTAGAAAGCCCCTAACCAGTGAGCGTACGGTGGGGTGCATGGCTAACGTATTGATTCTTGGTGGACATGGAAAAGTTGCCCTGCAGGCCGCGCCTCTGCTGGTGCAGGCGGGGCATGAGGTGACCTCCGCGGTGCGCAACCCGGATCACCGCACGGATGTGGAAGCGACCGGGGCGAGCGTTGCCCTTGTGGACTTGCAGAAGCAATCCACGGAGGACTTTGAGAAGCTGTTCGAGGGCTTCGATGTGATCGTGTGGTCGGCCGGTGTGGGTGGCGGCGATCCGGAACGGACCTTCGCCGTGGACCGTGACGCGGCGATCCGCACGATGGATGCCGCAGGCGACAAGCGGTACATCATGGTCAGCTACTTCGGGGCCGGGCAGGAGCACGGCGTGCCTGAGGACCATGACTTTTTCTCCTACGCCCAGTCCAAGGCGGACGCGGACGATCACCTGAAGCGCTCCGCCGCTCGCTGGACGATCCTCGGCCCCAGCAGACTCACCAGTGATGATGCCCACGGCGGGATTGATGTGAACCCCGCCGAAGGTGATTCCGTGGCCCGCGCGGATGTGGCTCGCGTGGTGGCGGCCGTGGTGGATGCTGACAACACCATCGGCAAGACCATCGAGTTCAACACCGGCGAGATCCCCATCGAGGAGGCCATCGCTGCGGTAGTGTGATGGGGCAATCCTTTTCCCTTCACTACCTTGAGATGGAGCCCGTCAATGGCAGGTGGCCTAGCCGCACTTTTGGACGATGTTGCGCTGATCGCTAAAAAGGCGGCGGCCCAGATGGATGACATCGCCGCCGCAGCTGGCAAGACCAGCGCGAAGGCCGCCGGCGTGGTGGTCGATGACGCGGCAGTGACGCCGAAGTTCGTCCAGGGAGTCACGCCCTCCCGCGAACTACCCATTATTTGGCGGATCACCAAGGGCAGCTTGGTGAACAAGCTCGTGATTCTGCTGCCCATCATCCTGCTCCTCAGCTGGCTTGTGCCATGGCTGCTCACCCCGCTGCTGATGATCGGCGGCGTGTACCTCGTCTTCGAGGGCGCGGAGAAGATCCTGGAGAAGCTCCTCGGCCACGGCGATGAAGAGCCCGTGGCGGACAAGGGGGAGGAATCCGAAGACCAGCTGGTCAAGAGCGCCATTACCACGGACTTCATCCTGTCCGCGGAGATCATGGTCATCAGCAACTCCGAAATCCAGAACATGCCGATGCTGCAGCGCGCAGGCGTGCTGGTGGTCGTGGCGCTGCTCATCACGGCCGCCGTGTACGGTGCCGTGAGCGTGCTGATCAAGATGGACGATGTGGGGCTCGCTCTCACGCAGAAGGACTCCGCGGGGATGCAGAAGCTCGGCCGTGGCCTGGTCGCCGCGATGCCGAAGATCCTCACCGCCATCGGCATCATCGGCACCATGGCCATGCTGTGGGTGGGCGGGCACATCCTGCTCGTCGGCACCGACGAGCTCGGCTTGCACTGGCCGTACCAGACCGTCCACCACATCGCGGAATCCGTCCACCACCTCGGCGGGGCCGTGGCATGGACCGTGGAAACGCTGTTCAGCATGATCGCCGGCCTCATCGTTGGCATGATTGTGGCAGGGATCCTCCACGTGCTGCCCTTCAAGCGCGGGCACTAAAACGGGTAGCGTGCCCCGCAAAAGACCGATACACCCGAGAGGCGGTAGATCACCACAATGCAAGCCACCGACGTTGCCCTCGTCTTAGAAGGCGGCGGGATGCGCAACAGCTACACTGCCGCGTGCATAGACCAGCTGCTCGCACACGATATCCACTTCGGCTGGGTCGGCGGCATCAGCGCCGGCGCCTCCCATAGCGTCAACTTCCTCTCCGGGGACCGCAAACGCACCCGCGAATCCTTCGTGGAACTCGGCTCCCACCCCAAGACCGGCGGCATCAAGTCCCTCCTGCGCGGCAGCGGCTACTTCAACGCGGAGTACATCTACGAGACCGCCGGCGCGCCCGGCAATGATCTGCCCTTTGACTGGGAGGCCTTCACCGCCAACCCCACTCCCCTCCGCATCGGCGCCGTGCGGGCGGATACCGGCGAGTCCGTCTATTGGGGCCACGAGGACATGCCAGACCTGAGTGCCCTCATGCGCCGGGTCCGCGCCTCCTCCACGCTCCCCGGCCTCATGCCCGTGCCCACCATCGATGGCGTTGACTACGTCGATGGCGCTTTGGGCGATTCCGGCGGGCTCATCATCGACCAGGCCATCAAGGATGGCTTCGAGAAGTTCTTGATCCTGCGCACCAAGCCCCGCGGTTTTGTGCGCCCCGCGCCGCGCAGTCCGCAGTTAGTGAAGCAGCTCTTGCGCAAGCGGCCAGCTGTGGCTGAGGCTTTATTGCGACGGCCGGAACGTTACAACGCCGCGGCCGCCACCATCGACGAACTCGAGTCAGCGGGTCAGGCGAAAGTGTTCTACCCGGAGAACATGAAGATCCAGAACACGGAGCGGAAGTTCTCCAAGCTGGAAGAGTCCTGGAACTTTGGCATGGCTCAGACCCGCAGGGAATGGGATGAGTGGATGGAGTTCTTGGAGGGCTAGCCGAGCTGGGGCCACCTAGCCTTTAGTCTTACTAGGATCTAGGCCCAAAGCCTCTCGCCTCACAGGATCTTCGGCAGGCCCATGAGGATGAGGATCGCCGCCACCACGTAGCCTGCAGACTTCGTCAGCTGATCCTTCTTGTGCCGCAGGCTATCGATGAACATCGCCATGCGGCTACGTGGCCGTCGCAGCACCATCCCAAGAAGGATGGCCGAGAGGATGGGCAGGCTGAGCGCCAAGCTTGCGTAGAGGAACAGTGCGAGGTAGCGCATGGGCGTGGCCAAGTCCGTGGTCACGAGGTACGCCAGGCCCATGAAGAAGGGCAAGGACGTGATGGACTGGATTGCGCCGAGCGCCATTCCGGAGAAAAACGTGCCCGGGCTGGGTCGCTGCAAAGGCTTGGTGAGCTTCGCGATGAGCGGTGCCGGGTCGCCTCCCCGCACCGTCAGGATGGCACTCACCAGGCCGAAGACGATGAGGATGATGCCGAAAATGGGGGAATCCACGGCGGCACGGACCTTATGCTCAATGCTGTTGAACACCGCCAACGTGGGGATGGAAAGCACAAACACCCCAGCCCAGTCACCGGCCACCAGCACGGTGGCGATGCGCCCGTAGCGGGCGGGGTTGGGATGCATGACTGCCACAGCGAACAGCACGCCGATCAACAAGACGTTGATCGAGTCCAAGAGGGCGAAACTTACGGCATGCAGCATGCGCCGTAGTCTACCCTGCCGTGCTGTGCTGAAGTCTGCCGAGGTTTTAGGCGAAGTTCTCCACGATCTTCTCATTGAAGGCAGGCAGATCCTTCGGGGTGCGGGAGCTGATCAGCTTCTGATCCACCACGACTTCCTCATCCACCCAGGTGGCGCCAGCGTTGCGCAGGTCCGTCTTCAGGGAGGGGTAGGAGGTCATGGTCTTGCCCTTCACCACGTCCACATCGGCGAGCAACCACATTAGCAATAGTCATCTAGTGTTTCTGCTATCAGCATTGCTTCAATAGCAACTTGGTTGATCACGGCTTGCATAGCAATCTTGTCATCTTCTGTCATGGTTCGATCGAATTTCTCACCCTGCTCCTTTCGCTGATCGACTTTCCCGAACAGAGTTCTGGAAAAAATCCGCCGATCATCTGCGTTATCTAAGTTATTAATAATAGCCATAATTAATTCTTTTCCTCTCTTTACCAGACAAACTTGGCAATCATCCTGCGATGTAGCCGGTCAATGGCTTCTAGTGTAACCACACCATACACTCGATATGTCCATTCCACCCCGTTTTTCGAACTTTTAATCGAACTAGGTCAGTAGTCGGGATTCTTGGATCGCTTGCGTTTTCGCTCAACTCCTTCGAAGATACCTCGGTTTGCTGGTGGAGCCCACTCTAGCAGCAAATTTCGCCCTCCCCCTGAGCTAAGTTAACCAATAAGCAATCAGCGGGGGCGATCGTAGCCCCCAACGTCACCTAAATGGATTATAGGTTCTAACTTCATGCGCCGAGCATGTCTCGTTGGCGATTCTCGAACCTTGATTACGGTAATCCATCACCTGCATCTAGGTAGCCTTCGGCTAAACCATCGCGAGTATTGATTAAAGTCCGTTGAAACGTGTCCTTGTCTGACATCTTGGTGAACTTCTCCCCAGGCTTGGTTTTTCCAGGCGTCCGGTAGTAGGGCTGGAGGCGCTGTCCGATCTGGACATGAAGACTCCGGGTGTCCTTGCCGTTAGTCACAGTGTCCTCAGACTCCGTTCTAAGCGCTCATGCACGTGTCACTGGCTTGTTCTTTTGGGAACAAGTATCTCACGGTGAGGAATATCACGGTGCAGAATACGGATAGTCACGCTGACCTTCACGTCAGCACCCGCAGCTTTCACGGCTGCCACAGGGCTCGTCAGCTCAGAGTCTTCAAATCCGTCCGTGGAGAGCACGGCAATCGTCTTTCGAGTCAAGGCAGTCATATACGTGTCCTTGAAATCTTCACGCATTCAGGTTCTCCACTCACCCTAGACACGGTGGACGGGTACCCGTTGTGAAACACCCGGGACGAGGAGTGGGGGCTGGGGAGTGACAGTGGCGTCGCCTCCCAAAAAATGCGACGGGAGTATGAACCGGGGCAAACAGGATTGTGACGGGGCCAAACAGGATTGTGAGGGGAGCAAACAGGGGTGAAAGTTTGGGATGAAAGAGGTAAGTCATGTGAAATGCGCGGAGCTTTGAGCTAACGTTGCTAACACTGACTTATCAGGCGCAACACCGGCGCCGCACGCGCGTAACGACCCCTCAGCGGGGGTCGATTGTGACAACGCTGATTAAACCAAAGTGGAGAAATGACATGCTGAAGAAACTTGCCCGCACCCTCGTGGCCGCCGCAGCCACCACCGCAGCCGTGGTCACCATGGCCCCCGCCGCGCAGGCAGCGCCCGGCAACTCCGTTGTGCTGGGAGATTCGCTGGCTGCCAACCCGACTATCGTGGACTACGTTGCAGGCAAGTTCAGCATGGCCATCCCAGGCGCGCGCGTCAACCCGCTGGGCTGCGGAACCGACTACCGCCTGTCCGGCTCCATCGGCGCAGCTAACGGCACCGAAGTTGCGGACTACACCTGTGCAGGCGCCTCCTACCGCACCGGTGGCATCCACATGATCGACCAGGTACGCCGTGCTCACCGCGATGGAGCCCTGGATGCAGGTACGCGCGAGGTCGTGCTGTTCTCTGGCGCGAATGACACCTACCCCTACATGATCAACGACCGCATGCCGGTGCCGCAGATCCGCGAGCAGCTGAAGGTCGCCATCCGGGACGCCGTGAACGAGGCTCGCCGCCTCGCTCCGAACGCGAAGATCAAGGTGGTCGGCTACCCCACCATCTCCAACCCAGATGGTCGCGTGTGCCTGCTGAACGTCATCCCCGGCCAGCCGACCGTGGACGTGCTGTTCAACATCCGCGAGGTTGAGGACGCCCTGCAGTGGGCAGCCGTGGACGCCGCAGCTGAGACCGGCGCACAATTCGTGGATCTGAAGCCGTTGTCTGCAGGCCACGGCATGTGCTCCAACGACCGGTGGATAGCAGGCGTGATTGACACGACCTCCGGGCCGCGTAACCTGATCCTGCACATGACTGACGCTGGCCTGAACGCTGTGGGCGAGCACATCGGGCGGGCGTAAACCTCCCAGCGCTCTCCGCCGCTGCTCCGTAACCCTGCGGCTGCCTTGCTTCCCCGCGCTGCGCCGCTTCGTGCGCACCTCACCGCGGTTTCACTGCGCCGCTGAAATTTACTACGCTCAAAAGTCGCTGATCTTTAAGAAATCCCGGATTTTGAGCGTACTTTTTTCGCTGCCCCATCGACACGCGCATCCGAAGCCTTGACACCGAACAACTGGATCCGGAATCCGGATCCACGAAGGATCAACCAATCGATTTCACACCCATTGCATTCACCAATGTGAGCTTCTCCTACGGCCCCACCCCTGTGCTGGAGAACGTCACCTTCACCTGCTCCGCCGGTGAAAGGTTGTGCATCATCGGCCCCAATGGCGCTGGGAAGTCCACGCTCCTGCGCCTTGCCACGGGCCGGCTGGATCCGGAATCCGGATCCGTCACCGCAGTTGCCGCTGGTGCTGCCACACCATGGAATGGAGAGGGGACGGTGGCTGATGCGGTTGGCGTCGCACTAAAAAACGACCGAACCACCATCCGCGAGTTCGAGGCCGCAACCGAAGCCCTCGCCACCGGCACCGCCGACCCCACCAGCTACGACCAGCTGCTAACCGCCATGAACGCCCGCGACCTCTGGAGCCTCGACGCGCGTATCCAGCACACCCTGGCGGGCCTCGAGCTGGCACACATTCCGCAGGAAAGGCCCGTAACCAGCCTCTCCCCCGGCCAGCAAGGCCGCCTGCGCCTGGCGCTGCTCCTGCTGGCCTCCCCAGACCACCTGGTGCTGGACGAACCCACGAACCACCTGGATGCGCACAGCCGCCGCTTCCTCATTGACACGCTGCTGGCCTTCGAAGGGCCCGTGCTGTTCACCAGCCATGACCGTGATTTCATCGAGCGCACAGCGACCGCCCTCGTGGATCTGGACACGGCGGCGTGGGACGCGCTGACCCTGGCGCGCGGGAATGGCCCCGCTGCGGGCGAGCGCCCCAACGGGGTGCACGTCACCAAGGGTGCCTACAGCGATTACCTCACCGCGAAGGCGGAGGCGCGCGCAACCCACGCCGCGATCCACGCCCAGCAGCAGGCCAGCAAGTCCAGCCTGCGGCAGCACCAGCGGGAATCGGAGGTCGTGGGGCACAAGGATTTCGCCCCACGAACGGAGACGAAGATCGCGCAGAAGTTCTACGCGGATCGCGCGCAGGCGGTCTCCACGAGACGGAAGAATGATGACGCCAAGCGCTTAGAAGACCTCGCGAAGGTCGAGGTGCGCAAGCCACGGGAGGAAAACGTGACCATTGCGCTGCCAGCTCCTGAGGCGCAGCCGGTGGGCGTGGTCTTCTCCGCCCGTGGGTTGGGCGCGGAGGGGCGCTTGTCGCCGGTGGATCTGGAGATCCACTCGGGCGATCACGTGCTGGTCACGGGCGCGAACGGCGCGGGCAAGTCCACATTGCTGCGGCTGCTTGCGGGTGAGGAGATTCCTGGTTCTTATGGGGCGACGCCGCCCCCACCTCAACACCTCGCTTTCGTGCAGCAGGACTTACCGGGTACGGCGGGTGAGGATGCTGAGGAGCCGTGGTGGGCTGGTGGCATCGGCGAGACTGGGAAGGGTTTCCTGCACCCCCGTTTCTGGGTGACTCCGTTGCGTGAGCTTTCGAATGGCAACAAGCGGCGTGCGCAACTGGCAGCTGCATTCGCTGCCTGCCCCGCGGTGCTGCTCTTCGATGAGCCGACGAACTACCTCGACGTAGAAACCATTGAATCCTTGGAGGCGGCGCTCAAGGACTGGCCGGGTACAGTGGTCATGGTGTCCCACGACCAGTGGCTCATCGACCGCTGGCCCGGAAAGCGCCTGGAGCTGACATCGTAGTTTTCTGTTGGCACGGCGAGTCCCTGCCCTCCTCGTCCCCCCGAACCCCACGTAAAAAGTACGAACTTGCAGCTCTAGAACGGCACGTTTTCCGATGCAAGTGTGTACTAAAACCAGCCACGGCCGGCCAGAGGTTCCTCGCCGCCACACTTTAGCGGCGGTGCCCCTTTGCCCGAGGATCGGACTTTCGTATTTAGACGTTGAACTTGAACTCCACCACGTCGCCGTCAGCCATGACGTATTCCTTGCCCTCCTGGCGCACCTTGCCAGCAGAGCGGGCCTCCGCCATGGAACCCAGCGCATCCAGGTCATCGAAGGCCACGATCTCGGCCTTGATGAAGCCGCGCTCGAAGTCCGTGTGGATCACGCCCGCAGCCTGGGGCGCGGTGGAGCCCTGCTTGATGGTCCACGCGCGGGACTCCTTCGGGCCAGCGGTCAGGTAGGTTTGCAGGCCCAGGGTGGCGAAACCGGCCTTGGCCAGCGTCTGCAGGCCGGGCTCCGTTTGTCCCACGGATTCCAGGAGCTCCGCGGCCTCGTCCTCATCCAGTTCCAACAGCTCCGCCTCGGTGGCGGCATCCAAGAACACGCAATCGGCCGGTGCCACGAGGGAACGGAGCTGATCCTTGGCGGCGTCGTCGGTCAAAATAGATTCATCAGAGTTGAAGACGTACAGGAACGGCTTAGCTGTAAGGAAGTGCAGGTCACGCACCGTAGCCAGCTCGATCTCCCCCTGCTTCGCCGCGGAGAACAGCGTGCGTCCATCCTCCAGGATCGCCTGGGCCTTCTTCGCGCCCTCCACCTGCTCGGCCAGGTCCTTATTCTTACGCGCCTCCTTCTCCAAGCGTGGCAGGGCCTTTTCCACGGTCTGCAGGTCGGCCAGGATGAGCTCGGTCTCAATGACGGAAATGTCAGAAGCAGGGTCCACCTTGCCGTCCACGTGGATAACGTTGTCATCGCTAAAGGCGCGAACCACCTGGCAGATCGCGTCCGCCTCGCGGATATTGGCCAGGAAGGCGTTGCCCATACCCTCGCCATCGGAGGCGCCCTTCACGATGCCCGCGATGTCCACGAAAGACACCGTGGCGGGCAGGATCCGCTCCGAGCCGAAGATCTCCGCCAAACGATTCAGGCGAGGATCCGGCAACTCCACCAAACCCACGTTGGGCTCGATGGTGGCGAACGGGTAGTTGGCAGCCAGCACGTCATTGCGGGTCAAGGCATTGAACAGGGTGGACTTGCCAACGTTGGGCAAACCGACGATTCCGAGTGTAAGAGTCACACCACGCATCCTATCGTTTTCCACCCCAGCCACTGCAAACACCCCGCAGACACCCGGCGCGGGACTTGGCGCGGCCCCCGGCGCGAATCCAGGGCGAGCGCCACAAACGTCCCGCGCGGATCTTGACGCGTTCCCAGCCCCCAGCACTAAAGCTGTCCAAATATCGCTATATTTTTGTGATCCACCCCATAATCGCCCCCATCCCCCGTCTCAAAACTGATCCGCCTGCACACTGCCACTACCCCCGCTACCCATAAAATTGAGCCAATGGACAACCGGCACAAAAGCTCCTACAATTTTGCCGCCAAATGCCCACACCGGCCGTAGGGTAATCCCAACCCCGCGGGAAATATGACACCCATCACACTTCCCGTCGGTACAACTGCACCCCAAGGAAGTGACCCTTCTATGACAAGCTCAAACTCCCCCGCCGCCGCTGCCAGCGCAGCAGCCAGCGCCACCTCCGGCCACCGCGAAACCTTCAACACGCGCATCGTGTTCCTCATGGCCGCCATCGGCTCCGCCGTGGGCCTCGGCAACATCTGGCGTTTCCCCTACGTGGCCTATGAAAACGGCGGCGGCGCCTTCCTTATCCCCTACCTCGTCGCCCTACTCACCGCTGGCATCCCCCTCCTGTGGTTTGACCTAGCACTCGGCCACCGCTTCCGCGGCTCCGCCCCCTTGGCCTACCGCCGCATGAACCGCAAGGCAGAGCCCATCGGCTGGATCAAGGTCGGCGTGAACTTCTTCATCGCCGTCTACTACCCCGCCATCATCGCCTGGGCCGGCCTCTACACGTGGAAGTCCGCCTCCAAGGCGTGGGGCGATGACCCCGCCACCTATTTCTCCGTGGACTTCCTCCGCGCCGATGACTCCTCCATCTGGTCCGGGAACTTAGTGGCTCCCGTCCTCGGCGTCATGATTGCCGTCTGGGTCATCTGCATCGCCGTGCTCGCGACCAGCATCAACAAGGGCATCGGCCGGGTCACCCTTTACTTCGTACCCGTGCTGATCACCCTCTTCGGAGTCATCGTCATCCGCGCCCTCTTCCTCGATGGCGCTACCGAGGGCCTCAACGCCTTCTTCACCCCGAACTGGGAGGTCCTCAAGGACACTTCCGTGTGGATCTCCGCCTACGGCCAGATCTTCTTCTCCCTCTCCGTGGGCTTCGGCATCATGATGACCTACGCCTCCTACCTCAAGCCCCGCACCAACCTCACGGGCATGGGCATGGTCACCGCCTTCGCGAACTCCTCCTTCGAGGTCCTGGCCGGCATCGGCGTGTTCGCCACTCTGGGCTTCATGGCGGTCCAGTCGGGCGTCCCCGTCACGGAGGTCGCATCCGGCGGCATCGGCCTAGCATTCATCGCCTTCCCCACGATAATCAACGAGATGCCCTTCGGCGAGGTCTTCGGTGTGCTCTTCTTCGGCTGCCTCTTCCTCGCCGGCATCACCTCCTTCATCTCCGTCATGGAGGTCGTCACCTCCGCCGTCCGGGAGAAGCTGCACATGTCCCGCGCGAAGGCCGCGCTCATCGTCGGCTCCTCCATGTCCGTGCTCTCCACGCTCATGTTCTCCACCACCACCGGTCTGATGACGCTGGACATCATGGACAAGTTCACCAACAACGTGGGCATTGTCTCCTGCGCCATCATCAGCACCCTCGTGGTTGGTTGGATTTTGGGGCGACGGCGCGAAGTCTCCCAGCACCTTAACGCCGTTTCCCGTGTGAAGGTGGGCCCGTTGTGGCAGACCAGCGTCTTCGCTCTGACACCGGGTGTCCTTATCTTCTTCCTGCTGGGCGAGCTTCACACTCTCATCAACGAGCCTTACGGTGGCTACGCTGCGGACAGCGTGTTCGTCTACGGCTGGCTCATCCTGCTGCTCATCCTTGGCGCCGCGGTGCTGTGGACGTTCGTCCCCTACCCCAGCTCCGTCTGCGTCTCCGGTTTGCCTGGCACTGACTACGGTGTGCCATCCAAGGGCCGTGCAAAGGGAGTGCCGAACCCCCTGGCGGCGGGAGCGGCGGTGGCGCAGCGGATGCGGCAGCGGCGTCGCCCCCAAGAAAACGGGGGTGAACGTGCCAAGAAAAAATCAGAGGCAAATATGTGAAACGCCCCATAATATGCACGCAGCGCTCTATAGTAAGTCCACCAAGTTCGTGTACCCCGCCTTGACTGACGTGGGCGGGCCGGCAGGAAGTGTGACCTCATGACCGCACCAACAACAACCCGTTCCAACCGGGATACATTCAACACCCGCCTGGTGTTCCTCATGGCAGCCATCGGTTCCGCTGTGGGCCTGGGAAACATCTGGCGCTTCCCCTACGTCGCCTACGACAACGGCGGCGGAGCGTTCCTCATCCCCTACCTCGTCGCGCTGCTGACCGCGGGTATTCCGCTGCTGTGGTTTGACCTAGCCCTGGGGCACCGCTTCCGCGGTTCCTCCCCGCTGGTGTTCCGCCGCATGAACCGGGGCGCGGAGGCCATCGGCTGGCTGAAGGTGGGTGTGAACTTCTTCATCGCTATCTACTACGCGGCCATCATCGCGTGGGCCGGCCTGTACACCATCAAGTCCGTGAACAAGGCCTGGGGCAGTGACACCGCCACCTATTTCATGGAGGACTTCCTCAAGGTCAATGACTCCAGCGCGTGGACCGGAGAGTTCATCGTGCCCGTGCTGGTGGTCATGATCATCGTGTGGATCATCTGCATCCTCACTTTGGCCACGAACATCAACCAGGGCATCGGCCGGATCACGATGTTCTTCGTGCCGGTGCTGACCGTGCTGTTCGCCATCATGGTGATCCGCGCACTGTTCCTGGACGGCGCCGATACCGGCTTGAACGCCTTCTTCAGCCCCGACTGGAGCGTGCTGAAGGATACCTCCGTGTGGATCGCCGCGTACGGCCAGATCTTCTTCTCCCTGTCCATCGGCTTCGGCATCATGATCACATACGCTTCCTACCTGAAGCCACGCACCAACCTGACCGGCACCGGCCTGGTGACGGCCTTCGCGAACTCCTCCTTTGAGGTTCTGGCGGGTATCGGCGTGTTCGCCACCTTGGGCTTCCTGGCCACCCAGTCCGGCGTGACCGTGGACGAGGTTGCCTCCGGCGGCATCGGCCTGGCCTTCGTAGCGTTCCCCACGATCATCAACGAGATGCCGCTGGGCGAGTTCTTCGGCGTGCTGTTCTTCGGCTCCCTGTTCCTGGCCGGCGTGACCTCCCTGATCTCCATCATGGAGGTGGTGATCTCCGGTGTTTCCGACAAGCTGAACCTGAAGCGCTCCACCGCCGCGATCTCCGTGGGCTCCATCATGGCCGTGATCTCCGTGACCCTGTTCTCCACCACCTCCGGCCTCATCACGCTGGACATCATGGACAAGTTCACCAACAACCTGGGCATCGTGTTCTGTGCCGTGACCGCAACGCTGGTCACCGGCTGGGTACTGGGACGCCGCAACGAGATCTCCCAGCACATCAACGCCGTGTCCGCCATCCGCGTGGGTGGTCTGTGGCAGGCGTGCGTGTTCATGATCACCCCGGCCGTGCTGGTGTTCTTCCTGTTCAAGGAAGTTCACGACCTGCTGACCGAGCCTTACGAAGGCTACGCCGAGTCCACCATCTTCCTGTTCGGCTGGCTGGTGCTCATCATCATCCTGGCGGGCGCGGTGCTGTGGACCGCACTCCCCTTCCGCGGCAACCAGGTGCTGGACCGGCTGCCGAGCTCCGACTACGGCGTGCCACCGAAGGGCCGGCCTTCCGGCACCGCCAACCCGCTGGTCGCTCACGCCGCCGGCGGGGATCGGACCGAAACCGCGCCGTGACACGACCCTTCCCCGGCCCCCGGCCAGCCGGACACCAGCCAGCCGCAGCCAGCCGCCCGAGCGAACTTTCCAACCTTTTCCCTTCTCCCACTCCCACTCACTACCCCCTACTCCCACTCACTTACCAAGGAGCTGATCTGAAATGACTGCCCCCGCAATCCTCCTCATGGTCTTGTTCATCATGGTCATCTGGGGCGGACTCGTCGCCTCTGTGATCCTGCTGAGCAACAACGCTGATGAGACTTCCGGCGAGCTGGGCACTGCCCCCGGCACCGATGACGAGACCCTGATGCACCAGTCCGCCACCCCGGCATAACCGGCATCCCTGGCATCCCTGGCATCCCTGGCCTACTTGGCCACCCCGCCATAGCTGGCTTACCCCGACAGTCGTGAATGAGGCCGCCCCACTCCTGGGGCGGCCTCATTCCCTTTCCCACGTCAACCACGACCAAACTCCGCCGGAATGCCACTGCCCCCGAAGCACTGAAGCAAAATAGTGGATTCTTCCTGGGATTTTCGCACGAAATGCTGCTGCCCCTGAACCGCCGTAGCAAAATAGTCGATTCTGCTGCCACACGCTCCGCACAGAGCACCACCCGCCACACGGCCCACCGCCACACACGTCACACACGCCACGCACCGCGCCACACACCGCGCCACACACCGCGCCACGCACCACCCAGACAAGCAATTCACTTCCTATTAACTTTGGCAATGCTCAAAATCCCCACAGCATGAGGCAGAATAGGAAGAATGAATCAAGACAACCATCACGGTAAGCCAAGCCGTAACGGTGAAGGCCGCGATTTCGCGGACTTCCTGGCTGGCTCAGATCGCATGGACACAGAAGCACAACTGCCATTGCCTGACGATGAGCGCGTGCAACCCCACCCCGCAGACAACCCCGAGGTCACCGAGACCGTGGCAGAGCGCGGCCCCGAGTACACCACTGGCGTCCTCACCGCCCGGGAAACCACGGGTGATGAAGAACCCATCGAGGAACAGCCCACCCCCTCAGACCAAAAGTCCTCCATCGACGAGGACCTGAACCCCGAGCTCCGCGACCGCGCGGAGGTCATCGGCACCGCCGTGCGCTGGTTCGCCGGCTGGTGTGTGCGCTTCATCATCATGATCGGCGCCGGCTACCTCGCCGCCATGGCCTTCGGCAAGGTCTGGGCTGGCATCCTGCCGGTCATCCTTTCCATCATCGTCTGTACCGTCCTGTGGCCGGTGGTGCGCACCCTGCGCAAGTTCAAGATTCCCAACCCCCTCGCGGTGTTGGTCACCATCCTGGGCTTCTTCGCTGTCATCGGCGGCGTCTTCGCCGCCATCGCACCCAGCGCTGTGGAGCAGTCCCGTACCCTCATCAACCAGGCCAACGATGGCATCCGCACCATCCAGGACTGGCTCCAGGGCCCTCCGGTGAACCTGCAGGAAAGCCAGTTCAATGATGCCCTAGACCAGGCCACCAACTGGATCCAGACGAAGTCCGGCGCCATCGCCAACACCGTCGCCACCGGCGCAGCGGAGACCGTCTCCTTCATGGCCACCTTGCTGATCATGCTGGTGCTGACGTTCTTCTTCCTCAAGGATGGCGAGCACTTCCTGCCCATGGTCCGCCGCGTCACGGGCCGCCGCGTCGGCTGGCACCTGACCGAGCTACTGACCCGTTGCTGGAACACCCTGGGCGGGTTCATCCGCACCCAGGCCATCGTGTCCTTCATCGATGCCTTCTTCATCGGCATCGGTCTGGTTATCCTCAATGTCCCACTGGCTGGCCCGCTGGCCGTGCTCACCTTCTTCGGTGGCTTCATCCCGATCGTCGGTGCCTTCGTCGCCGGCGCGCTGGCCGTGCTCGTCGCGCTGGTAGCCGTGGGCTTCAAGACCGCCCTGTTGGTCCTCCTGCTCATCCTGGCTGTGCAGCAGCTCGAGGGCAACGTGCTGCAGCCAGTGCTCCAGTCTCGCGCGATGAACGTCCACCCGGTCATCATCCTGCTCTCCGTGACGCTGGGCTCCACCCTCTTCGGCATCATCGGCGCGTTCCTGGCCGTGCCCGCCGCCGCGATGGTCATGGTGACCCTGCGCTACATGGGTGACCTCACGGACCTGGCCACGGGCGAGAAGACCAGCAAAGACATCGCCTTCGCGACGACCGCGGGGTCGCTGACCGGCGAGCAGTCCGAGCGCGCCGCCCAGCGTTGGCAAGAACTGCGCAAGGCCGTGAATATGCCTGCCAACCCCATGCGTAGTAGGGGCGCTGAGACGGAGGTGGCGTCGCCACAAAAAGATGGTAGCGACGCCGCTACGGACAACAGCGACGACACCAATCAGAGCAGCGGACCGCTAGGGAAGTTCTTCCGCAGCCTCCGTGGCAATAACAAGTAACCAGCACCCGAAGAAGTAGCATTAGTGGCCGTGAGCGATAACAAGCACAACCGCACCCGCACCCCTGCGGACGCACCGGAGGAGAAGGCCCACTTCTTCCCTGTCTGGGCTCCGCTGCTGGTGATGATCGCGGTGACCCTAACGGGGCTGGTGCTGGCGATGAACGACAACGTGGTTTCCACAAGCTACTTCGTCCTGTTCGCCATCGCCGCCATTGGCTGCACCCTGCTGGTCGAGGCCCGGGGGCTGTTTCTGACTGTGGCGGCGCTGCCGCTGTACTTCCTCATCGGGACTGGTTTTATCGGCTGGTTCGCTGCGGGGGCGACGGGCGCGAACAGCCGTAAGACGAAGCTCATCACCTCCGTGTACCCCGCGCTGGATCATTTCCTGTGGCTGCTGATTCCGCTGGTGGTGTCGATTGTCATCGCCGTGCTGCGCTGGTGGTTCTACCGGGAAGAGCTGGCGAGGAAACAGGCCAGGGCTGAGCTCGCGCGGAAGCGGCGGGCGGATAAGGAACGGCGCAACCGGGAGAGCTACACGCGGGTGCAGAGCCGCTATGAATCCGGGCTGGGCCGGGTGCGCTCTGTGGAGGAGTTGCGGGCCAGTGCGCAGAAGCGGCGGATGCCGCTGCCGGAAAGAAGGCAATCCCCCAGCCGTTACCTCGATAACTAGCTGGGGGATTGGGGGTTTAAAGGGAGATTGACGGGGGTTTAAGCCGTGTTGCAGGCGCTCTCCGTGGCCTGGCTGTTGCGCGGGGGACGCAGCTCACGGGGGAGGGAGAAAATGAGATCCTCGGTGGCCGTGGTGACTTCCTCCACGGAGGTGTAACCGTGCTCGGCGAGGAGCTCCAGCACGCCGCGGACGAGGATCTCGGGCACGGACGCGCCGGAGGTCACGCCCACGCTGGTCACACCGTCCAGCCAGGAGAGGTCCACCTGATTGGCGTAATCCACCAGGTAGGCCTCCTTGGTGCCGTGCTGCAGGGCCACCTCCACGAGGCGCTTGGAGTTGGAGGAGTTCTGGGACCCCACGACAATCATCAGCTCCACCTGTGGGGCGATGGCCTTCACCGCCACCTGGCGGTTCTGGGTTGCGTAGCAAATATCGTCGCTTGGCGGGTCCTGGATGTGGGGGAACTTCTCCCGCAACAGCTTCACGGTGGACATGGTTTCATCCACGCTGAGGGTGGTCTGGGAGAGCCAGACGAGCTTGGTGTCCTCCGGGAACTCGAGGGCATCCACATCTTCCTTGCCATCGACGAGGTGCACCACATCAGGAGCCTCGCCAGCGGTGCCCTCGACCTCCTCGTGGCCGTGGTGGCCGATGAGGATGATCTGGTAGCCCTGCTTGGCGAAGCGGGTGACCTCGCGGTGAACCTTGGTCACCAGCGGGCAGGTGGCATCAAAGGTGCGCAGTTCCAGCTGCTTCGCTTCCGCGTGCACAGCCGGGGACACGCCGTGGGCGGAGAACACGACGTTCGAGCCGCGGGGCACTTCCGTAGTCTCATTGACAAAGATCACGCCGCGCTCTTCAAAGGTCTTCACCACGTGTTTGTTGTGCACGATCTCTTTGCGCACGTACAGCGGGGCGCCGTGCTTTTCCAGCGCCTTTTCCACGGACTCCACGGCGCGATCCACGCCAGCGCAATAACCCCGGGGGGCGGCTAGCAGGACACGCTTGTCGCCAGTGGCGGTGGGCTCGGTTGTCTCCGTCTGGGGGTTTGTCATGCACACCATGGTAATGCACGCCCGTCAAGTATCCACCGTCCACTTATCCACAGGCGGGATCTTTATCCACACCCAGGGTGGCGCAAACGCGGCGCGTGTCACCACCGGTCTCTAGAATGCTTAACCATGACATCTACTCCCCAGGCGGCCAACAGCCCTGACACCCCGTGGGCGGTGCACGAGCTCAACACCAAGGTCAAGCAATGGATTGAGCGGCTCGGCCACGTATGGGTGGAGGGCCAAGTCACCCAGGTCAACATGAAGTCCACGTGGAAACTGTCCTACGTGACGCTGCGGGATGTGGACCAGGAAATGTCCATTCAAGTCACCACCAGCACTGCCACCCTGCGGGACCTGCCCACGCCGCTGCGCAACGGCGACCGCGTGGTGATGTACGGCAAACCGGCCTTCTATGCCGGCCGTGGCACATTTTCCCTGTGGGTCACCCGCATCAAGCCCGTGGGCATTGGCGAGCTATTGGCGCGCATCGAGCAGCTCAAGCGGGCGCTGGCGGCTGAAGGCCTGTTCGATCCCCGGCTGAAGTCTCCCCTGCCCTTCCTGCCGGGGCGGGTCGGGCTGATCACCGGCCGCGGTTCTGCGGCGGAGCGGGACGTCCTCGCCGTGGCGCAAGACCGATGGCCGGGCGTGTCCTTCGAGGTCATCAACACCGCCGTGCAAGGTCCCAACACCGTGCCGGAAGTCATCCAGGCGCTGCAGACGTTGGAAGAGGATCCGCGCGTGGATGTCATCATCGTTGCCCGGGGTGGCGGCAGCGTGGAAGATCTCCTGCCGTTTTCAGAGGAGGCATTGCTGCGCCAAGTGTCCCGGATGCGCACTCCCGTGGTCTCCGCAATCGGCCATGAGCCGGACAATCCGCTGCTGGACAACGTCGCGGACCTGCGGGCGGCCACCCCCACGGATGCGGCGAAAAGGGTTGTGCCGGACGTGGTGAAGGAGTTCCAGCAGGTGCGCGAGCTGCGCCAGCGCAGCAGCCAGGCACTGCGCGGCTGGGTGGCCTCAGAGCAGCGCCACCTCACCCAGCTGCGCTCCCGCCCGGTCATGGCTGACCCCCTGCTGCCGGTAACGCGGCAGCGGGAACTTATTGCCGAGGCGCTGCAGCGCAAGGACCGCGCCCTGGGCGTGACGGTACGGGACATGCGCAACCAGATCAGCTCCCTGAAGAAGCAAGTCAATGCCCTTGGCCCCTCCCAAACACTGGCGCGCGGGTACTCCATTGTGCAGGTCGTCCCGAGGGATGGCTCCGGCGCGCAAGTGGTCACCACCGTGGATCAAGTGCAACCAGGAAGCCAACTGCGGATCCGTGTCCCCGATGGATCGGTCACTGCCGCGGCCATGGCGGTGGCGGGGGCGCCCGGGGGTGGCGTCGCCCAAGAAAAAGAACCCAACACACCAATCCACGAGGAAGAACAGTAACAATGAGTGACAACGAGCAGCAGAAGTTCCGCCCCATCGACCAGCTCAGCTATGAGCAAGCGCGCGATGAGCTGATTGAGGTGGTGCGCATTCTAGAGCTGGGGCAGATGAGCCTCGATGAGTCCCTGAACTATTGGGAGCGCGGCGAGGAGCTGGCGGCCTACTGCGAGGACTACCTCAACGGTGCCTCCACGCGCATTGAAAAGGCGCTGGAACAGCGCGGGGGTGAGCAGGAGGCGCGGGGCTAGAGCGGCCTCGGGCGCGCTAAAGCTCCATCGGCTCGGTCGCGGTGACCTTCTCGGCGGCGGTGCGCATCTGATCCTGCGTGGCCATTCCCTCGAGAATCAGGCGGGTCTCACCGGCATCGGCCACCCACAGCGGGCGGGCATCATCACCCTCCATGATGTGCCAGGTCAGATCCCCAATCTGCTCCGTACCAGTTTCTTCGCGGACATCCTGATCCGGCTGCCGGGCGGCCTTCATATCGGCCGTGGTCTGCGTCAAAGAAATGTAGTGCTCACCCTCAACCACCCAGCCCACCAAGCTGGAGGGCTCTTTACCCACCATTGTGCGGCGGGCAGAATTGGCGATCCACCCCTCCGGCATCTCCGGATTACGGATCGGCATGGACAGCCCCTGGGCGTCCATGCGCAGGATAGTATCCTTGTCCACTTCCTGCACGTTCGCGCTGGACTGCTCTGGGGAGCCCGGGTTGAACGAGCACAGCCCCGTGAAACCGACCACCAGGAACGTGGCGAATAGCAACACGCCCAAGGAGAGCACAATGTCTTTCGTGGACTGGAATACGCGGGGCTTTTGGATCTGCACGCCGTACATTATCGCAGACCCCGCCGGTGGGAACCAATGTCCGCGCGATGTGGAACAATAGAAGGTTGAAAGTACTGAAAACTCATCACCAGTGATACGAAAAGAGATGGTGTGCATGTTCCCCAACACGTCCGGTTCTCCTGAAGCTCACGTGGACCCCGCCCTGTCCCCCAACCCCGGGGCACCAGACCGCAACCTGGCCATGGAGCTGGTCCGTGTGACTGAGGCCGCCGCTCTGGCCTCCGGCAAGTGGGTCGGCCGCGGCCAGAAGGAGTCCGGCGATGGCGCCGCCGTGGATGCCATGCGCCAGATGATCAACTCCGTGCAGATGGACGGTGTGGTTGTCATCGGTGAGGGCGAAAAGGATGAGGCCCCGATGCTCTACAACGGTGAGCGCGTGGGCACCGGAAACGGCCCGGCCGTGGACATCGCCGTGGACCCCGTGGATGGCACCACCCTCATGGCGGAGGGCCGCCCGAACGCCATCTCCGTCATCGCCGCCGCAGAACGCGGCAGCATGTATGACCCATCTGCCGTGTTCTACATGGAGAAGCTGGCCGTGGGGCCAGAGTCCGTGGGCGTGGTGGACATTGAAGCTCCGGTGGAGCACAACGTGAAGGCCGTGGCCAAGGCCAAGGGCACGGTTCCTGGGGACATCACCGTGGTCGTGCTGGACCGCCCCCGACACCATGACCTCATTCGCGAGATCCGCGAGGCCGGCGCGAAGGTACGCCTCATCGGCGACGGTGACGTGGCCGGTGCCGTGGCCGCAGCACAAGATAACGCCACCAACTCCGTGGACATCATGATGGGCATCGGCGGTACCCCGGAGGGCGTCATCGCCGCAGCCGCCATGAAGTGCATGGGCGGCGAGATCCAGGGCAAGCTGTGGCCCAAGGATGATGCGGAGCGCCAGAAGGCCCTGGATGCCGGCCATGACCTGGACCGGGTGCTCACCACCAATGACCTGGTGAACTCCGAGCACTGCTACTTCGTGGCCACCGGCGTGACCAACGGTGACATGGTCCGCGGCGTGTCCTACATGCGCAACTCCGCGACCACCCGCTCGTTGGTCATGCGTTCCCGCTCCGGCACGATCCGCTTCATCGAGTCCCAGCACCAGCTGGCCAAGCTGCAGAGCTACTCCGTGTTGGACTACACCCGCAACTAGGGGGTCTTGTGGGGGATCACGGGGGTCCTCGTTGTCGCAGATCTCGCTACAATGGTGGGCATGACTGAGAACAATCAAGAATTCCGTATTGAGCATGACACCATGGGCGAGGTCAAGGTGCCTGCCAAGGCACTGTGGCGCGCCCAGACCCAACGCGCGGTGCAGAACTTCCCCATCTCTGACCGCCCCTTGGAGGCCGCACAGATCCGCGCCATGGGTCTGCTGAAGGCCGCTTGTGCCGAGGTTAACAAGGAGCGCGGCTTGCTGCCTGCGGAGAAGGCTGATGCCATCATCGCCGCCGCCAAGGAGATCGCCGATGGCTCCCACGATGCCGAGTTCCCCATTGACGTGTTCCAGACCGGTTCCGGCACCTCCTCCAACATGAACACCAATGAGGTCATCGCCTCCATCGCCAAGAACAACGGCGTGGACGTTCACCCCAACGATGATGTGAACATGGGCCAGTCCTCCAATGACACCTTCCCCACCGCCACCCACGTGGCCGCCACCGTCGCTGCTGTTCAGGACCTCATCCCGGGCCTGAAGGTGCTGCACGAGTCCCTGGCTAAGAAGTCCAAGGAGTGGAAGGACGTTGTGAAGTCCGGCCGCACCCACCTCATGGATGCCGTGCCAGTCACATTGGGCCAGGAGTTCGGCGGTTACGCCCGCCAGATCGAGCTCGGCATCGAGCGCGTGGAGGCCACCCTGCCCCGTCTGGGCGAGCTCCCCATCGGCGGCACCGCAGTGGGCACCGGCCTGAACACCCCTGCGGACTTCGGCGCGAAGGTCACCGCTGAGCTGGTGAAGCTCACCGGCGTGGAGGAGCTCACCGAGGCTCACAACCACTTCGAGGCCCAGGCCAACCGTGACGCGCTGGTGGAGTTCTCCGGCGCGATGCGCACCATCGCCGTGTCCCTCAACAAGATCGCCAATGACATCCGCTGGATGGGCTCCGGCCCGCTGACCGGCCTGGGCGAGATCCACCTGCCGGATCTGCAGCCGGGTTCTTCCATCATGCCGGGCAAGGTCAACCCTGTGCTGTGTGAGACCGCCACCCAGGTTGCCGCGCAGGTCATCGGTAACGATGCCGCCGTGGCCTTCGGCGGCTCCCAGGGCGCGTTCGAGCTGAACGTGTACATCCCGATGATGGCCCGCAACGTGCTCGAGTCTTCCAAGCTGCTGGCCAACACCGCTCGCGTGTTCGCTGAGAAGCTGGTTGATGGCATTGAGCCGAACGCGGAGCGCATGAAGGAGCTGGCGGAGTCCTCCCCGTCCATCGTGACTCCGCTGAACTCCGCCATTGGCTATGAGAACGCCGCCAAGGTTGCCAAGCACGCTCTGAAGGAGGGCATCACCATCCGCCAGGCCGTGATTGACCTGGGCTTTGTTGATGGCGATAAGCTCACCGAGGAAGAGCTGGACAAGCGCCTGGACGTGCTGGCTATGGCCAACACGGATCGCGACAAGTAGTTTCTCCTTCTTCTTATCGCGACGGCACCCCGCCGCCTCCCGTACCTCGCGGGTTGGCAGCGGGGTGTTTTTGCGTGCGTGAGCTGCACAAAAACTCTGCACTGGATGAATCTTTACACTCGGTGTATCTTTTAGGGAATGAGTGATCAACCGACTCCAGAGCTGGGCCTTCGCGAGCGCAAGCGCCGCGAAACCCGGCTGCGCATCGAGGACGAGGCCACGCGCCTGTTCCTCGAGGCCCCCTTCGCTGACGTGACCGTGGAGGACATCTGCCAGGCCGTGGACATCAGCAGACGAACCTTTTTCAACTACTTCACATCCAAAGACCACGTGGCTGTGGGCAAGCTCCCCCAGCCCCTGACCGATGAGCAGTACCACCAGATCGAAGGCCTGGACGTCCCGGAGAACAGCTCCCTGGCCGCAGAGGTCCTGAGCATCGTGGCGAACCACCGGGTCCGGCAGGAGGGTTGTGATTCCGCCGGCACCTCCGTGGACCCTGCCCTGGCCCAGCGGATCGCGAACCGTCGCGTGGAGATTCTCAACAGCAATCCGGACTTGGCCCTGGCTAAGCTGGCGAGCTATGAGAAGGTCCGCGCCCGCTTAGGCGCAGCACTGACGGCCAACCTGCACACGCACCCAGCCAACCGCGTGGCCGCGGACCGCTGCAGCGCGGAGGAGGAGGCCTTGATGATCGTCACGGCCGTGACCACCGTGCTGTGGAGCGGGGCGCACATGGGCCAGCTGCGCGGCCAACCGGACTTTAGCGTTGATGCCCTCACCACCGGTTATGAGGTCATTTCCCGCATCTTCGGCACCCTGCCGGACACACTCACCGTCAACCCATGCAATGAAGGAGGGACACAGTGACTCACGCTGCAAGTGCAACAACTGCCACCGTATCCGCGGATAAGAGCGCACAAGCGCAACCAAAAAACAATGTTCCACTAGTGTTCGCGTGCCTCATGCTGGGCATGCTCATGAGCTCGCTGGGGCAGATGATCTTCTCCACAGCCCTGCCCACCCTCGTGGGTGAGCTCGGCGGTGTGGACAAGATGAGCTGGGTCATCACCATCTTCCTGCTGACGATGACCATCGGCATGCCCGTGTACGGCAAGCTGGGCGACCAGATGGGCCGCAAGCCGCTGTACATCGTGGCCATCGTGTTGTTCCTCACCGGCTCCATCATCGGCGCGCTGGCCCAAGACATGAACTGGATGATCGCAGCCCGTGGTGTGCAGGGCCTCGGTGCCGGTGGGCTGATGATCGGCGCTCAGGCCATCATCGCTGACGTGGTCTCCGCCCGTGACCGCGGCCGCTACATGGGCATCATGGGTGCCGTGTTCGGCCTGAGCTCGGTGCTGGGCCCGCTGCTCGGTGGTTTCTTCACCGATGGCCCCGGCTGGCGCTGGGCGCTGTGGTTCAACGTGCCGCTGGCCGTGATCACCCTGCTCATGGTGATCTTCAACCTGAAGCTGCCCAAGCGCGGCACAGGGGCGCACCTTGACATTCCCGGCACGGTACTCATGGCCGGCGCCACTTCCTCCCTGATCCTCCTGCTGACCTGGGGCGGGCGCGATTACGCCTGGACCTCGCCAGTCATCATCGGGCTCATCATTGCCACCGTCGTGTTCGGCGCGGCCCTCGTGCTGGTCGAACGCCGCACCAAGGATCCATTGATCCCGATGGGACTGTTCCGCGTACGCAACTTCACCCTCACCACCGTGGCGGGCGTGATCACGGGCATCGTCATGTTCGGCACGCTGGCCTACCTGCCCACGTACATTCAGATGGTGCACGGCATGTCCCCCACCAAGGCCGGGCTCATGATGATCCCCATGATGGCGGGCATGATCCTCACCTCCACCACCGCGGGCCAGTATGTGTCCCGCACGGGGCGGTACAAGTGGTTCCCTGTGGCTGGCCTGCTCATCGCCGCGGCCGCGACGTTCCTCATGGGCGGATTCACCGCCCACGATTCCCTGTGGCACCTCGGCGTGGTCCTCGCCCTCATGGGCGTGGGCCTGGGCCTGACGATGCAGCTGCTGGTGCTCATCGTGCAAAACGCGTTCCCCATCTCCATGGTGGGTACAGCCACCGCCACGAACAACTTCTTCCGCCAAATCGGCGGAGCGGCCGGCTCGGCCATCGTGGGTAGCCTGTTCACCCACCGCTTGGGCGATATGATCGCCGAACGCATGCCAGCGGAGTACACCGCCGGCATGAGCGGCGGAACCTCCCACAACCTCACCCCGGACCTGGTGCAGACCCTCCCTGCGGCCGCGAAGGAGGCGATCGTCACCAGCTACAACGATGCACTCACGCCCGTGCTCGCCGCACTGGCACCGGCCGTGATCATCGCCGCGATCATCCTGAGCTTCGTGCGGCAGGATAACCTCCGGGAGACGATCGACTAGTCCACCGCCGCGCTAGTCCTCCTTGTAGGAGTTGGAATTCTTGTAGGCCTCCGTCTGGGAAAAGGATTCCCAGGCGGGGCCTTTTTCTAAGATGCGCTCCATGAGCAAGTTGTCCCGCCACTGGCCCTCCTTGGGGCCGTAGCTCATCTTGGCCATGCAGTGGAACACGCCCACTGGGGTGAAGCCGCGGGACTCATGCAGCGCCACAGAGCCCTCGTTTTCCAGGAAGATGCTGGAATGCATGGACCAAAAGCCCTGCTCCCCCGCCTTATCCAGAAGCACGTCCAACAGCTTGCCAGCCACGCCCTTGCCAGCTGCATCCGGGGATACGTAGATGGAATCCTCCACGACACCGTCAAACACGCCGCGGTGGCTCGTCGGAGTGGCGGTGATCCACCCCAGGATCACGCCTTGTTCCTCGGCCACGAACGCAAGCTCCCGGACCCGATGGGAAATGAAGGAATCCCAATCCGCGGGGGCGTCGCGCTCATAAGTAGCCTCACCGGTGTCCATGCCGGCCTGGAGGATCTCACTGACCCGTGGGTAATCCTCCTGCTCCATCCTCCGGATGGAAATCGTGCTCTGCTCTTTGGTCATGAAGAAATTGTGCCTTAAATATAAGGTTCTGCGCCACCTTATCCCTTTTCCAGCAAGGTCGTGACCAGTTCAGCAATGGCGCTACGCTCAGAACGCTGCAGCGTGACGTGCGCAAACAGGGGGTTGCCCTTGAGTTTTTCAATCACCGCCTGGATGCCATCGTGGCGGCCAACGCGCAGATTATCGCGCTGGGCAACATCGTGGGTCAGCACCACGCGGGAGTTGCGGCCCAGGCGGGAAAGCACAGTCAGAAGCACGTTGCGCTCCAGGGACTGCGCCTCATCCACGATGACGAAAGAATCATTCAAGCTGCGGCCGCGAATGTGCGTCAGGGGCAGAACTTCCAGCAGGCCGCGGGCATCGACCTCCTCCAGCACGTTGTCGGAGACCACGCCCTCCAACGTGTCATAGACGGCCTGCGCCCAGGGGTTCATCTTTTCGGACTCGTTGCCCGGCAGATAGCCCAAGTCCTGACCGCCGACCGCATAGAGGGGACGGAACACGACGATGCGCTTGTGCTCACGGCGCTCCAGCACGGCCTCCAGGCCAGCGCACAAGGCCAAAGCGGACTTGCCGGTGCCAGCGGAACCACCCAGGGAGACGATTCCCACCGCGGGATCCAGCAGCAGATCCAGGGCCACTCGCTGTTGGGAGCTGCGGCCGCGCAGGCCGAAGGCCTCCAGGTCACAAGGGACTTGGCGGACCAATCCATCGCCCGCCACCCGGGCGAGGACGGACTGGCTTCCGGCCGTCAGCTGCAAGCCGCAGTGGATGGGGAGCTCATCGACCTCCCGGCCCGGCTTGCCGTTCTTTTCGGTGGTCAGAGCCCCGGTGAGGTCGGCCTCCCCAGATTCGTAGAGGTCATCGATGATGTGGCTGGGCACTTCCGCCCGGGCCATGCCGTTATAGCCGGTGAGGACCACGTCTTGGGCATGGTATTCATCGGCGGGGAGCCCCACGGCTCCGGCTTTAACGCGCAACGGCACATCCTTGGTGACCAGCGTGACCTGTTGGCCTTCCGCCTTGAGGTTGAGAGCGCAGGCCAGGATGCGGTGGTCATTGTTCTCCCCGCGGAAGCCGCTCGGGAGGATCGCTTGATCGGAGTGGTTGAGCTCGACTTGAAGGGTGCCCCCCGCGTCATTGATGGTCTGGGGCAAGTCAAGGCGTTCGTTGGCGGCACGGACATCTTCCAAGAGACGCAGGGCCTGGCGGGCGAACCACCCCAGCTCTGGGTGGTGGCGCTTGGCTTCCAGCTCGTTAATCACCACAAGGGGCAGAATGACTTGGTGCTCGGCGAACTTGCGCACGGCCCAAGGGTCAGAGAGGAGGACGGAGGTATCGAGGACGTACGTTCGGGTCTCAGTTGGAGCGGTGGGGTCGGTGGAATTAGTGGGGGCGGTGGAATTAGTGGAGTCGGTCGGAGCGGTGAAGTCGTTGAAGTTGGTGGAGTCGGTTGGTGTCATCATCGCGGCATCTCTTGTGGGCTGGACTGTGGTGGTGGACAAGGGCTGACTGGCCATGACTTCACGCTAAGAGGCCAAAGTGGAAATTACATGGGTGCAAGTTGAACGCTGAGTGAATTGTTTTCACAAGCTCACCACCTACCCCTCCACACCACACAAGCCGCACGCCCCCGGCGAGACTTAAGCGGATGACCGAGTGTGGCCGTCGCCCCCAACAACAATCCCAACCCGGCGCGCCACAGCCTTTAACGGACGCACAAGAAGATCCACAT
>DXFZ01000112.1 GCA_019114175.1 Candidatus Corynebacterium gallistercoris
CGCTGCATCAGCAACGCATTGGCCCGCGCAGACTTGGCCTCAGAGTTTGCCGGCTCTGCCTGCAGAATCGCATCATAATCCGCAATGGCACCCTGGTAATCCTCAGCGGACAACTTCTCCGCCGCCGCATCCAGGCGGGGGTCGTTCGGCTCCTCGCCCTCCTCGGCTTGCAGTCCCTGTAGCTTGCCCTCGGTAGCCTGCACCACGGCCGCGACCCACTGCTGGAGCTGCTCGGCCGGTTGACCGCCCTCGAAGTTCGTCATAGGGCGCCCACCCGCCAGCGCGATCACCGTGGGTACAGCCTGCACAGCGAATGCCTGGGCAACCTCTGGGATGGAATCGAAATCCGCATAGCGAAAGAGCCAGGAAATCTTCTCCTGTCCCTGCACCAAGGACTCGAAATCCGCCTTCATCTGTACCGATGCCTCAGAACGGCCAGATCCCAGCATCACAATCACAGGCACCTGGGTGGAGCGCACCACCACGTCCTGCTCGAAGGACTGTGGGCTGATCTCTGCCGCACGCTCCGGTAGGGAGGACTGCGTCTCGGCAGTCTGCTTCACCTGCCCCAAGTCAATTGCACCGGCAGTAAAACGGGAAGGAGCTGCTTGGTTATCCATGCCCACCATCCTAGAACATGCTGGCGCCCGCCAAGCACGCTCCAGGCGCTAGAAGAGGCGAAACTCTGAGGAATCTGTTCCCCGCATCGCCTCATAGTCCAGGGTCACGCACCGGATACCCCGATCTTCTGCCAACGTGCGCGCCTGCGGCTTGATCTCCTGGGCAGCGAACACCCCCGTCACCGGTGCAAGAAGCTCATCACGGTTCAACAACTCCACATAACGTGACAACTGCTCCACCCCGTCAATCCCACCACGGCGCTTGATTTCTACTGCGACGGTAGCCCCAGTGGAATCCTTGGACAGGATATCAACCGGGCCAATCGCCGTAGGATACTCCCGGCGCACCAAGGTATAACCCTCCCCCAACACCTCAATCTGCTCCGCCAAGAGTTCCTGCAAGTGCGCCTCCACACCGTCCTTGATCAAGCCGGGGTCCTCACCCAACTCGTGCTCAGAATCGTGCAACACCTCGAAGATCTGGATGCGCAGTTGTTCGCCCTTGGGATTCTCAACCACCCACAACTGCTCGACCCCCTCGTTGTTGAGTTCGGGGTACGTCAGGGTGCCGTCGCCCTCAAAAGAAGAAGGATCGACCACAGTGAGAGAACACGGCGGCGTCATCCAATTGAGCGGCTTATACGCGCGGTCATCAGCGTGAATGGACACCGAGCCGTCCGCCTTAACCATGATCAGGCGGGGCGCCTCCGGGAGGTGGGCCTCCAGCCGGCCCACATAATCAACGGCGCAGCGGGCAATGATTAATCGCATGGCTACCTAGCCTATTACATCGCTCACGGTGCCATGGGTCGGGGCTTATTGTAGGAGCTGTGGCGGTCGCGGCGCTCCGAAGGAGCGGACTCCAACCACGCGACCAGCGCCGTATCCCCCGCCGCATCCACCGCCAACTCCCAGCGGGAACCGCGGTGATCGATCTCCACAATGTGCAGATCCGACTCCATAAACGCAGCCTCCTTGGCGTTAGGCTGGCGGCGAGACATGATTTGCGTGCCAATGCGCGTCCACACCGCATCGCACGTAGGGCTCACGCTGCGGAGCTTAAACCACTTGGCAGAGGTGCCCGAATACACCAAAACCCCGTGGCGCCAATGCCGACCCTCCGGGTTGGGAAGGGTGCGGATGACCACGGGGTACCCCTGCGAGCGCAATGTAGAAAAGCGCCATAGCGCCATGCATGTCACCACGGCCAGCAGGCCGAAAAGGACAAACCATACCATCGTCATTGGCATTGACCGTTCCCTTTACGCAGAAGCGGAGATCGTCAGTATCTCTTCTTGTATCGTTCTAATGTACAAGGTGAGAGGTGGAGATGCGAAAAGGGCTTCCCCAAGTTAAAGGGAAGCCCTTAAGGTTCGCTAGCGGTTACGCTTGACGCGGTAACTACTTGTCTTCGAGTCGCTTCACAGCGCGCAGTTCGGACTCAGCCAGAGCCTTCTCATGCTCGTCCTCGGAGGACTCTGCGCGAGACTGGGCATCTGCAACATCGACTTCGTGAGCCCATGATGCAGAGTCCGCCAGGATGGTGATCTTCTCAGTGGACACGGACAGGAAACCACCCTGCACCGCGGCCACCAGCTTCTCACCATCGTTCGTCCGGATGGTCACAACACCGTTCTCGACCAGCTGGCCCAGAAGTGGCTCGTGACCAGGGAGCACGCCGATCTCGCCCTCAGTGGTCTGCGCAGTCACGGACGTTGCGGTACCAGTCCACAGCGCACGCTCCACGGAAACCAGTTGTGCGGCAATCTCAGCCATGTGCCTAACCCCTTACTTCTCGGTCATCTTCTTGTAAGCGGCCTCAACATCGTCCAGGCCACCGAGACCGTTGAAGGCCTGCTCTGGGTAAGCATCGAACTCGCCATCGCAAATACGCTCGAACGCGTCGATCGTATCCTTCAGCGGAACGTAGGAACCTGGGATGCCGGTGAACTTCTCCGCAACGAAGAAGTTCTGGCCCAGGAAGCGCTCCAGACGGCGGGCACGCTGCACGGTAAT
>DXFZ01000113.1 GCA_019114175.1 Candidatus Corynebacterium gallistercoris
ACGAGTCGGATCCAGCGGCTGCCCTTGACCCGCACGGGACTTTGCCTGAGCTCATCGAACGGGCCATTCAGGTGAAGGCAGACGTGGTGGCACAGGACCTCAAGGAATCCTCCCTCCGGGAAATCCTCAACTATGGTCATACCTACGGTCACGCGGTTGAGCACCAAGAAAACTACACCTGGAGGCACGGACACGCCGTGGCGGTCGGGATGGTGTTCGAAGCCGAATTGGCGGCAGCAGCCGGGCTCCTTCCTCCCGCAGAAGTGGAGCGCCACAGGCGGATCCTGACGTCAGTGGGGCTTGCTACCCACTACGACGGCGCAGACCTGGATACCCTTATCACGGTCATGGGCCGGGACAAGAAGAACAAGGCAGGGATCGTGCGCTTCGTCATTATCACAAGCCCGGGGAAGCCGACCAGGCTGGAGGGGCCAGAACCTGAGCTCCTGCAGCGGGCATTTGAGGCAACACAGACCCCCTAATACGCAGCAAGCCCGTTTCGAGCAACAAGAAGAGAGCACACTGATGTCCACAGACACCGCTAGTCCGGCGAACACCCTCGCAGTGGTAGTGATCAACGGTCCCAATCTCAACCGGCTGGGCAAACGGCAACCGGAGGTGTACGGGTCGACCACGTTGCATGACATTGAGAACAACCTGCGGCAGCGTGCCGACCAGCTAGGCATCCAGATCGACTTTTTCCAGTCCAACCATGAAGGCGAGCTGGTAGACCGGATCCACCAGGCTGCCGATGCGGGTGAGGCGATCATCATCAATCCCGGCGCCTACACTCACACCTCGGTCGCATTGCGGGATGCCCTGGCGGAAATTGCAGATGGTGCCGGATTCATCGAAATCCACATCTCCAACGTGCATGCCAGAGAAGAATTCCGCCACCACAGCTTCTTGAGCCCCCTCGCCTCAGGCATCATCGTGGGGTTGGGTACCTACGGCTACACGGCAGCCCTGGAGGCACTCGCTCAAGCCACGCGTTAGGCTGGAACCCTATGAGCAACAAAGAGAACTTTTTTGAGACCCTGCGTTCCCGCCGTGACCGGGTGGCCAACGCAGTACGGGAGGCCAACCAGCCTGCCCTGTTGGTCAGCGATTTGAAGAATATTCAATATCTCACCGGCTTCACAGGCTCTAACGCAGTCGCGCTCATTCGTGCTGATGGACGCCACTTCCTAGCCACCGATGGCCGGTATGACACCCAGATCCGCATCGAAACGGGTGAACCCGAGGACGTGACGATTCACGTGCTGCAAGATGTTTTCGGCGCCATGGCAGAGGCTGCAGGGGACGAAGGCTTCGCCGTGGAACCATCCCTGCCGGTGGGGCAGGCTCACAAGTTGGGCGACCCAGCAGTCCTCAGCGGAATCATTGAGCGCCAGCGTCTGGTGAAAGACCGCCATGAAGTAGACGCTTTGACTAAGGCCGGGGAGCTCGCAGATAGCGTCTGGATGGAGTTCATCAACGCCGGCGGTATCCGGGAAGGCATCACGGAAATTGAAGCCGCTGCGGACTTGGAATACCGGCTGCGCAAGGCTGGAGCAGACAGCTTGAGCTTCGATACGATCCTCGCGTCCGGCCCCAATGGGTCCAAACCGCATGCCGGAGTCTCTAAGGATGAAATTGTGCCCGGCTTGGTGACGGTGGATTTCGGCATCTACCTGGATGGCTACGCCTCCGACCAGACCCGCACGGTGTGCGTGGGCAACCCCGATGACTTTTCCCGCACACTGTTCGACACCGTGTACCGCTCGCAGAAGGCCGGCGAGGCTGCCCTGCGCCCCAGGGCCGGGCTGCAGAACATCGACCGTATCTGTCGAGATGTAATCACGGAAGCCGGTTTCGGCGAATACTTTGTGCACTCCACGGGTCATGGTGTCGGACTCGATGTCCACGAGGGCCCGAGGTGCGCCAGCACCGTGGATCCCGCAGAAGTGCTGGAGGAGGGAATGACCCTGACGGTTGAGCCGGGCATCTACGTTCCCAACAAGACCGGCGTGCGTCTGGAGAACACCTACGTGATCACTTCAGACGGTGCACGGAGCCTGAATCCCTCCGGCCTCGAGTTGATGATCGTTTAGTACCCCTGTGGGTGCTAGACTGGCTGATCGACTACTTTCATCCCCGATGAACCTGACTGTGCAAGGAGATTTTCCCCGTGGCAACCACCGCTGATTTCAAGAACGGCCTTGTCCTCAAGATGGACAACAAGCTGCAGCAAATCCTAGAGTTCCAGCACGTGAAGCCAGGAAAGGGGCCGGCTTTCGTGCGCACCAAGCTCAAGGATGTGGTGTCCGGCAAGATCGTGGACAAGACCTTCAACGCTGGTGTGAAGGTGGAGACTGCGACCGTGGATCGCCGTGACATGACCTACCTGTACAACGATGGCACCTCCTACGTTCTCATGGACGATAAGACCTACGATCAGGTTGAGCTGCCTCCGCACCTCATGGGTGATGGCGCAAAGTTCCTGCTGGAGAACTCCCCAGTTCAGGTTTCCTTCCATGAGGGCGAGGCCCTGTTTGCCGAGCTGCCAGTGGCCGTGGAGCTGAAGGTGGAGCACACGGACCCAGGCCTGCAGGGTGACCGCTCCACCGGTGGTACCAAGCCAGCAACCTTGGAGACGGGTGCGGAAATTCAGGTGCCACTGTTCATCGAGACGGGCAATGTCCTCAAGGTGGACACCCGCACCGGTGAGTACCTGTCCCGCGTGAACAACTAAGACGTCTATTCGATCGTGAGCGACACCAACACTTCATACAAAAAGCACGGTTCCCGGCACAAAGCCAGGCGCCGTGCAGTGGACATCCTTTTCGAAGCCGAATTCCGTGACATCGATCCGGTGGACATCATGGAAGAGCGTATCGAGCTTTCCCAAGACCAAGCGAATCAGGTAAAGCCGGTGCCCGACTACACCCAGCAGATCGTGCCCGGTGTGGCAGAGAAACTGGATGAGATCGACGAGGCGATCGCGCGGAACCTTTCCAGCGAGTGGCGCCTCGAGCGCCTACCAGCGGTGGATCGGGCCGTGTTGCGCGTGGCCGCATGGGAGCTGCTGTACAACGAAAGCGTGGACAATCCCGTCGCAATGACACAGGGGATTGAACTGGCTGCCACGTATTCTCACGATGCCGCGCCTAGCTATATTCACGCGGTATTGGACGGAATCAATAGGGAAGTTGACCTGCGCATCGCAGATGCAGCGGAAAAGAGCCGTGAATCTGGCGCTGCCAACGCGGCGCAGGATGATGACCTAGATAGCCTGCTGGACAACGTTGTGGCCGAGCAGGACTAGTAGCGCCACGCCGACGGCTCCAGGGCGTGCTAAGCTATACAACTGAAGAAAAACTTAGACATCCTTTAACGGACCGCACAGAGAGGCGGGAAAGGAGGTCACGATGAACTCGGCTTCGGCTGCGAATAGCTCTACCCTGCTTGACGGGGCAGATGTCTCGCGGACGGTCGCGCGCATCGCGCACCAAATCATTGAAAAAACGGCACTAGACTCCACGGGAGCCCGTGAGGTCGTCCTACTTGGGATCCCGTCAGGGGGCGTGCCGTTAGCCGCCCGTTTGGCGGACAACATCAAGAAGTTCTCCGGTGTTGACGTGTTCCATGGTTCGTTGGACATCACCCTGTACCGGGATGATCTTCAGCACACTACACACCGTGCGCTCAAGCCGACGAGCCTCCCGAGTTCCGGCATCGACGATGCCATCGTCATCTTGGTTGATGACGTGTTGTTTTCTGGCCGCTCCATCCGCGCCGCCCTCGACGGGCTGCGGGATGCGGGGCGGCCTTTTGCTGTCCAAGTAGCAGTACTCGTCGACCGAGGTCATCGGAGGCTGCCCATTCGGGCCGATTACGTGGGAAAGAACATTCCAACCTCCGCATCCGAGGACGTATCCGTCCACATTGCGGAACTGGACGGCGAAGACCGCGTTGTCGTCGAAAAGAACTAGCGCACACACCAGGGCAAAGAACCAGGGCACAGGTAACACAATGAAACACCTCATCAGCATCGCTGACTTGACCCCAGCAGAAATCACGCAAATCATGGACGAAGCAGATCGTTTCGCCGAGGCGCTGCAAGGGCGTGAGATGAAGAAGCTCCCCACGCTACGGGGCCGCACAATCTTCACCATGTTTTACGAAAACTCCACCCGGACTCGTTCCAGCTTTGAGACCGCAGGTAAGTGGATGAGCGCGGACGTCATCAACATTTCCGCCTCCACGTCCTCGGTGAAAAAGGGAGAATCGCTGCGTGACACCGCCATGACCTTGCGCGCCGTAGGCGCAGATGCCATTGTCATGCGGCACCCCTCGTCCGGCGCGGCCCGGCAGGTTGCGAACTGGCTGGGGGACACGGCCGTGATCAACGCCGGCGATGGCTCCAATCAGCACCCCACCCAGGCGCTGCTGGATGCTGTGACGATGCGCCGACAGCTCGGCCAGATTGAGGGCAAGAAGGTTGTGATCGTGGGCGACATCCTGCATTCGCGTGTAGCGAGGTCCAATGCCCAACTTCTCACCTCGATCGGTGCAGAGGTTGTCTTTGTCGCTCCTCCCACGTTGGTTCCCATCGGGGTGGAGGACTGGGGTAGAGGCGGTAACGCCGTGCGGGTGAGCCACAACTTTGATGGGGAACTGGCGGATGCTGATGCTGTCATGATGCTCCGAGTGCAAGCTGAGCGCATGAACGGCGGCTTCTTCCCCTCACACAGGGAATACGCAGTGCGGTATGGCCTATCCCAGACACGCAAGGATCTCATGCGCGATGACGCCATCGTGATGCACCCCGGCCCAATGCTCCGCGGCATGGAGATTAACTACGACGTGGCCGATGCGCCCCAGTCCGTAGTGCTCAATCAGGTCACAGCCGGTGTGCACGTCCGCATGGCCGTGCTGTTCTCCCTGCTCGTTGGCGCCGAAGACGCATAACATCCCTCACAGTGACGAAAGGTTTCCACACATAATGAATGACTCCCACTACCCAGCAACCGGCCAGCTCGCCGCTCACCCGACCGGTGCGGACAACGAGGTTCTACTCAAAGGAGTGCTCATCTACGGAGAGGGCGATCCCCAAGACGTGCTCATCCGTGATGGCAAGATCGCAGACATCGGCCAAGAACTGACCACCGAAGGGGAAAGCCTTGACCTCGGAGGCCAGGTTCTCCTCCCAGGCCTCGTGGACATTCATGTTCACCTGCGCGAACCCGGCCGCGAAGATACGGAGACCATCGCAACAGGCTCCGCTGCAGCCGCCAAAGGCGGGTTCACTGCAGTATTCACCATGGCCAACACCGTGCCAGTGATGGACAACCCGACCATCGCCGAAACGGTCTGGTTCAAAGGTCAGAACACGAACCTGTGCGACGTACACCCCGTGGGCTCCATCTCCAAGGGCCTCAAGGGGCAAGAGCTCACTGAATTCGGCATGATGGCAGACTCCGATGCCAAGGTGCGCATGTTTTCCGATGACGGTAAGTGCGTCGACGACCCTCGCCTCATGCGCCGGGCCATCGAATACTCCAAGGGCGTGGACGTGTTGCTCGCCCAACACTGCGAAGAACCACGCCTCACCGAGACCGCCGTTGCCCATGAAGGAGCCAACGCGGCTCGCCTGGGACTGTCCGGTTGGCCACGCGTGGCGGAAGAGTCCATCGTGGCCCGGGATGCCATCATGGCCCGCGACTACGGCGGGCGCATCCACATCTGCCACGCATCAACCGAGGGAACCGTGGAGCTGCTGAAGTGGGCCAAGGCGCAGGATATTCCACTGACGGCCGAGGTCACGCCGCACCATCTCCTGCTGACCGACGAGCGGCTGGAGACCTATGACGGGGTCAACCGCGTCAACCCGCCGCTGCGCGAACACCGCGACGTCGAAGCACTCCGACGGGCACTCGTCGAGGGCACCGTAGATTGTGTGGCCACTGACCACGCCCCGCATGGCTCCGAGGATAAGTGCTGCGAGTTTGACCACGCGCGACCGGGAATGCTGGGCCTAGAGACCTCCCTGGCATTGATTGCCAAGATCTTCGTCCTCGATGGCGACCAGGACTGGCGCTTCGTGGCCAAGGTCATGTCCGAACGCCCCGCCGAAATCGTGCGGCTACCAGGCCACGGACGCCCCATCGCGGTGGGAGAGCCAGCCAACCTGTGCGCCGTTGATGTCAGCCAGCAATGGGTTGCCCGCGGCGAGGACATGGCTTCCAAGTCCCGGAACACGCCCTACGAAGGTATGGACATGCCGGTCAAGGTCACCACCACCATCTTGCGCGGGAAGATCACATGCCGCGATGGTCACCCTAAGACTGGCGAGGGCCGCTGAGGCGCGTGGTGGCGTCGCAACAAAAAATACAATGAACAACAACCAAGAAAAAGCAACGAAAGAGGCAACAATGACCCGCACCCCAGCAGCTCTGGTCTTGGCCGATGGCCGGATCTTCCGCGGACGAGCATTCGGCGCTCAAGGCGTAAGCCTCGGTGAAGCCGTGTTCACCACCGCCATGACCGGCTACCAGGAAACCCTCACCGACCCGAGCTACCACCGCCAAATCGTTGTGGCCACCGCCCCACAGATCGGCAACACCGGGTGGAACGATGAAGATGCGGAATCCCGAGGAGACAAGATCTGGGTAGCCGGGTTTGTCATCCGAGATCTCTCCCGCACCGTCAGCAACTGGCGTGCCAACCGCAGCCTCGAAGAGGAGCTGAAGGAGCAGGGCATCATCGGGATCCACGGGGTGGATACCCGCGCGATCGTGCGCCACCTGCGGGACAAAGGATCTGTGGCCGCGGGACTGTTCAGCGGTGACGCGGTGACGACGGACGAGGAGATGCTGGAAAAGGTGCGTCAACAGCCTTCCATGGAAGGCGCTGACCTCTCCGGCGATGTTAGCACCGATGAACTCTACGTGGTGGAACCGCAAGGGGAGACCAAGTACACCGTCATCAGCTATGACATGGGCATTAAGACCAATACCCCGCGGGAGTTCTCCAAGCGTGGCGTGCGCAGCATCGTTGTTCCCTCCACAACCAGCTTCGAGACTGTTCAAGAGCTGATGAAGGAATACAACGCCCAGGGCGTGTTCGTCTCCAACGGCCCAGGTGACCCCGCCACGGCCGATCGGACTGTCGCTGAAGTGCGCAAGATCCTTGAGGCCAAGATCCCCTTCTTCGGTATCTGCTTCGGCAACCAGATCCTCGGCCGTGCGCTGGGCATGGAAACCTACAAGCTCAAGTTCGGCCACCGCGGTACCAACGTTCCGGTTCTCAACCACCTCACGGGCACCATTGATATCACTAGCCAGAACCATGGCTTCGCATTGAAGGGAGAGGCACTGAAGGAGTTCGACACCCCGTTTGGCCCGGCGCACGTCACCCACACCTGCCTCAACGATGACACGGTTGAGGGAGTGGCTCTGGTGGACGGGAGCGCGTTCTCCGTGCAGTACCACCCAGAGGCAGCCGCAGGTCCGCACGATGCCAACCCACTATTTGACCAGTTCCTGAACCTGCTGGCGGACAAGGCCTCCGCCGGTGACTCAACGACTTCTGCCAGCTAACACCAACCACTCCTCGGACAATCACGTCTCGGACAATCACGTAAGGACTTTTTATGCCACGCAGGGAAGACATCAACCACGTACTGGTCATCGGTTCCGGCCCCATCGTCATCGGTCAGGCCTGTGAGTTTGACTACTCCGGTACCCAGGCCTGCCGGGTGCTGAAGGAAGAGGGGCTGCGGGTTACCCTCATCAACTCCAACCCGGCGACGATCATGACGGACCCAGAGTTCGCTGATCACACGTACATTGAGCCCATTCAGCCCAAGTACATTGAGAAGATTTTCCAAGCCGAGCAGGCCGCAGGGCACAAGGTGGATGCCGTGCTGGCAACCCTGGGCGGCCAAACCGCACTGAACGCCGCGATCCAGCTGGACCGGCTGGGCATCTTGGACAAATACGGGGTGGAGCTCATTGGCGCGGATATTGACGCCATTGAGCGAGGCGAAGACCGCCAGAAGTTCAAGGACATCGTGGAGAAAATCGGTGGCGATTCCGCACGCTCTCGCGTGTGCCACAACATGGACGAAGTGCACGAGACCGTGGCGGAGCTCGGCCTCCCCGTGGTTGTGCGCCCCTCCTTCACGATGGGCGGGCTGGGGTCCGGCCTTGCCTTTACCGAAGAGGATCTTGAGCGCATTGCCGGCGGCGGCCTGGCGGCCAGCCCGGAGGCCAACGTGCTCATCGAGGAATCCATCCTGGGGTGGAAGGAATTCGAGCTGGAGCTCATGCGCGATGGCAACGACAATGTGGTGGTTGTCTGCTCCATCGAGAACGTGGATGCGCTGGGCGTGCACACCGGTGACTCCGTGACCGTGGCCCCCTCCATGACGTTGACTGACCGGGAGTACCAGGTCATGCGTGACCAGGGCATTGCCATCCTGCGTGAGGTGGGCGTGGATACCGGCGGGTGCAACATTCAGTTCGCCGTGAACCCGAAGGACGGGCGCATCATCACCATTGAGATGAACCCGCGTGTCTCCCGCTCCTCGGCTCTGGCTTCTAAGGCCACTGGTTTCCCCATCGCCAAACTGGCCGCGAAGTTGGCCATTGGCTACACCCTTGATGAGGTGCGCAATGACATCACCGAGGTCACCCCTGCAGCGTTCGAGCCCACGCTGGACTACGTGATCGTCAAGGCCCCACGCTTTGCCTTTGAGAAGTTCCCCGGTGCGGACGATACCCTGACAACCACCATGAAATCCGTGGGCGAGGCCATGGCGGTTGGCCGCAACTACATCACCGGCCTCAACAAGGTCATGCGCTCCCTGGAGTCTAAGGAGGCAGGCTTCTGGACCGTTTCTGATGAGACCATCGCGGGGGAGCGGGCCCAGGATAAGGACGCAATCCTAGCTGATCTGCGCCGCCCCACCGAGGGCCGGATGTACGACGTGGAGCTCGCGCTGCGCCTGGGCGCCAGCGTGGCCGACGTGTACGAGGCATCCGGTATTGACCCCTGGTTCTTGGAGGAGCTCAAGGCCCTCGTGGACTTCCGCGAGGAACTGGTTAGCGCACCAGTGCTGGACGTGGAATTGCTACGCGAAGCCAAGTACATGGGTCTCTCCGACCGGCAGATCGCGGCCCTGCGCCCGGAGCTTGCCGGTGAAGACGGAGTGCGGGCCCTGCGCTGGGCGCAGGGTATCCGTCCATTGTTCAAGACCGTTGACACCTGCGCGGCGGAATTTGAGGCCAAGACTCCGTACCACTACAGCTCCTATGAGCTGGATCCGGAGGCAGAGTCTGAAGTGGCGCCGCAGAAGGACAAGAAGAAGGTCCTCATCCTCGGTTCCGGCCCGAACCGCATCGGCCAGGGCATCGAGTTTGACTACTCCTGCGTTCACGCGGCCCTTGAACTGTCCCGCGCTGGCTATGAAACCGTCATGGTCAACTGCAACCCAGAGACCGTCTCCACGGACTATGACACCGCTGATCGCCTGTACTTTGAGCCGCTGACGTTCGAGGACGTGATGGAGGTGTACCATGCAGAGGCTGAGTCCGGGGAGATCGCCGGTGTCATCGTGCAGCTGGGTGGCCAGACTCCGCTAGGCCTGGCACAGCGCTTGGCTGACGCGGGTGTGCCAGTGGTGGGCACCAGCCCAGAGGCCATCAACCTGGCGGAGGACCGCGGCGAATTCGGGCGCGTCCTGGACACCGCGGGGTTGCCTGCACCGGCCTACGGCACCGCCACCTCCTTTGAGCAGGCCCGCGATGTTGCCTCCCGCATCGGCTACCCCGTGCTGGTGCGCCCCTCCTACGTTTTGGGCGGCCGCGGCATGGAGATTGTCTACGATGAGGCCTCCCTGGAGGACTACATCACCCGCGCCACGGAGATCACGAGTGATCACCCAGTGCTCGTGGACCGTTTCCTGGACTCCGCCATTGAGATTGACGTGGACGCGCTGTGCGACGGTGAGAACGTGTACCTCGCCGGCGTGATGGAGCACATCGAGGAGGCTGGTATCCACTCCGGTGACTCCGCATGCGCTCTGCCGCCCATGACGCTGGGTGATCAGGACATTGAGAAGGTCCGCCAGTCCACCGCCGCTCTGGCGCACGGCATTGGTGTTAAGGGGCTGATGAACGTCCAGTTCGCCTTGAAGGATGACACGCTCTACGTCATCGAGGCCAACCCCCGCGCCTCCCGCACGGTTCCATTCGTATCCAAGGCCACCGGCGTGCAACTGGCCAAGGCCGCGGCGCGCATCATGTTGGGGGCGACGATCCCTGAGCTCATTGAGGAAGGGATGCTGCCAGGGGACAAGGACGGTGGCTCTTTGCCGCAGGGTCATCCGATCGCGGTGAAGGAAGCCGTGATGCCCTTCAACCGCTTCCGCAGCCCGGAGGGTAAGGTTTTGGATTCCCTGCTGAGCCCGGAGATGAAGTCCACCGGTGAGGTCATGGGCCTGGATGAGGACTTCGGTTCGGCCTTCGCTAAGTCCCAGGAGGGCGCGTTCGGTTCCTTACCTACTGAGGGCACGGTGTTCGTCTCTGTCGCCAACCGGGACAAGCGCACCCTCATCATGCCAATCCAGCGCTTGAAGTCCCTAGGCTTCACCATCTTGGCTACACACGGAACCGCGGGCATGCTGCGCCGCAATGGTGTGGAGTGTGAGGTCGTGGCCAAGGTCTCTGACGCTGTTGCGGCAGAGGAGCGCGGCGAGGAGCCCATGCGTACCATCAGCGACTACATCCGCGATGGGGAGGTGGACCT
>DXFZ01000114.1 GCA_019114175.1 Candidatus Corynebacterium gallistercoris
TGATGTCCTGCAGCTCCTTGTTCTTCTGCAGGATGTTAATCACGCGCTGAGCAACCTCGTAGTGACGCTCGCCAACGATACCCGGCTCGAGGATACGAGAGGTAGAGGTCAGCGGGTTCACAGCGGGGTAAATACCCTTGGAGGCGATGGAGCGGTCAAGCTCGGTGGTCGCATCCAGGTGGGCGAAGGTGGTTGCCGGAGCCGGGTCCGTGTAGTCATCGGCAGGCACGTAGACGGCCTGCAGAGACGTAATGGAGCGGCCCTTGGTGGAGGTAATGCGCTCCTGCAGCACGCCCATTTCGTCAGCCAGGGTGGGCTGGTAGCCCACGGCGGAAGGCATACGACCCAGCAGGGTGGATACCTCAGAACCGGCCTGGGTGAAACGGAAGATGTTGTCGATGAACAGCAGCACGTCCTGGTTCTGCACATCGCGGAAGTATTCCGCCATGGTCAGGCCGGACAGAGCCACGCGCATACGGACTCCCGGTGGCTCGTCCATCTGGCCGAACACGAGGGCGGTGTCTTGCAGCACGCCCATCTCTTCCATCTCCAGGAAGAGGTCCGTACCCTCACGGGTACGCTCGCCAACACCGGCGAACACGGAGGTACCGGAGAACTCACGGGCGATACGGGTGATCATCTCCTGGATGAGCACGGTCTTGCCCACGCCGGCGCCGCCGAACAGGCCGATCTTGCCGCCCTTCACGTACGGGGTCAGCAGGTCGATAACCTTGATGCCCGTCTCCAGGATCTCGGTCTTGCCTTCCAGCTGGTCGAATGCCGGTGGCTCGCGGTGGATGCCCCACTGCTCGCCATCGCGGCCGAGGCCTGGCTCATCCAGGCAGTCGCCCAGTGCGTTGAAGACGTGGCCCTTGACCACATCGCCAACTGGCACGGAGATTGGCTTGCCGGAATCCTTGACCTCTGCACCGCGGACCAGGCCGTCAGTCGGGGCCATGGACACGGCGCGCACCAGGTTGTCACCGAGGTGCTGTGCCACCTCCAGGGTGATGGTCTTTGCCACTGCCTCGAGGGTCACCTCGACGGTCAGTGCGTTAAACAGAGCCGGCTGCTCGCCGCGTGGGAACTCCACATCGACAACCGGGCCGATGACGCGCACGACGCGGCCCGCAGCAGCCGGTGCAGCGTTCTGCTGCTCCTGAATTGCTGTAGTCATAATTAGTCACTCTCTCCGCTATCGGAAAGCGCAGAAGCGCCACCGACGATCTCTGTGATTTCTTGGGTAATCTGTGCCTGACGTGCCTGGTTGGCAACTCGGGAGAGCTGCTTGACCAGGTCGGTGGCATTGTCGGTTGCCGCGCTCATAGCGGTACGGCGGGCTGCGGACTCCGATGCTGCAGATTCCAGCATCGCGGCGAAGATGCCACGGGACACGTACTGCGGAAGCAGTTCACGCAGCAGGGTGTCTGGGTCCGGCTCGAAGTCAACCTCGGCGGCGACGTGATCCACCTTGTCGGAAACCATGTCCTCACCGAGTTCCAACTTCTCTTCTTCAACAACCGTCTCGATCGGCAGAACCCGGTGCGCCACAGCGGTCTGGGAGAGCATGGACTCGAACTCGGTGTACACCATGTGCACCTCGTCGAAGCCCTGCACCTCCTCGCCCTCTGCAGCGTTAAGGCCTTCGCGGTACTTGACCGTGCCCTCAGAGCCGGCCACGAAGCCGTCAATCAGGTGGCGGCGCAAGTCATGCGTTGCCTTGTAGTCAGGGTCCTGGGAGTAGCCGGACCAGGAACCCGCGATGTTCTCACCGCGGAAGTTGTAGTAGCTGATGCCCTTGTTGCCAGAGACATACAGGACTACTTCCTTGCCCTCGTTCTCCAAGCGCTTGCGGAGTTCCGCAGTCTTCTTGAAGACGTTGTTGTTGTAGCCACCGCACATGCCACGGTCACTCGAAACCACGAGGATAGCTGCGCGGGAAGCGTTGGTTGGCTCCTGGAGCACCTTGTGATCCAGGGTGCTGGCGGAAGCCAGGCGCTGAACCACAGCGGTGATCTCATCAGCGTAGGGCTGAGCCGCATCCACGCGGGCCTGCGCCTTCGTGATCCTCGAGGTGGCGATGAGCTCCTGCGCCTTGGTGATCTTCTTGGTTGAGTTCACGGACTTAATGCGTGTCCTCAGTTCGCGAAGACTGGCCATCGCTATCGCCTCCTATCTTGTCCGTTGATGGTCATTGTGCTCACGTACCTTCCGCGCGTTACTTGGACTTGCGGGAGACAGTGATCTGGGACTTGGAGACTTCGTCATCCCCAAGTGGACGTGCCTCAGGCTCGTTGATGACAGGGGTGCCATCGGTGGTCTGGAAGGAACGCTTGAACTCTTCAACGGACTTCGCCAAGGTCTCCTTGGACTCATCGTTGAACGGCTGGCCGCCCTCGATCTGCTCGTAGACACCCGGCACGTTGGCGTGGAGGTACTCCCACAGCTCAGACTCGAAGCGGCGCACGTCCTCAACCGGTACGGTATCGAACTCGCCCTCGCCGGCCAGGTAGATGGAGACCATCTGGTCCTCCACGGACTGCGGCTTGGTCTCAGTCTGCTTCAGCAGCTCGACCAGGCGCTTACCACGCTCCAGCTGAGCCTTGGATGCTGGGTCCAGGTCGGACGCGAAGGCTGCGAAGGCCTCCAGGTCACGGTACGCAGCCAGGTCCAGACGCAGAGAGCCGGAAACCTTCTTCATGCCCTTGGTCTGTGCGGCACCACCCACACGAGACACGGACACACCAACGTTAATAGCAGGCCGGACGCCCTGGTTGAACAGGTCGGACTCCAGGAACACCTGACCGTCGGTAATGGAAATAACGTTGGTCGGAATGAAGGCGGAAACGTCGTTCGCCTTGGTCTCGATGATCGGCAGTGCGGTCAGGGAGCCGCCGCCGAGATCGTCGGAGAGCTTAGCCGCACGCTCCAGCAGGCGGGAGTGCAGGTAGAAGACGTCACCTGGGTATGCCTCGCGGCCCGGTGGGCGGCGCAGCAGCAGGGAGATCGCACGGTAGGCCTCTGCCTGCTTGGTCAGATCATCGTAGATCACCAGAACGTGCTTACCCTGGTACATCCAGTGCTGACCCAGTGCGGCGCCAGCGAATGGAGCCAGCCACTTGAAGCCTGCTGAATCGGACGCAGGAGCTGCCACGATGGTGGTGTACTCCAGTGCGCCATTGTCCTCCAGCGTCTTCCGGATGGAAGCGATGGTGGAGCCCTTCTGGCCGATGGCCACGTAGATGCAGCGTACCTGCTTCTTCGCGTCGCCGGACTCCCAGTTCTCACGCTGGTTCAGGATGGTGTCAATGCAGACCGAGGTCTTACCGGTCTTACGGTCGCCAATGATCAGCTGGCGCTGACCACGGCCGATGGGGGTCATCGCGTCGATAGCCTTGATGCCGGTCTGCATCGGCTCCTCGACAGGCTGGCGCATCAGGACGGAAGGGGCCTGCAGCTCGAGCACGCGCTCGGTCTCTGCTTCGATGTTGCCCAGGCCGTCGATGGCCTCACCCAATGGGTTGATAACGCGGCCGAGGAACTTGTCCCCAACCGGGATGGACAGGACCTCGCCGGTCCTCTTGACCTCGTCGCCCTCCTTGAGGGACTCGTAGTTACCCAGGACCACAACGCCGACAGAGTCGGTGTCCAGGTTCTGAGCGACGCCAATCACGCCGCCTGGGAACTCGAGCAGCTCGTTGGCCATCACAGAAGGCATGCCGCTCACCTGGGCAATACCATCTGCTGCCGTCGTGACCACGCCGACCTCCTCGCGGGAGGCCTCCGGGGAGTAGCTCGAGGTGTAGTTCGCAATCGCGCTACGGATCTCGTCGGAGGAGATCGTCAGCTCCGCCATGTTCTTCCTGCTCTCGGTTTCGTCTTCCAGCATTACAACTATTATCTGGTCTGCGCTGCTCTTAAGCGAGAGACTTCCGGAGGCGCTGCAGCTTACCTGCAGTGCTTCCATCAATCACTTCATCGCCAACGCGGATCACAGCACCGCCGAGGAGGCTGGAATCAACCTCAGCATGTACCGCAATCTTGCGACCGTAAATCTTTTCCAGCTTGTCCGCCAGAATGGACTGCTGCTGTTCACCCAGTGGAGCAGCGGCGCGGACGCGAGCAACCTCGCGGCCTTCCAGTGCTGCTACCTCGTCAGTCAAAGAGTCAAGCTCTTCAACTGGACGCTGCTGCAAACGGCCAACGGCCTGCAGTGCCAGCGCCTCCGTGGTGGAGGTGACCTTTCCGTAGAGGATCTTGGCGAACAGATCACGGCGGGCATCAGCGGATGCCGCGCGATCAGCCAGCAAGAGCTCTAGCTCTGGCTCCTTTTCCACGATACGTGCCAGGCGGAACAGTTCGTCCTGAACTCGGTCCAACTGACCTTGAGCTTCTGCAGAGCGCAGCAGGGCAACGCGGCCCAGCTTGACAAGCCCATTGCGGAAGTCACGGGTGTTCGACCAGTTCTGGGACACAGCAGCGGACACGATCTCCTCGGTGGAGGCCGATACCTTGCCAGCCAGCAGGCCCTTTGCCAGGGCCACGCGCTGGTCAGCGGACTTAGCGGAGTCAATCAGAGCGACACGTAGAGTGCGCTCCCGGTCGAGCACGTCGACAACGTCGAACAGCTCAGTACCAGTGGTGGCTCCGGTACCCACCTTTTCGGCAGACTCGCCCAGACCCTTGTTCAGGGTCTCGACCAGTCGCTCAAGTGCCTCTCGGCTCGCTGCGTGCATACCGATCACTTCCTAGCGGTGCTGACGTTGTCCAAGTCAGCCAGGAAGTTATCGATGGTGCCCGAACGCTTCACATCGTCAGACAGCTGCTCGCCCAGGAGGCGCTCAGCCAGGGAGATGGAGTTTTCACCCATCTCCTTGCGCAGGTCGGAAACCACAGCAGCGCGCTGTGCCTCCAGCTGCTTGTTGCCGGACTCAACGATGCGTGCAGACTCTTCAGATGCCTGAGCCTTCATATCGGCGATGATCTTCTGGCCCTGGTTACGGGCATCATCGCGGATCTGAGCGGCCTCAGTGCGGGCCTCAGCGAGCTGCGCATTGTACTTTTCCAGGGCAGCCTTAGCCTCAGCCTGTGCGGCCTCGGCACGCTGGATGCCGCCTTCAATCTGGTCCTCGCGCTGATTCAGCACTTCCTGGAACTTCGGAAGAACGAACTTCCAGAAGACGACCAGGACTACTGCGAATGGAATGAGGGACCAGACGACGTCGTACAGCGGAGGAATCAGCGGACTAGGCTGCTCCTCCAGCGGCAGGCCTTCAGCGGCGCCTGCTGCCAAGAAATATAGATTCGTCATAGTCTCCAGCTTTCGCTCGTGTGCGGTTCTTTCTTGTTAGTGAGAAGCCGCGTGAATTAAGCGAACAGGAAGCCAGCGACCAGGCCGATCAGGGCCAGGGCCTCGGTGAAGGCGATACCCAGGAACATGGTGGTACGCAGCTGGCCGGCCATCTCAGGCTGGCGAGCCATAGCCTCAGCGGTCTTGCCTGCAACCAGGCCCACGCCGATGCCGGGGCCGATGGCAGCCAGGCCGTAGCCGATGGCGCCCAGGCCGGTCAGAGCGGTGGTGGAGTCCTGTGCTAGTACGAGGATGTCGTTCATTGTATTTCCATTACCTTTCTGGAAACGATCACGGGCATTTTATGTCCGTTTGTGTGCGCCGCGATCGGTTGTTTCATGGTTGTTTTCTGGGTACCCGGTGGCTAGTGCTCGTCAGCGTGCAGAGACAACTCGATGTACACGGCGGCCAGCAGGGCAAAGATGTATGCCTGCAGGAAGATCACCATGATCTCGAAGAAGGTGAATGCAACAGCGAAGAGCAGTGTGCCGCCAGCCAGCAGAGTCCAGCCATTCAGCTGCCAGAAGAAGAAGTTCGTGGCACCGAACAGCATGACAAGGATGAGGTGTCCAGCCAGCATGTTGGCCATCAGACGGATGGTCAACGTAAGCGGACGGAGGATGAAGGTGGAGACGAACTCAATGGGCACCACAATGATGTGAAGAAATGGTGGTAGCCCCGGAATCACCAGTGAGGACTTCACGAACTTGCCGAAACCGTAGCGCTTCACACCCGCGTAGATGAACACCACGTACGCCACGAGGGCCAGCACCAGTGGCAGGCCGATTCGCGCGGACGGAGAGATGTTCAAGAACGGGATGATCGTTGGCAGGTTAACGGCCAGAACGGTGAAGAAGATCGCAGTGATGATCGGAAGGAACCTACGGCCTTCCTTCTTCCCCAAAATATCCTCCGCAATATGGATCCGCACGAAGTCCAGCGCCAGCTCGGCGAAGTTCTGGACTCCACGTGGGATCAGCTTTGGCTTGCGCATCGCGAAGAAGAAGAACGCGCACATGATGGCGATCATCAGGATGCGGACAAGCATCAGGCGGTCAAGCGCGAACGCCCCGCCTGCAAAGTCGCTGAACCAGAGGTGGCTCGGATCCATCTGCCCCGGGAAGAATTCGTGTTCCAATGAAGGGGCGTGGAATTCGCCCTTCATGGCCAAGGTTGTTACGCTCAGCGTTCTCTCCCGTGATTGGGCCGTGTGACCTGGTTGTTCAAGTCTCACGGTGCGATGGAGGTACTTGTTTACCGACCCTTGGACTCCGTCGCACGTCCTAGCGGAGCCGGTAGGCGCCTCACACGCCGTCTGGCAGTTTACTGACAGATAACGTGGTAGCCCCAAAGAACCCTATCAGCATTTAGGGGTGAGCTGCTAAGCAAGCTCCCACTTTTGCCCTTCCAGCACCCCGCGCTCCCCCCGGTCTACCCCCGTTTCCCACATTTAACCCCCATTGACCCCTATCCCACGTAGAGTCGTTGCCCCTTCGTCACCGCGTACGTCTCCGTCCCAAGCGCCGCGATGAGCGTCAGGATAATCGTGGTTGCCAGCGCGCCGCGGTGATAAAAATCCATGTCCTTCAGCAGCAGCATGATGACCAGCACCACCGCTGCCTTAAGCAACCAGCTTCCCAAGACTACCGCCATGGTGGTGGTTGGGGAGGTGTTGGATGTCGCCAGGATGACGATGACGGTGGCTAGCATGAAGCCTCCGCCGATCGCTCCCCCAAGAATGGCTCCCCATAGTCCTTCTAAGTCGGCGACGGCACCCCACGCCACCAGCGACGCAAGAATGATCAGGGACACGGCGATAGCCCCGTTCCTCGCCGCTCTCTTCAGCGGCCATTGGTGGTCATCGACCTTGGAGACGTCATTGATGGGCGGGTGTGGGGTTCGGCTCTCAGTCACGTCTGCCTACCCTACCTCAGCGTGCGTGGTTATCCCGCCACAGGGGAACAACGGTGGCGGCAAGCGCGATGAGGATGAGGCTGCCGAATAGCACGGCGGTGATGCCGGGGGGAAGTACCGTCGCCCCCACAGCCCCAAAAGCGACCACAGCAACCCAGCTATAGAGCACCAGAACCACCCTCTTCTGGCTATGCCCGATGTCCAGCAGACGGTGATGGAGATGCTGCTTGTCCGGGGCGAAAGGGCTCTTGCCCGCGGCCATGCGCCGAACCACGGCCAGGATGAGGTCCAACAGGGGGATGGACAGTGCTGCGAGTACCACGATGACCGGTGAGAGGAGCGCGAACATGTCCGCCGCGCCGTACAGTGACATGTTGATCCGCCCCGAGGCCGACACGCAGGCGGCGGAGAGCAGCAAGCCGATGAGCATCGCGCCGCTATCTCCCATGAAGATCCGCGCGGGCGAGAAGTTGTGCGGCAAGAAGCCGAGGCAGATGCCGGCAAGAGCGGCGGAGATGATGGCCGGCGGGTAGGCGCTGACCGTTCCCCCTTGGTCGTGGAGAATGGTGAGCGAATAAACGAGGATCGTGCCAGCGGCGATGAGACCCAGGCCAGCTGCGAGGCCATCGAGGCCGTCCACGAAGTTCATCGCGTTGACGATCGTCACCGTGAGCAACGCGGTCAAGACTGTGGACTGGAACTGATCCAGAATGAGCGTGGTCCCCTCCCCGATGGGGACGTAGAGCAGATACCAGCTCAAGCCCATGATGCTCATGACCACCGCACCGATGACCTGGCCGCCGAGTTTGAGGAACCAGGAGATGTCATAGAGGTCATCGATGATGCCGACCACGGCAATGACGAACGAGGCCATGACGATGGCCGCCATATCGGGCGTGACCGGCGGGAAGCCACGGGTGAGCGCGGGCAGCTGATTCGCCACCACGATGGCGACGATGAGGCCGGTGAACATGGCCACCCCGCCAAGCCGGGGCATGGGCACACTGTGGACGTCTCGCTCGCGGGGAGCGGCCATCTTGCCGTACCGCAACATCACGCTGCGCACCACGCCGGTGGTGAGGTAGGTGACCGTGCAGCCCACAAAGAGCACCAGCGCCAGCTCCCGCAAGGGCACGCCAGCGCCGATGCTCGGCTGGGCAAGGATCATCTGGTTCACGTGCGCGCGCCTGGCTCCCTAGACCTCACCGCGCAACTCAGCGGCGCTGATTCCCAGCACCTCGCCGATCTTTTCCGCACTCAGGGCGCCCTCGCGGAGGATGCGCGGCTTGCCGCCGGCCAGATCCACGATCGTTGAGGGAACGCCCATGGTGGCTTCCCCGCCATCGATGTACGTGTTCACCTCCGCGCCCAGCTGGTCCTCGGCCATCTGCACGTTGGTCGCCGGCGGCTGGCCGGACTTGTTCGCACTGGACACGGCCATGGGGCCGGTGCGCTGCAGCAGGTCAATCGCCACCGGGTGCAGCGGCATGCGCAGCATGACGGTTCCCCGGGTATCCCCCAGGTTCCACGGCAGGCTGGGGGCCTGATTCACCACCAGGGACAACCCGCCCGGCCAGAACGCCTCCACGAGGCGGCGCATGTTGTACGTGTACTCCCGCACCAGGCCCTCGATGGTGGTCCAACTGCCCACCAGCACCGGCACTGGCATGTCCGGCCCTCGTCCCTTAGCACGCAACAGGGCTTCAACGGCCTGATTATCGAACGCGTCACAGCCGATTCCGTACACCGTGTCCGTGGGCATCACCACGAGGCGGCCGGCCTTCACCGCGTTCGCGGCAGACTCCAGCGCATGTTCGCGGTGCTGCGGGTCCGTAGCATCTACCCTATTGGGCACGGTGTCATCCTCCAGTGCGTATGGATCAAGAACGTAACTCTAGCTGTCTACCTTAGCGCCGATGCGGGCTATAACGGCACCCGCGGCGGCACAAACGCCGGGCTTCGCTGCACGGACGCGGTGCTGAACCTATCTCTACCAGTGAAGTCCTGATGCAGCCGCGCCTTTGACATCCCGGCCGATTCCATGAGCCGCACCACCTGATCGCCGTGGCTCTCATCGTGCTCGATCGCGACAAAAGCCTGCGGGGCGCTCAGCAGATCGCACGTGCGGATGACATGCGGCATGAGTTCCAGGCCGTCGTCTCCGGAGAACACGGCCTCCGGAGGATCGGCGTGAACCTCCGGATCCACCTCTGCTTGGCCGGGGACATAGGGCGGATTGCTCACAACCACATCGGCCACCGCCACGAGCTTGTGCTGCGCCAAGCGCCCTGGTTCTGCAATGTCCATGGGAATCCAGCGGAAAGTTGTGGCCGGCCCGAAGGCTCCGCGGGCACGAGTTGCCTCCTCGTTGGCCCTGGCAAGATCCAGCGCGGCGGCGGACTTTTCCAGCCCCACGATGGTCAACGACACCCCGGACTCTGCCAGGTCGTGAAGCTGATGCCCCAGCGCAAGGGCGATGGTGCCAGGGCCCGTGCAGACGTCCACGACGGTGATGTTCCGATCGAAGAGTTCCCTGCCCAGAGGCGTGCTGCGCATGTGGGCAACTCGCGAGCGGATCTTCCCTGCCACGTGATCCACGAGCAGCTCGGTTTCCGGGCGGGGGATAAACCCGCCCGGTGCGCAGAATAGATCCAAGCCAAGGAAGTGTGTCGCACCCACGATGTGCTGCAGAGGTTCGCGCTGCGCGCGGCGGGCCACCCACTGCTCAAAGATGGCGGGGGTGGGATCATCGGCGCGCAGGAAAAGCTCGCCGCTGTCCACGGGCACCCGCGGCAGCTCCGGTTGTGCCCGCTGGACCGTGGCTGGCTCGGCTAGGGCGTATTGCATGAGAAGCCTCGCATCAGCCGCGGCCGAATCCACGCCGGCGGCGCTCAGCAGATGCGTGGCGTCGCTGATGGCGCGGCGTGCCGTCGCCGAAAAAGAAGACACAACAAAATCCTGCCGGTGCGTTTAGGCCTCCGCCTCCAGGCGGCGGGCGCGCTCCGCGTCCTTCAACGCGCCGAACAGCGCCTCCAAGTCACCGCCCAGCACGGCGTCCAAGTTGTTGGCCTTGTAGCCGATGCGGTGGTCAGAGACGCGAGACTCCGGGAAATTGTAGGTGCGGATGCGCTCAGAGCGGTCCATCGTGCGGATCTGTGCCGCGCGGCCCTCCGCCGCCTCGGCCTCCGCTTCCTCTTCCTTCATCTGCTGCAGACGCGCGGCCAGCACCTGCATGGCGCGGGCCTTGTTCTGAATCTGGGAGCGTTCCTTCTGGCAGGTCACGACCACGCCGGTGGGCAGGTGGGTGATACGCACGGCAGAGTCCGTGGTGTTCACGCCCTGGCCGCCCTTACCGGAGGAGCGGTAGACGTCCACGCGGATGTCCTTGTCGTCAATCTCCACGTCCTCGACCTCATCCGGCTCCGGGTACACCAGCACGCCGGCGGCGGAGGTCTGGATGCGGCCCTGGGACTCAGTCACGGGAACGCGCTGGACGCGGTGCACGCCGCCCTCAAACTTGAACTCACTCCACGCGCCATCGCGGGAAGGCTGCTTGGAACGGATGGACAGGGTCATGTCCTTCACGCCACCGAGGTCCGTTTCATTGAGCCCCAGCACCTCGGTGGAGAAGCCGTGGCGCTCCGCGTAGCGCTGGTACATGCGGGCCAGCTCGCCGGCGAAGAGGGCAGCCTCCTCGCCGCCAGCACCGGACTTGATCTCCATGACGATGTCATCGCCATCGTGGGGATCACGTGGCGCCAGCAGGTCCGTGAGCTTTTCCTCCAGCTCCTCGATCTCGCCCTCAAGGCGCTTGGCCTCCTCAGCGAATTCCTTGTCCTCGCTGGCCATTTCTGCCGCAGCCTCATGATCCTCCCGCGCCTGCTCCAGGCGCTGGTGGGTCTGGATGATGGGCTGCAGCTCGGAGAAGCGCTTGCCGACCTTCCGCGCAGCGGCAGGGTCATTGTGCAGGTCGGGATCACCCAGCTGCATTTCCAAGCCCTGGTACTCCGCCAGGATGTCATCAATCATCGATGGGGATTGGCTCATGGCTTAGTCCTCCTCGTTCTCACCGGCCAGCGGAGCGCTGGAGGCCACCTGCAGCATGAAGTCCCGGTTCGTCTTGTTCTTGCGCAGCTGCTTGATCAGCAGGTCAATCGCAGCCTGGGAATCCAGGGCGGACAGGATCCGGCGCAGCTTGTGCATGATCCGGGCTTCCTCTGGACCCAGCAGCAGCTCATCCTTGCGGGTACCGGACGGGTTCACGTCCACAGCCGGGAACACGCGGCGCTCAGAAATCTTACGATCCAGCTTCAGCTCCGCATTGCCGGTGCCCTTGAACTCCTCGAAGATCACGGTGTCACCAGCGGAACCGGTCTCCACCATGGCGGTCGCAATGATCGTCAGGGAGCCACCGTTTTCGATGTTCCGGGCAGCGCCAAGGAAACGCTTCGGCGGGTAGAGCGCATTGGAGTCCACGCCACCGGAAAGGATGCGGCCGGATGCCGGAGACGAGTTGTTGTAGGCACGGCCCAAACGAGTGATGGAATCCAGCAGCAGGACAACGTCCTTCCCCTGCTCCACCAAGCGCTTCGCACGCTCCACGGCCAGCTCCGCCACGGCGGTGTGCTCTCCCGGCGGGCGGTCAAAGGTGGAGGAAATGACCTCACCCTTGACGCTGCGCTGCATGTCCGTCACTTCCTCCGGACGCTCATCCACCAGCACAACCATGAGGTAGCACTCTGGGTTGTTCGTGGAAATTGCGTTGGCAATGTCCTGCAGGATCGTGGTCTTACCGGCCTTCGGCGGAGAGACGATCAGAGCACGCTGACCCTTACCGATCGGCATGATCAGGTCAATCACGCGGGTCGTGAGGATCTTCGGCTCGGTCTCCAGGCGCAGGCGCTGGTTCGGGTACAGCGGCGTCAACTTGGAGAAGTGCGGGCGGCGGGAGGCCTCGTCAGGAGAAAGCCCATTGACCGTCTCCACGGAGTGGATCGGCGTGTACTTCTGCCGGTTACGGCCACGGCCGCCGCTGGCATTGTTGTTGTTTTTGCCACGTGGCTTAATGAAGCCCGTGATCGCGTCTCCGTGGCGCATGCCGTATTTGCGGGCCGTGTTGACCGGCACGTACACGTCAGTGGAGCCGGCGTGGTAGCCCGTGGTGCGGATGAACGCCGTGTTGGCATCAACGAAGTCCAAGATGCCAGCAACCGGGGCTAGGTTGTCATTGTCCTGCTGGTTCTGGTCCTGCTGGTTGTGGTCCTGCTGGTTGTTGCCGCCGTTATCCCGGTTGCCGCGATTGTTGTCCCGGTTTCCGCGGTTGCTGTGCCGGTTGTCGCGGTTTTCTCCCCGGTTGTTATCCCGGTTATCGCGATTATCACGGCCCCTGCCACGGCGATTACGACGGTTGCGGCGGTTGCGGCGATTGCCCCGCTCATTGTCGCCGTCATCATCGCGGCCATCGCGGCCATCACGGCCATCACGGTTATTGTTGCGCCGCTCCTGCTGGTCGCGGCCTTCGCGGTTGTTGTTCCTGCGCTCACGCCCCTCACCAGCGTCCGTTCCCCCCTGGTCACTGTCGCTGTGCTCACGGCCACCCTGGTGACGAGCACCCTCGCGCTCCTGCGCAGGTGCCTCAGCCGGGGCCTCGGAAGGCGCAGCAGCCGGTGCGGAAGCCGCCGGCGCAGAAGCAGGCCGGCCCCCACCGGTGCCTGCAGATTCAATAGCAGCAATGAGATCCCCCTTGCGCAGGCCGGAGGTTCCCCGCAACCCCTGGGCTGCTGCAATTTGGCGTAGCTCTGGCAATTTCAAAGATCCCAGGCCGTTGGCTTGGCCCCGGGCCAAGATATCGGACAAGCTCACGTAAGTCCTTTCACGTCCGCCGTCACGCGCAGAGCCGCATGGGGCCCGCTAGCAGCGGAAAGCATGGATGTGTAGCGAATATATGCGTTTTTCTAGTGGTGGCAGGTTCCGCGCCCGTCACCTTGATGATCAAGGTGGAAGTGGTGGGAACGTGGGGCCGTCGCAACCAAAAATGAGAAATGAAAAATCCCCACTGCCAAATCCTTCTTACGAAGATGTCATTAACACTACCACCACCCGGGGTAGGCTGGGAAGTCATGAAGTCCACAATGCAGGTCATCCCCCTGTCCGTCGCCCGCATCCTCAAGTATGGGGCGGTTGCTCACCGCAACACGGTCGTGAGCACGTACTTCGGGGATGAAGCAGATGAGACCACCTTCGGGGAGATCGCCATCCGCGCCGCGGCCTTCGCAAACACGCTGGTGGAGGAGTTCGGCATCGGTATTGGGGACCGTGTCGCCACTTTCCTCTCGAACTGCACGGAGCATCTGGAGGCGCTGCTCTCCATCGCCTCCATGGGGGCCGTGTTCAACCCCATCAACCGCTTCCTCATGGATGATCAGATCACCCACATCATCAACCACGCCGAGCCGCGCGTGATCGTGGTGGATCCGGCTTATGCGGAGCGGCTGGTTCCGCTGCTCGATGACTGCCCATCCGTGGCGGGACTCATCGTCATCGGGCCGAAGACCGCCAAGGTACAGGCCGTGGAGGAGCTCACGCATGACCTGACCCGCCACGTGCGCGTGCTGGGTTACGAGGCCAGCATGGACGGGCGCAGCTGCGACTATGACTGGCCCATCCTCCCAGAGACGGACCCCGCGGCGATCTGCTACTCCACCGGCACCGAAGGCGCGCCGAAGGGCGTGGTGTACTCCCACCGTGCGCTGTGGCTGCACTCGCTGAACCTGCGCACGGCCGATAGTTTCGGCATTCGCAATGGCACCCCGTTCCTGTGTTGCGTTCCCATCTATCACGTGCTGAGCTGGGGCGTTCCCCTGGCCGCTTTCATGTCTGGGGCGCCGATGGTGTTCACGGGTCGCACGGCCTCCCCGGAGCATTTGGCGCACGTCATCGCCTCCGCCATGCCGCGGCAGGCCCACGGTTCGCCGGCGGTGTGGACCAGCCTGATGGTCCACTACGGGGAGCATCCGCCGAAGAAGATGAGCCTGCAGGAGATCTATTCCGGCGGTTCGCCGGTCTCTCCCGCGCTCATCGCGGCGTGGGAGGAGCAGTTCGGCGTGGACATGATCCACTGCTGGGGTATGACGGAGACCGGTCCGGTGGGCACGGTGGCCCATCCCCCTGCCGGCGTGGCGGGCGCGGCGAGGGCGCGCTACCGGGACTCCCAGGGCCGCTTTCAGGTGGGCATGGAGTACCGCATCGTGGACGATGATGGCACCGTGCTAGAGGCCAATGACCGCAACGCCGGTGAGCTGCATCTTCGTGGCAACACCGTCACGGGTTCCTACTACCACTCCCCCACCCAGGATGGTGTTTTTTCTTCTGGCGACGGCGACGCCGCCGATGCCCACGCAGACGCCGCTGTGTTCCGCGGCGAACCAGTGGAAGATGCGGCCTCCCGATTCACCCCGGACGGATGGCTGCGCACCGGCGACATCGCCACGGTCAACGAGGACGGTTACCTCACGGTCCATGACCGCAAGGCGGACGTGATCCGCTCCGGCGGCGAGTGGATCTACTCCGCCGCGTTGGAGAACTACCTGATGGAACCGCAAGCTGTGGTGGAGGCGGCCGTGATCGGCATTCCCGATGACAAGTGGGGCCAGCGCCCGCTGGCCGTGGTGCAGATGCACCCGGGGGTGCCCAAAGACGCGGATACGGCCCAGCTCATGGCGGACATGCTGGCGAAGAAGGCACCCGGCTGGATGGTTCCGGAGTACTGGACTTTCGTGGACCACATCGATAAGACGAGTGTGGATAAGTTCGATAAGAAAGACCTGCGGGAGCACTTCCGCCGGGGAGACTTTGACGTCTTCCGGCTGTAGCTGGCATCATTGCGGTGTCTCTGATCCCCGCAGCTGTTGGCGTGGTGAGAAGCTGGCGAGCCAACAAAGCTCAACCCCAGGTGTCCCCAGGGATGCAAGCTCTATAGCGCGCCAGCTACTGATTGAGCACTGAGTACGTTCTACCCGGTGACGTCCACCGTGACGGGCCCTGCAACCTCCAGCTCCAGGACCTTCATCCCGCGGCCCTGCGCTTCCTCGATGAGAGCCTTATCCACCGGATCGGTGGAGAGCACCATGATCGTGGGGCCCGCGCCCGAGAGGTAAGCGGGGTAGCCCAGGTTGCGCAGGCGGTTGACCCACTCCGCGGTGACGGGGAGGACCTCCGCTCGGTAGGTCTGGTGCATGCGGTCCCGGGTGCCCTCCCACAACAGTGAGGGGTCATCACGCAACGCCACGGTCATGACGGCGGTGCGGGACACGTTGAAGCGGGCATCCAGGTGGCTAATGTCGCTGGGCAGGACTCGGCGCACGGCCTCCGTGGAGGCGTGGAAATCCGGGATGAACGCGGTGGCCTTGATCTCCGGGTGCACGTCAATCCGGCGGGCGAAGTACTGCGGTGCAGTGCGGCCATCGATCGGGGTGTTCGTCCAGCTCACGATGCCAGAGCCCAGGATGGATGCCGCAGCGTTATCCGGGTGGCCTTCAAAGGTGGAGGCCAATTGAACGAGCTGATCGTTGCTCAACGCGAAATCAGCCAGGCCATTCGCCGCAGCCACACCAGCGGCCGCCGCCGAGGCAGAAGACCCCATGCCGCGGGACTGCGGAATGGAGTTCGTGCACTCCACGCGAAGACCGGGCACGGTCACGTCGGCGGCCTTCAGCCCAGCGCGCACAGCCTTCACCACGAGGTGGCGCTCGTCCAGCGGAACCTCGCCTTCTCCCTCGCCGGAGACGATGACCTCCAGGCCGGATTCCACGACCTCCACGGTCACGTGGTCATACAGGGACAGCGCCAGGCCAAGCGTGTCAAAGCCAGGGCCCAGGTTTGCGCTCGAGGCAGGTACCTTGACGGTGGCCTTGCGGCCCACGGGGATCTCTACGCTCATTCCAGCCCCAGCGCCTCCGCGATTGCGTGGGTGTCCACATCGGTGACCGTGGGCTCCGGCATCTCTGCCAGCGCGGTGGTCGGATCCTTGAGTCCGTGCCCGGTCACGGTGCACACGATGCGCTGGCCTTCGGTGAGCTCACCGTTGGCGTGGGCATCCAGCAGCCCCGCCACGGAAGAGGCAGACGCCGGCTCCACGAACACGCCCTCCTTGGAGGCGACCAGGTGGTAGGCCTCCAAGATCTGATCATCGGTCTGAGATCGGAAATTACCCCCGGATTCCTCCTTGGCGGCCATTGCCTGCTGCCAGGAGGCCGGGTTGCCGATCCGAATGGCGGTGGCCACGGTCTCCGGATCCAGCACCGGCTCACCCTTCACCAATGGTGCGGCACCGGCAGCCTGAACGCCGAGCATGACGGGGCGCTTGGTGGACGTGCCGGCCTCGGCGTACTCCTTGTAGCCCTTCCAGTACGCCGTGATGTTACCCGCGTTGCCAACGGGAAGGATATGAACGTCAGGGGCGTCGCCCAAACAATCAACAACCTCGAACGCAGCAGTCTTCTGGCCCTCGATGCGCATGGGGTTTACGGAGTTGACCAGCGCAATCTCCGGGAACTCGGTGGTGGTTTTGCGGACCATTTCAAGGCAGTCATCGAAGTTGCCGCGGACCTGGATGATCTGCGCGCCGTGCATCACGGCCTGCGCCAGCTTGCCCTGGGCGATCTTGCCCTCGGGGATGAGCACTGCGCACTGCATACCAGCGCGCGCAGCGTAGGCCGCGGCGGAGGCAGAAGTGTTGCCGGTGGACGCGCACATGAGGACCTGCTGGCCCTTGTGGTAGGCATCCGTCACGGCCACGGTCATGCCGCGGTCCTTGAAGGAACC
>DXFZ01000115.1 GCA_019114175.1 Candidatus Corynebacterium gallistercoris
CGGGACAATTGTAACTTGCTTCCTTCAATTACAAATCGCCCCTAACGCTGGCGCTAAAAGCTTTCCTATGGGAAGCATTGAAGCGACACAAACTTGTGGCGTACTCCAGTTGCCACCACCTCGCTGGTGCACCACCCCAAACTGGCCAATGCCATGACCGTTTCCTAGCATGACTCACTTAGCAGTCAAGCCAAATTCGAAGGAGCCACATGCAATCCTTTACCCTCCCCCACAACGGTAGCGATGCCACAGCCATCGCCCGGCGCCTCAACACAATGCCTGGCTACAAAGAGTTCGCTACAGGCTCCGAGCAGGCAGAAGTGCGCGTCGGCCGGGAAGCACTGATGCGACTCATCGGCGTCTACGTGTACTCCAACTACACTGCGCCGGTACGGGTTTCTGTTCAGCGCAACAATCAAGAAGCAGTCGTAACCCTGAGCGACCCTTCAGTCATGATCTCCACTGACAAGGTCCAAGACTTCTTCGCTAAGACCCATGCGGAGATCAAGTCCCGCATCATCGCGAATGCATAAGCATTTCCCCATTCTCACTTCTGCCACTGTGGGGCGCGATGGTATCCCGCTGATAGAGGGCGTCAACCTGGAGGCCCAACCGGGGCGCACCACCCGCCTTGTGGGCAAGAATGGCGTTGGTAAAACAACCTTACTCCATTCCATCCTAGGTTTTCTGCCTCTCCTAGACGGGGAGCGCAGTGCCGCTCTCGGCAAACCTGGCTCAGCGCACCATCAGCGACAATTCGGATACATGCCCTCCGCCGTTCCCCGCCTGCCCTCCCTCACCGTGCCCCAATGGCTCGATGCGCTGTCCGCAGGGTTCTCAGTGGAGCGCTCCACTGTTCAAGATAAGTGGGATTCCCTAGGTGGGCGCACGCTCCCATCTACACTCATGGGGCAACTTTCCAGCGGCAACCTGCGCAAAGCTCTTTTCGTCGGCGCTTGTGCCATCGACCGAGAGCTTCTCATCCTTGATGAGCCCTTCGATGAAGTGGATATTGAGGGTCAGCAACGCATGGCCGAGATCATCGAGGCCCAGCGCACAGCAGGCGCATTCACCCTCATCGTGTCCCACCGAGCAGTGGACCACCTCATTACCATCGACCAGACCTTAGAGATCACCCATGGCTCCCTCCGCACACTTTCTTAGGTTCGCACGCAGCGCCGCCATCGTTCGGCGTAGCCACCTCCTAGAGCACCAGCGTCAGGGCTATATCTTCTCCGCACTCCGCGCCTTCTTCCTCATCTGGCCCCTCTCCGCCACAGGCGTTGGCGGCGCAGCGATCCAAGCCATCACGGCTAGCCTGCTGTGGGGCTGCATCCTCCTCATCGCCACGCCGCTGTATACCTCCATCAGTTTCACCCACACCATCCCGGCTATCCCCCTCTCCCGCGCCGCCTGTCTCAGCGGCGCCCTCATCGCTCTCCGCTGGTGGGAACCTCTGCCCGTCGCCACGCTCTTCGTCTACCGCTTGACCGAGGGCACTCTGCCGACCCCCATCTCCATTGCCACGATCATCGCCGTGCTAAGTGGATCCTTCGGCATCATCCGGGCTGGCGTGGACGATCTCGCCTACCGTTGGCCCTCCCTTTTCTACCGCGCCCCTCTGGCCATTGTGCTGCTCACTCCCATCATCATCGGAGCCATCGGCACGCAGGTTGGCATGGATCAGACCCAGGCCTCCACCATCCCCACGGCAGTATTACTCAGCCTCATGCCCCTCTATCTTGGCATGTCCTCCCCCCAGGGCCAAGCCTTCCTCACCATCACCGTCCCTGACCTCTCGACCAACCTGTACCGCAAGCAGGTCACAAGAGCAGTCACCCTAGTTCTTCTGGGAAGCGCCATTGGATTCTTTTTCCTCGATATTCCTCCCCTTTTCGCCCTAATCATGGCCTGCGCCACCGCCTCAATTGCCGCGCTCTGGCTAGGCCTGGCGTGGGGCGGGCGATTCCTGCGCTGCTTCGCCCTCTTCCTCGTGCTGTCCGTCCCCGCAGGCATCGTCACCGGCATCGCTGGGGCCAGCACAAGCTACCTCGCCTTGGCGGTCATCGCTGGAATCGCAGCTTGCTTGGGCGCCGCCGCGGTGCTGCGGCTTCGCACCCTCACAGATCGCGCTCTGTCCCCCGTGCTTAGCTACACGCCGAAGTAGGAATTCACTTTATCGGCGACGGCATCACGGTCATTCACAATCACGCCATGACTGTGTCCTTCAACGAGGACCAGCTCACCGCCCATGGCGCGCTGCATATCTGACGCGCCGCGCGGCGTCACCGCACTGTCATTGGTGAAGCCAACGTGGAGGGGCTTGGTCTCCAGCCCCTCGCCTGAGAGCGCCATGGCAGGCGTGGGCAGCGGCCACCCGGCGCAAAGCTGCCCGGAGGTGAAGGCGTCCTCGTTAATGCCGATCTGGTCCCCGCCGGTCCAGGTGTCCACGGTGTTCGGCAGGATCTTTTCCGGGCGCACCGGGTTCTTGTTTTCGTTGCAGATGATGGCGCGTTCAACCGGGCCGTACGTGAGACTCTGCTTGGCGATGTCCTCCAGGATCTCCTCATCTTCGGGGAGTTCCGGGGTGGGCTCATCCAGTTCGCCATCGCGGATCAATTCAGCCACCTTGGGCCATGAGGACTGCTGATAGAGCCCGACCCCGACAGTGTATTGGTAGGTCGGTGCTGTGGCCGTCGCCCCCGGAGCGAGAGAAACCAGAGTGCTGAACGCGGAATAGAGCCGCCACATCGGAGGAAGGGCAGAGTTCACAGCCGGCAAAGCAACGCCGGCCTGCTGCTGCAGCCCCGCAGGCAGATCACCCAGCTGCGCGGGAGGAGGTGTCACGGCCGCGGCCACGCCCGTCTCCTCATTGATGCGCTGCGCCCAGCGCTGGTACACCTGCAGCGGGGTCGTGCCCAAGCCGTACTCGTCATTGTGGTCTGCGATCCACTGGAACATTGCCTCCAGGGAATCGTGGCGGGCCTGGTTACGCTCCGCGCCCAGATCAAACCACTGCATGTCCGGGCTCGCGGAGGAATCCATCAGGGTCTTGCCCGTGTGCTGCGGGAACAGCGTGGCATACGTGCCCATGAGTAGGCCGCCATAGGACAGGCCATACAGGTTGACCTTGTCCTGGCCGAGGACCTTGCGGGCCTCGTTGAGGTCACGGGCGGTGTTTTCCGTGGTGACGGTATCGATGAGGCCGGGATGGGCGATGTTGCACAGATCGCGGGTCCAGCCCGGGACGGGCAGCTGAAGGGCGGTGGTAGGGAAACCGGCGATGTCGCAGGTCAGCGGCTCGCCGAAGGCAAGGCCGCGGGGCTCCACGGCGATCTGGTCATAGTTGCGGCGCACGTTGTCTGGCAGGCTCACGCGGCTATCGATGAACTCGTCCTCGCCCGTATTCCCGGCGAACATGCCGAGAGCCTCCCCGCCCGGACCGCCCGGGTTACCTGCGATGACACCCTTGGACTGGCCGACCGCCGGGATCTTGCTCATGGTGAGAGTGATCTGTTCCCCTGCGGGGTTGGCGTAGTCCTTCGGCACTTGGAACTCGGCGCACACCGCATCTGGGGCCATGAATACTCCGGCGGGGCAGGCACCCCAGGTGAGTTGGTCTTGCGCGGAGGCGGTGGGGGCGGAAAGCGCAGTGAGGGCGCTTCCCACCAACGCGGTGGTGATTGCGAGGACCCCGACGCTACGGGAGGACGTTTTACCTGCGAGTTTTCTAGTCATTGCTTCCTTCTGACTCTTCAATGAAACGTACTGCTTAACGCTATCAAAGAAAAGGTAAGGGCAACACCGTTACACCGCGGCCGGATTAAGCCTTAGGTGATGACTTGAATGACTTGGTAAAGAGGACGCTCTTCCAGGACATCTTCTTGCCATTATTGAGAATCGAGCGCCGGTAAGTCTTGGCCACAAGCATCATGATGAACACGATCACCACCATGGATATGCCGTAATTAAGCAAAGCTATTGGGTAACTCATATTACCCGCAGCGATCTGCAGCGGAATGGTGGACAGGTTAAACGGCGGGATCCACGTTAGAACCTGCATCAGAGTGGAATCCAAACTATGCCATCCGAACGTGGGCGTGTAGAGCATTCCCACAAGTAGAATCATCACGGGTGCCTGGGTGGACTGGAGATCTTCGGTGCGGCTCACCATGGATCCAGCTGCTGCGTAAAGGCTGCCGAAGAGCAGCATGCCCAGCAGGAATGCCAGCAGCATCAGTCCCACGGTTCCAAGATCAAAGGTGAAGCCCTCCAAGAGGTTCGTCGCTTTCACGGCGATGGCTCCAGCTCCGAGGATCACGGCGGTTGACACGAAGCCGAACACCGTGTTTCCAATGATCTTTCCGGCCAAGAAATCCAAGGGTCGTACCGTGGATAAAATAATTTCGACTACGCGGGAAGACTTTTCCTCCGTTACTCGACCACCAATGTTGGCGGCGAACAGCATGATGAAAAAACTCATGACGGCGGACCCGACCATGACCGTGATCACCGCCGGCATGTTGGCCTCTGAAGAGTTCTCTTCCTCAACGTTGACTGAAGTGATTTCTGCCGGCGGCATGGCCTCCGCGAATTGCTCTGGAGAGACATCCAAGGAGCGCAAGGCTTCATCTTGCACCAAGGTGGAAGAAATTGTGCTCGCTGCCCTCATCACGGATCTGGATGGTTCTCCCTTTGTTATGAGGTCGAATCCCTCATCTGTCTTCAGCAGTACCGCCGTCACATCCTCGGATTGGACTTGAGCGATGGCGCCTGCCCGGTCTGCAGGCATGGGCTCGGCTACTACCCCGGTGCCCTCTCCCATAGCTTGAATGCTTGCTTCAAGGGCAGGTTCTTCAACTCCCACCACGCCGATGCGGTCCGGTTCGCCATCGTCACCGGAAAAATAGGAGGCTGCAAAAACACCACCAATGACAAGCAAAAGGGCCACGGCCAGAGTAATCATGATTCCCTTGCTCCGCAGGGCGATCTTTACCTCCCGCTGGGCAACAGTAGTGATGGTGTTCATCGATGAGTAGCTCATGATTCGACAACCTCCTGGAACAGTTCCGACAAGTGGGGCATACGGCGAGTAAAGGAGTGAACCGGGCCAGCCGTAAGAGCAGCCTGCAGGATGGCCTGGTCCTGGGTAATGGACTGCGCCTCCACGATCACGCCCTCTGGGGTTTCTTCAACCAAGGAAACTCCCTCTGGGTACCAGTCCCGCGCATCGGTATGGACTTCGTACAGCAAAGCACCACGGCTGCGGAGCTCCGCCACCGTTCCTTCGGCCTTCATCTCCCCGGCAGCAATGATTCCCACGCGGTCACATAACCGCTGCACCAGGTCCAGCTGATGAGAGCTAAACAGCACGGGCACCCCCTGCTTGGCGCGCTCAACCAAGAGTTCACTCATGACATTCACAGCCACCGGATCCAGCCCTGAAAACGGCTCATCGAGGATCAGCAGCTCTGGATCATGAATGAGCGAAGCGGCCAACTGAACGCGCTGCTGATTACCTAAAGAAAGTTCTTCCAGCTTGTCATCTGCCCTTTCTGCCAGGCCGAGCTGTTCCAGCAGCGCTTCTGCGTTTCGCCGGGAACGTTCAGCATCTAGGCCGTGCAGTTTGGCGAAGAATTGTAGCTGATCGGCGATCTTCTCCTTGGCGTAAAGCCCACGCTCTTCCGGCATGTAGCCGATCCGGCGGCGGAGATCGTCATTAATCCGCCGCTCGCCAATCCGCACCTCGCCGGAATCGCTGGCCAGTACTCCCAAGGCAATGCGCATTGTTGTGGACTTACCTGCTCCGTTGGAGCCGACGAAACCATAAATCTCACCGGGAGCCACCTGAAACGTCATATCATGCAGAACGCGATGACTGCCGTAACTCTTGTTCAAGTGGTCTATAGATAAGGTCTGCATAAATCTCCTCGATCTCAAAAATACAACCAACAGACCAGACTACCAGTAACCTCTTACCCAGGATTGCCAATAAAGAAGAAGCGCAGCTCAGTCTTGACTATTCAACAGCTTTAATGTTGTCTACTTTTCCTGGGAGAAAGCGGAACAGCGCTGAGCAACTCCGCTATTCCCAGATTGACCCAAAGGAGTCCCGATACCACCGCAATTATCGCACCTGAAAACAACAGGAAAGCTAAAAACACAAGTAATTTTGAGCAATAATCTCATTACTCTCCGCGCCTATGAATAAATTTTCGCATTCGGCGCATGGAAAATCCCTTCTAAACGTGAAGGTAAGGAAGTGAGGTTCCTTAGCTAGAAAACTACAAGGACTGCTTGCAGATAACAACTGGGGGTAGCGAAAATCTCAAGAACCCCCAATTTGGGTGCGCACGAAAACATACACTTTTTTCAAGCTAAAAATTCACCCCATCTCTGAACCCCAGAACCACCCCCTCAAACTCGGCGAACACCGCCTCCGGATCCAGCCCCGTGAGCACGCGCGTGGGCCCAACCATTCCAGCACCATCACTCCTGCACGTCACCGTCCCCCGCCGCTCGCCCTCCACCTCCACGTCCACCCGGCATGCCTCCACCTCGTACTCCACCGTCCCCAGCATCACCATCGCCGCCGCCAGATCATGGATCTGCGCGCAGTACCCCACCCCCACGGACTCGTGGAACTCGAAATAGAACCGCAGCGCATCCTCCAACAGCGCCGCCAACTGCCCCCTCCCCTGCTTTCGCAAAGCCGCACACCACCCCTGCAGCCGGGCCGGTTGCAGCACCACCCGCTCGGTCACGTTCAGCGGGCACATCGTGTGCCGCACCCCTTCTGCCTCCATCGCCCGCAGCGCATCGCGCAACCCGTGCGGATCCACCCACGCGTTCCATTCGGCGGTGTCAGTCGTATTGCCGGGGTAGTGGAACGCCCCACACATCAGCGTCACCTCGCCCACATACCCGTGCGCCAGGTTCATCGCCGGCCCCGCGACCAGTAGTTTCTCTGCTCCCTGCCACGCCGCCACGGCCGCCTCCGCGCTCCCCCGCTCCGGCGTGGCTGCTTGGGTGCGGTGGTAACCCAGGCCGTCGGGCCCGTGGGTTTCTGGGGTGGTTGTAAGGGCGACGCCACCCGGCTCCGCAGCCCCCACCACCACCTGGGGGTTCACCTCTCCGCTGGCCCGCAGCACATCGAGGGTGTTCGCCGCCGCCTGCGTGGCTGTGCAGTTCCCCGCACTCGTGGTGACCACCAGCTCTGCCCCTTCGGCGCGCGCCCAGTGGCTCAAGTACACCAGCGCGAGCGCATCATCAATACCTGTGTCCACATCCGCCGCGATCTTCATGGGTTCACTGTAGCGGTTGAGACTGGGGTGGCGTCGCACTAAATATAAGATGAGAAGCATGCCCACCGAACCAATGAGCACACGATCAGCAACCACCGCCGCCCGGCGCGCTGCGATCCTGACCTCCGCACGGAAAGTCTTCATTCGGGACGGCTACCACGCTGCACGGCTCTCCGACATTGCCCAGGGCGCGGGGTGCTCCGTGGGATCGCTGTACACGTACTTCGAGGACCGCGACGCGCTGCTCTCCGCGGTGCTGGACCAGATGGAGCTGGAGATGCGGACGCGGAACCGCTCGCTGGACTGGCGCGGCGGGAGCGTGGAGGAGACCAAGGAGGCGATCCGGCAGGCGAACCGCGCGTACCTGGAAACGTTCCAGCGCAATGCGGCGGAAATGGTGCTGCTGGAGCAGGTGGCGCTGAGCGAGCCGGCGTTTCACAAACAGCGGCAGGAGCGTGCGCGGAGGTTTGTGCAGCGTAACGCGGGGATGATCGAGCAGCTGCAGGAGGCGGGGCTGGTGAACGGAACGGACGATGCGGAGATGCTTTCCGCGGCGCTGTCCGTGATGGTAAGCCGGCTGGCGTATAACGCGTTTATCTCAGGGAACTTCTTGGAGGGGAGCTCCTTGGAGCGGCTGGCGAAGACGGTGGATCAGGTGTGGTTTCGGGCGTTGGGGTTGGAGTAGGGGCTCGTCTGCGTTGCCGGTTCGCGTAACCCCGCGCCACCCCGCGCCACCCCGCCGTCTAAATCTTCTATTCTGTGAAGTAGCACATTTGACCACCTGGTGTTTTGTCGCGCCCTCACCCACAGAATAGAAGATTTAGATGAGCCGACCCGGCTCACCCCAAAAATATGTTAGTTTGCAAAGTAGCACATCTGACCACCTGGGATTTTAGGAAGGCAGTCGGGGCAAACTAACATATTTTTGGGGCCAGCCCCTGTGCCGTCCCTCGTACCCGGCCTTGCCCCTTCCCCCAACCAAACCCGCCGAAATTCCACACTTCCACCAGACACGCTAAAGTTTGGACATGGCCTATCATGCAGACTCTTCTGACCTAGAAAACAAGGAAGTCCTCACGTGGGAGGGCTTCGGACGCGCCAACCGCGAACTGGCGCAGCAGATCGTGGATTCCGGTTTTGAGCCGGAGATCATCATCGCCGTGGCCCGCGGTGGTCTGGTTCCCGCCGGAGCGCTCTCCTACTCCATGGGTGTGAAGCTCTCCGATGCCATCAACGTGGAGTTCTACACGGACGTTCACGAGACCCTCCCGGATCCAGTTTTGCTGGAGCCGCTGCTGGACACCTCCGCCATCTCCGGCAAGAAGCTGCTGGTAGTGGATGACGTTGCAGACTCCGGCCGCACCCTGGACCTCGTCCTGCAGCTGCTGGCCAAGCACGGTGCCGAGGTCAAGTCCGCCGTGATCTACGGCAAGTCCCGTTCCGTGGTCTCCCCGGATTACGTGTGGAAGAAGACGGACGAGTGGATCGTCTTCCCTTGGTCTGACGAGCCTCCGGTGCAGAAGCAGGGCTAGCCCCGGCCCGGCCAGCCGCACCGCGGCCAACCCCGGCCAACCCCGGCCCCTAAGGAACTAGCTCTCCAGCACGTCATGCACCACGATCGTCTGATCGCGGCCCGGCCCCACACCGATGTAGGAGATTCGGCAGCCGGAGAGCTCCTCCAACCGGCGCACGTAATCCTGCGCCTTCTCCGGCAGTTCCTCAAACGTGGTGCAGCCGGTGATGTCCTCTTCCCAGGCCGGCATCGTTTCGTAGATCGGCGTGGCGTGGTGGAACTCGGTCTGCGTCATCGGCATCTCGTCGTGGCGTACCCCGTCCACGTCGTAAGCCACGCAAATCGGGATCTCGCCAATTCCGGTCAGCACGTCCAGCTTCGTCAGGAACAGGTCCGTGAAGCCGTTCACGCGGCTGGCGTACCGCGCAATCACGGAGTCATACCAGCCCGTACGCCGCTTGCGGCCCGTGTTCACACCCACTTCACCGCCGGTGACCTGCAGGAACTCACCCCACTTGTCGAACAATTCAGTAGGGAATGGTCCCGCGCCCACACGCGTGGTGTAGGCCTTGATGATCCCCAGGGAGCTCGTGATGCGCGTCGGCCCGATGCCCGCGCCCACACATGCGCCACCGGTGGTCGGGTTGGATGAGGTCACGAAGGGGTAGGTGCCGTGGTCCACGTCCAGCATGGTCGCCTGGCCACCCTCCATCAGCACGGACTTCCCCTCATCCAGAGCCTTGTTCAGCTCCAAAGTGGAGTCAATCAACATCGGCCGCAGCCGATCCGCGTAAGACAGGAAGTACTCCACAACCTCGTCCACGTCCACGGCTTTGCGGTTGTAGATCTTCACCAAAATCTGGTTCTTCTGCTCCAAAGCGGATTCAATCTTCTGCCGCAGGATGGACTCATCCAGCAGATCCTGGGCCCGGATGCCCACGCGGGAGACCTTATCCGCGTACGTCGGCCCAATGCCCCGCCCTGTCGTTCCAATCGCCCGCTTGCCTAGGAATCGCTCCGCCACCCGGTCGATCGCCACGTGGTAGGGCGCCACCAGCTGGGCGTTCGCGGAGACCCGCAGCCGGGATGCGTTCGCCCCGCGCGCCTCCAGCCCGTCGATCTCCTCGAACAGGGCCTCCAGGTTCACCACGCAACCGTTGCCAATCACGGGTGTTGCATTCTCCGAAAGCACCCCGGCTGGCAGCAGCTTCAGCTCGTACTTCTCCCCGCCCACGACCACGGTGTGGCCCGCGTTGTTGCCGCCGTTTGGCTTGACCACGTAGTCCACGTGGCCGCCTAGAATATCGGTGGCTTTGCCTTTTCCTTCATCGCCCCATTGAGCGCCGACAACAACGATAGCCGCCATGTGGTGAACACGTCCTTTAACTGTTTTTAGGTTTGCCCACGTCACACATCGTTTCTGCGCGGGCATAAGACGTTTTGCCATTTTACTATGAACACATCTGTCTCACACAAGTTTTATGCTGGGGTCATGCTTTTTCTTCTGCGTTGTGGCGTGCCTGATGATCGCCGCTTGGATGCCCCCATTGTCCCCGGTGAGCGCACGCAGGCGCTCGATCTTCCCGCCATCCCTGGCCGCAAGGATCTGAAGTTTCTGGACCCTCTTCCCCGCCAGTTCGTCACTCAGGATGCGGAAACCTTGGAGGCAATGTCCAAGCGCCCGGACGTGTCTCACCAAGATGCCCCTCAGCCGGATCCGCATGTGACTAGCGAGCGCGTCCGTGTCATCGTCCACGGCTCCGATGCCGCCCTTGCCGCGGTGGTGAGCAAGTTGATGCGCATTGACGCGCTGTGGGTGCAGGTTGGTTACGTGCCGCTGCATCCTGGTTCGTCTGTGGCTACGGTATGGGGGTGCGACGCCACCGCCTCTCAACCCCAACTCCTTCATACTGCACTGACCGGGGATGCCCTCCCCACGCCAGTGATCCGCGATGACCACGGCCTCGTCACGTTGGGTGTGGCGGAGGTAACCGGTCCTCAGGGTGAAGACGGCAAGGAGCTGCCAATGGTCGGCGAGGTCATCGTGGACTCCCAGGTGCTGTACGCCCAGGAGGTCGGCGCGAAGAAGGGTTTCAATAATGGCGTGCGGATGGTCCCCACCCCCGGCGCCCCGGGCCTCGCTGCGGTGCAGCGCCCGCCGCTGCCGCGCAGGGGCTTGTTTGGACGAGAAAAGGCCCCAGAGAATCTGGAGCCCTCAGTGCTTCGCGGCCGCGCCATGCAGGCTGGCGGGGAGGATCTGCGCGTGGTGCGCGACGGCGTGCCCCACCCTAGGCCGCTGAAGTCTGTGACGTTCTACCGCCACTTGCGCGACGGTCAGTTCGTCCGCCGCTAAGGATTACTACTCAGTCTCAACTGGCTCCGCGCCGCCTTCAGCGCCACCCTGCTCAGCACCATTCTCAGCGCCATCTTCGGCCTCAGGAGCTGGGGCATCGGTGGTGTTCTCAGCGTCGTCAGCCTTCTTGTCATCTTCGTTCTTGGAAGGAACGTTGCGCTCGGAGAAGCCCAGGTTCACGTTGTCCTTGAAGAAGCCGAACAGAGCCTCGAAGAAGGTCTTGACGTTCTTGAACAGGTTCTTGAAGAAGTCCAGGATGGAAGGAGCTTCTTCCTTACCCTCCGTGTTCTCCTTCTTCTCGCCCTTTTCGCCGGAGCCCTAGACCTTCTCTTTGACTTCATCGAGGGAAGAGCCGCCAGCGCCCTGAACGCTCTCGGTGATCTTGGAGGACAGGGAAGCGTCCTCAGCAGCGTGGGCGGTGGGAGCCACGGCAGCGCCGGACATAGTAGCGATGCCGGTAGCGACGGTCAGGGACAGAAAACGGCGGTTCAGCTTAATGGAAGCATTCTCCTCAAGTTGTGTGTGTAGGAAACGTACGGCCAGAAGCTTATAACAAAATAGTCACAACCACCTTACGAAAGCCTGAAGAAGCTGAGAGCTACCCCTGCTTGTTACCCCCGAACAGGCCTAGGAACCACTCCCACACCTTGGTAAAAATGGCACCGAGGTTCCTGAAGAAGTCTAGGATTCCACCCCCGGAAGAGGTGCTGGATCCGCTAGAACCTTGGCCTTTATCTTCATCGCCATTGTCATCAATGATGGGCTCTTCATCGATCTCTACTGGAATATCGCGGGGCGGGATCGTGGCCGGGTTGGCGTCCTCCACCTTGAACACCCCACCGGGCAACGGGGTCAGAACATTCAAGCCAGCAGTGTACTTGTAGGCGCCGAAGTCGAATTGATACAGGCCTGGGGCCAGACCTTCGGGAATCACAAACTGCGCCTCAATGTTCCGAGGCCTGCCGAATACGTTATAGGTGTTTGTGGAGTGCATGCCGACATAGCCAGCGTTTACCTGCGGGTTCCCGTTCTTCCCCCACTGAGGATCAAAATACCCAAGGGCACCCGTGAACACGTCACCGCGCGTGGTCACCACGGACCCGCCACCCACGAACGTACCGGTACCATCCACGTAGGTCACACCCTCAGGAGCATTGAGGCCGTACTCGTAGTTGCGACCAGCACTGGTAGTCATCTGCCCCTGGACGGTGACCGTGGAGCCAGGGGTCACAACCACAGGAGCCTCCAGAGTCCCCGTCTGGCCGTTGATTGTGCCACTGTAGGAATCAGCATCAGCAGCCTTGCCATTGGAACGGATGCCCTGCAATGCCTTCACGACGGTGGCAGAGGCATCTTCCAGCGGATTCTTACCGGCGTCGTCAATAAAACGAGCGACAACGGAGTGGGAACCCGCGGCGGTGATTGGGAGATCAGCCGTGGCCTTGCCCTCGGCAACCACCACGGGATCGCCGACGGGGCGGTTGTCCACGTAGAACTGCACCGACCCCGTCCGCTCACCCACTGTGGCGGTGGCGGAGACGGTAGCAGCATCGGCGGTGATCTCCTCGGCAACAGCCAAAGACACAGCACCCTCATCAACCTCTGGGTCGGTCTCCTGGTTCAGGCGCACGCCTTCTGTGGTGGTGCATGCTGCCGCAATGTTGATGTTGAGGACAAAGGCAGAGCCGCGGAGCTGGCCCGTCACGGTATCCGCCACAGTCTTGAACGCCACCGGAGTCTCGGACTTCGCGCGCAGCTTGACGCGCTGCACCGGCGCGGTGATGTTGATCGTGTTGCCGGACTTCGCGGCGCTGAGCTTGTCCGCGAAGGTCAACACACCGTTCTCCAGGGTCACGCCCGCTGACGGGTCAACGAGCTCCACGTCACCCTCCACGGCAACCTTCACCGCGCTGGAGGTCATGGTGACGCTGCCGAGCCTGCTGATCTGATCGTTATCGATGACGACCTTGTTCAGGGCCACGCGCGCATTGAACTCTTCTCCAGCCTGGACATTCGCCCGGGAGTCCACGGACACATCAACGGTTGTCTGATAGTCAAACTTCCCGCCGAGGCTTCCGGCATCAACGGCGCAGGCCAGAGGGATGTTGGTCTTCACTGGGGTTGCCAGTGCGGTCGTGGGAATCATGAGGCCGGCGGCGGTGGTGGCGGCCACGAGCACGGCGGATAGGCCGCGGGTGCGTGCGTTCAACGGATCACTACTTTCTAAGCAAAGACTGTATGGTCGCCATCACCATAGCCCAGCCCCCGCGTTTCCGCAGCGCAAGTGCAACCTAAGTGGACCGCTACCACAGCTCCGGCGGCTGCCAGGGGCGGTCCACCGTCGGCACCAGCGCGGACATCGCGGACTCCCGCGAGTACCCGCACACCTGCAGCGCGTCCACGATGATTGACCTGCACTGCGCCAGCACCACCGTGCCGCTGAGGCCCGCGCCTTCGGCCAGCTCCATCCCCGCCCCCGCCGCCAGGCGCTGCAGGTTGCGCACGATTTCCGGGATCTCCACGGCCTCCTCGCGCGTTCCGCGCGTGCCGCCCTCGCCGAAGAGGTCGCCCAGGTGCCCCAGCTCGTTGGAGATCCCCCGCATGAGCTCAATCAGCTCGGGCCCGGGCTCCACCCCATCGGCGATCATGATTTCCGCCCGCCGCGCCAGCACGCGCACGTTGCGCATCACGTTGTCCACCGGTACGAGGATGCGGCTCATCGAGCGCGAGTGCCGCCGCGCATTCCAGTAAATCGGGGAGATCACCACGCCCTCGGAGCCACCATCCACGGTGGTGAGCAACGCGTTCACCGTCGTTTGGGTGCCGCGGGCGGTGCGCAGCGCACGGTGGATTCCCTGCCGGTCGCGTTTGTCCATTCCGGTGGCGACGTCATCAAGCACCAGCGCCGCCTTCGAAATTAATTGGCTGACCTCCCGGCGCGCGGGCCGCAGCGGAGAGTTGGGCACGATCGCCATGACGATGATGCCAATGACGCCGCCGACGAAGGCGTCCACGATTCGGTCGTAGTGTCCGGCCTGGCCGGGTGGGAGGATCGTCGCAATCAACACTGCCGTGCTGGCCGCTTGGTTGGCGACCGAGGGGGACTTGTCTACGAACGTCGCCACCATGATCGCCGCCAGCACCACCACGGAGACCTGCCAGTAGCCGGACCCGATGTTCAGGATGACCAGGTCCCCGATGCCGACCCCCACCGCGGCGCCAAGCACCAGCTCAAACCCGCGGCGCACGCGCTTACCAGCGCTCACGCCTAGGCTGAGCACTGCCGCGATGGGGGCGAAGAATGCCTGGTGGTGGCCGAAGATGTTCTCCGCCACCCACAGCGCCAACCCGGCTCCGATGGCGCATTGCAGGGCGAAGATCGCGCTCTCCCGCACGCGGTGGGCGCCTTTGACGGGGGCGATGCGCCGCACGTTCCTGGCCGCGGCCCGCACGCCGGGGCGCAGCCGGGCCGCGGGGTCGCCCCACTTCTGCTTCGCGCTTAAGGGCTTGTCTTCAGCCATCCCGTTGTCCGCCATACTGTCCAACCTAGCCATTCAACTTAGCCATTCAACCTAGCTGCTCACATCAGCCCACACGCCCAGGTGGTCCGTCCCTGGCACGGCCAGTGTCCCTCCGCCGAAGCACTGCCCGGTAGTGAGGATGTGGTCCAGGCGGATCACGGGGAACGTGGAGGGCCACGTCGGAGTGTGCGCCAGACGGCCGGTGCAGCTCTGCAACCCGATGTCTCGGAAGCGCGGGTGGCCACGGGTGGCGTTGAAGTCACCCGCCAGCACAACCTTGTCCCGCTGCGAAACCCACTGCCCGATGCCCCGCAGGTCCGCATCCCACCCCGCGCGGTCCGTGCCGATCGGCGCCACGGCGTGCACGCCCACCACGTGGGTCACCACCGCGTCTTGGACAACGCGCACGCTGGGCATCTGGAAACGCGTCACGCCCTGCTCCAGCTGGGCTTCGGCGCTGGTGCGGGCGGCATAGCCGGGTGACGCCAAGGCCGCCACCCCGTCCGCTCCGCCGGCTCCGGGGTCGGCCGTGGTCAGCGCCACATACCCCGTTCCCGCGGCCACCGCCTGTACCTCGGCCTCGTCAGTCTCGGAGAGGAACACAACATCCGGCCTAAGGTCTGCAATGGAGTCCACAATGGTGGCGTCATCCGCCGCGCCAAAAGACGTATTGAGGGTGAAGACGCGGATGGTGGGGGTGGCGTCGCGATCAAAAAAAGTTGGACTGGGAACCCGGGGCAGCGCTGCCACCGCAACCACAAAAACGAGCAGGTAGATGAAGGCGCGGCGCCAGGATTGCAGCGCGCCCGCGCCAAAGACCGCCGCTGCGGCCCCGACCCACCAACTAGCCTGCGCCTCCGCCACGAACTGCCAGTGCGCGGTGGTGTCCGCGGGCCACACGGCCGTGGTCGCCCACCCCACGCCGCACAACACAACAACCGCCGCGAGGGCGCGCACCAGGCGATTCTGGCGCGGCCTCGCGGCGGCGGGAGCGTGGGTCAGCGGCACTGAGCCAACCCTGCTAACCCTGCAGGTGCGTCAAGCCCAAAGCCTCGGTGGCCTGGGGATCGCAGTCATGCAGCAGGTTGAGGCAGCGGATGACCTCGTCCTCTTCCTTCAGGGCGTGGGCGGTGACCACCAGCGCGCCGATGGCGCGGAGCACGCCCTGGTTCGGCTCGTGGTCCCACGGGACGGGGCCGGTGCCGCGCCAGCCGTTGCCCCGCAGCGCGTCCAGGCCGCGGTGGTAGCCGGTGCGGGCGCAGGCATAGGCCTGCACGGGCTGGTTGGCCTCCAGCAGGCGGGTGGCCAAGGCTGCCCACGCACCGGAGTCCTTGAGGTTCGCCGCCGCCAGCTTCTCTAGTGCGGCGAGGTCCGCGCCTGCGTCATCGGCGGTGATGGCGCTGGCGAGCTCCTCCGGGAGGCGAACCTCCGGCTGGGCTGATCCCAGCAGGTCACGGTTGGTGCGGATCTGTTCGGCCATGGGGTTCCTTTCGGGATTGCTGCTTGCAGGAGTGCTGCTACTTCGCCACGGAGGTGCCTGCGGAGTGCAGGTCCTGGCAGGCCTCCACCACGCGCACGGACATGGACTCCTCGGCCTTCTTCAGGTAGCTGCGCGGATCGTAGACCTTCTTGTTGCCCACTTCGCCATCGATCTTCAGCACGCCATCGAAGTTGGAGAACATGTGGCGGGCAACCGGGTTGGTGAACGCGTACTGGGTGTCCGTGTCCACGTTCATCTTGATCACGCCGTAACGCAGAGCCTCCTCGATCTTCTCCTTCTCGGAGCCGGAGCCGCCGTGGAAGACGAAGTCGAAGGGGTTGGAGCCGGCGGCGAGGCCGAGCTTCTTCTCGGCGACCTTCTGGCCCATGTCCAGCACCTCGGGGCGCAGCTTCACGTTGCCTGGCTTGTAGACACCGTGGACGTTGCCGAAGGTGGCGGCCAGCAGGTAGCGGCCGTTCTCGCCGGTGCCGAGGGCATCCACGGTCTTCGCGAAGTCCTCTTCGGTGGTGTACAGGTTGGCGCCGGCCTTGGCCTGCACGCCGTCTTCTTCACCGCCGACCACGCCGATCTCCACCTCGAGGATGATCTGCGCGTCCTTGGAGGCGGCCAGCAGGTCCTTGGCGATCTCCAGGTTCTCGTCGATCGGGATAGCGGAGCCGTCCCACATGTGGGACTGGAACAGCGGGTTCTCGCCAGCTTCCACGCGCTTGCGGGAGATCTCCATGAGCGGGCGGACGAACGTGTCCAGCTTTTCCTTCTGGCAGTGGTCCGTGTGCAGCGCCACGTTCACGCCGTAGTGCTTGGCGGCCTCGTGCGCGAAGGCGGCCAGGGCCTCTGCGCCGGCGACCATGTTCTTGACGTTGAGGCCGGAGCCGAATTCTGCGCCGCCGGTGGAGAACTGGATGATGCCATCGGATTCCGCGTCTGCGAAGCCCTTGAGTGCGGCGTTGATGGTCTCAGAGGAGGTGCAGTTGATGGCGGGGTACGCGAAGCCGTTTTCCTTCGCGTTGTCCAGCATCTCCTTGTAGACGGCCGGGGTTGCAATTGGCATGGGTAAAAGCTCCTAGCTCCATGTATTGAGACAACTAGATTTCTACCCCTCGATTATGCCCCGCTTTTGTGTGTAGCGGTGGAGGTTCACCCCTATACAGGTGGTTTTATTTTTTGGGGCGACGCCGCCGCGCCTCCCCTACTTCCCCGCCACGCACGCGGCTGCTTCCATGAGCATCCACCCGGAGAGCTGAACGGACAAGTCTCTTTCTGCAATATCAGAGCTGGCCACGGCCCCAGCGATAGTCGCGCCCACCAGGCCTCCGGCCTGGGGCATGACCGCGTCCTCGCCCCAGCGGGCGGGGAACACGGGCAGCCCATCTACTTCGAGACGGTAATGCCACACGGTATCGGCGGTGGTGAGCACGAGTTGGCGGGCGATGCGCCGTGCTTCGTCGCTGTGCCTGCCCGCCGGGGGCAGGTCTGTGGCCACGAGCGCGAGGTAGCGGGCGAGAATGCCATTGAACAGCCCGCCATCTCCGCCGGAGGTGCGCCAGTTGATGGCATCGCGTTTGTCAGTCATGTGGTTGTGGATGGCCTTAATGAGGCCGTGGACGCGGGTGATGTGCTTCATGCCCACCTCAGAGACCTCGCCGGGCTTCACCCCCGCCTGCTTGCGCTGCGCGATGGCCAGCTCCGTGCAGGCTCCGAGCATCACGCCCTGGCAGTACGGATGGATGACGGAGACGATCTCCGGCCCGTGCATCCGCATCCGCAGCCCATCCATGACCAGGCCTTTGTCATTGATGAGGTTGTCAAAGGTCCAGTCAATGAGATGTTCTGCGAGCTCAACCCGGCCAGTGCGGGCGGCGAGGATCGCGGCCGGGCCGTTAGTGGGGACGTTGTAGAAGGTCTCATTGGTGCGCCACGGCAGCACTCCGGTGAGGGAATCGACACCGTCAAAGATGTTATCCACTAAGGCATCGTATCCCCGGAAATAGCCAACCTTATCCAGCTGCTGTGCGCGTTGGAGGGCGAGGGCCAACCAGGCTTTGTCATCGTAGTAATTGTTGCGCGCGAGGTTGCCGAAGTTACGGATCTTCATGGCGCGCACATGCCGACGGATCCCAGCAATGCGCTGCTTGGTTGGCCTGCGATGGGTTGCATCCACGAGGTTGTCAATGTAGTGAGCCTGCCACCAGTAGTGCCAGCGGAAGAAGATTTTGTCCCTGGAAGTCGGCGGCCAGGCGATCACTCCCAGGCTGGTTTTAGGCAATCCCCACAGGCGCGCGCGGTGGCGCTCCCCCACGGCCTGCTCTGCCAGGTCAGCGCGGTGATCCCATTGCTCCGGAGTGATATGTGACACGCTCACCATTGTGCCTGAAGCGCAGGCTCAGCGCTACGGGGGTTCCTTGATGTCTGCGCGCAGAGGTTCCTGGAGCTGTGGTGCCTAGGGTCACCGAAGCCAGGTCGCCCCGTCACACACTCTAGATTGAGAAGGGCCTCATGGGACGAGACAACCCATCACTTAAAAAGTGAAAACTAATTTTAATCGCATTTCCAAACCAAATCCATTTTAAAGATACCTCCCAACAGTAACAATACCGAATCCACCCCCAGATGGGTGTGTTCAAAGGTATACAAATCCTGTGGAAAAATTGGTACTTTTGGCCATTCTTTTTTGACCGCATGGCATCTAGACTGGAGGCGTTCCAGCAGAGAAAGGTTGAGAAATCGTGAAGATCAAATCCGCGATGATGTTACTGCTTTTCGGTGGCTCAATTCTCCTAAACCAGTCACCAGCCACAGCGGAAACCCACGAGCCCACTGGCACACCTCAAAGTTATGCTACTGACATCAATGATCCCCGTGAGAGCAACTCCATGCGAGCTAGAGGGATTTTCCCTACCCCGGTGCGGTTCAAATCCAGAACAGATCAGCCACACTTCAGCTCATCGGGCGGCGCACGAGCAGTTTCAGTACATGGATGGTGAGAAAAGGTGTCCGGACCAGCGCAAACCGCTACCGTAAGGATCGAGCTCTGGGCACGACCATCAAACGAACCCGGTTTTCGTAAAGTGAACGAACAAACTCTTTCCGGCCTTCAAGCTGGTGGTGGTCGTGGTCAACGCGCTACCGCGCGGCATGTTTGCAAGGGAGATGCCAAGACTATCTTTAGGGGTGACGTGGACGTAGACATTGAAGGACATCCTGACCTCCCCGGAGTTGTGAGGGGCAGAGAGGTGACCCTACCATGCGGCATATGAGATCTCTCTGGGATGAAACATCCTCAGTTGGGGTAGAACTCAGTTTTAGCTCCAGTCGCACCAGTCCCCTGAATTGCGACGCTATCTTCGACAATTTTCGCTGGCTAGAGAAAGAGCTTAAATTCGCAGCAACCGGAAGCACTCCCGAGGAGACATGGATACAGTCGGCTGGCATGTGGCAGATTCACGATGTTTACCAGCGCTCAGGCGAAACCGTTGTATTCGTTCTTACTCTAGCGCGGGACAATCTCTGGCAGTTGCCATTATTGGAGCTTTTCATGTGCTGCGAAGACAGTCTACCGCTTCCATTCCTGGCGATACACAATCGCTGCACTCTCACCATTCACCATGGTTCCCCGCCCCCGCGAACTATACGGACGAGCTTAAGTAAGGAACCGCCCTGGTACAGCTCCCACAAATCTCAGCTCCGCCCCAATGAAGTTGTTCTCAAGAGCGCAGATCACGAGGCACTTATATCTGGCTTCTTTCAGGAATTTCGACCTGCCAAGTACGCGTTGCTCTTCCATCAAGCCGATAATCGGGGACTGGTCGCAACAGGTAGCGAGTTGACCGCTCTCTGCGAGAAAAACCTCCCCCAAGGCTAGTGAATGGATGTTGGGGTGCTTCATTCACCTCTTGACGCCACCATCCCGCGACCTGCCGAATGTTGCCATTGTCATACCGCTAGAGAGTCAGCACCCTACGCTATTCTCCAGAACACCTGCGTCATCGCCCAACACCCAACCGCCCCTACCACGCACGTGAAAGATCCGCGTGCTGGCGGATCCACGCGTGCATCGCAATGCCCGCCGCCACACCAGCGTTGATGGACCGGGTGGAGCCGAACTGCGCAATGCTCACCGTCTTCACCGCACCTGCCTGCGCCTCCGCCGTCACGCCGGGCCCCTCCTGACCAAACAGCAGTAGGCACCGCTCCGGCAGCTCGGCCGTCTCCAGCGGCACGGACCCCGGCGTGTTATCCACAGCCACCACAGCCAGCCCCTCGGCAGCTGCGAAGTCCAGCACCTCAGCCACCGTCGCATGATGCTGCAGGTGCTGGTAGCGGTCGGTCACCATCGCGCCACGCCGGTTCCACCGCTTCCGCCCCACAATGTGCACCGTATCCACTGCAAACGCGTTCGCGGTGCGGACTACCGTGCCGATGTTGGAGTCATTCTCGAAGTTCTCAATCGCGATGTGCAGGCAGTGCCGGCGGGTATCAATATCCGCCACGATCGCGGACTGTTTCCAGTAGCGGTAGGGGTCCACCACGTTGCGGGTATCACCCTGGTCCAGCAGGTTCTCATCCCACTGTTCGCCCACGGGCCGGGGCTCACTAGGGTGCTCCCGCTCCCACGGGCCCACACCCACCGGGTGTGGCAACCACTCCGTGGGACCCGCCTTGTCCTGCGCTGCCCCCGGCTCTTTACCCGCCTCAAGCAAGGTCCAGATCCTCCAGGCCCAGCAGGGAACGGTATTCCACGCCCTCGGCCTCAATGACATCCTTCGCGCCCGTGGCACGGTCCACCACCGTCGCCACGCCCACAACCTCAGCGCCGGCTTCCCGCGCCGCAGCCACGGCAGTTAGTGGAGAGTTGCCTGTGGTCGTCGTGTCCTCCACGACGAGCACCCGCTTGCCCTCAATGGAGGGACCCTCGATGCGTCGTTGCATGCCGTGCTTCTTCGCCTCCTTGCGCACCACGAACGCATCCACGCCCTCGCCCGCGTGCATGATCGCCGTGGCCACGGGATCCGCGCCCAGGGTCAGTCCGCCCACGTGCTCATAATCCCAGTCGGAGGTCAACTCCCGCAGCAACTCCCCGATCAACGGGCTGGCCTCCCGGTGCAACGTCGCCCGCCGCAGGTCCACGTAGTAATCAGCCTCCTTACCGGAGGACAAGGTCACGCGACCGTGCACCACTGCCAGCTCCTTCACCAGCTCCGCCAGGCGCTTCTTCTTGCTCACGACATCACCACTCATGGTCTATTTCTTCCGTTCCTCAATATCCACAATTTCCCCCTCAACAATGTCATACTCCACAGCCTCAATAGGCTCCGGCCGCGCATGCCGAGCCTCTGGCGCACGGTGGCGCCCACGCCCACCCCGGCGTCGCTGCGCGATGGAGCTCAACCCCTCGTCGCCGTCTTCGAAGATCGTCGCCTCGTCGTCAATCTCCGCGCGGATCACCTGCGGCCGGTTCGCCGCACCAGAACCGCTGACGTGCCGCGGGTCCTCGCCCAAACTCGGGATCTCCCCCTCCACGCCGAAGTGCACACCCTGGGGCCAGCCCTGTTCCTCAGGCTCCTCGAACCGCGCGTTCACCCGTCCAGGGAAATCCACCGGCTGGGCCGGCCGCGTAATGTCCGGGCGTTCCACCGTTGGCACCGCCGCGTGCGCCGGCAGCTCATCCTCCACTGCCTCGGACTCCGCCTCCGCGTCAGCCTCCTCCGGCTCCGCCGTGGGCATGACCTCGATCCGCGGCACAGCCCGAATGTGGGAGGCCTGCGCTTCCGCCCCAGCAGCCCCAGCAGCCTCGGCTGCCTCCACCGTGGCACCACCGCCCACGGTCACGGGCACCAGCAATTCGCTGCCCGGACACGGGCGCGTCGCATCCGCCTTCGCCAACTCCAGCGGCACGCTCAGCTGCTCCGGCGGCAGCACCATCGCCGCATCTGCCAGCAGCTTCACCTGCGGAATCACCGCGTCCCACACGCTGAGCTCCAGGCGGCGAGACATCGCCACCACCACCCAGTTGTCCTGAAACGCCACGTCCTCCGCCACGTGAGAAAGCGCGGCCAGCGCGTCCTCCACCCGCGAATCCAGCATGCGGTCTAGCGCCCGGATGTCGGTCGCGGAGCTATAAAAAGGCGGCTGGTCCAGCAGCTCCGTGCGCCGCATCCCCTGCGGCACCGCACCCAGCGCGGAATAGTTCACGCGCACCGGCGAACTCCCCGCGCGCCGCATCGCCAGCAAGGTCTTCTCCCCCACATCGCCGATGTGCACCTGGCGGCCGGACACAAATCCGCTCACCACATCGCGCACCACCGCACGCTCGGGATCCTCCGGCAGCACCGTCACGGGCCACGCCGCGGCGAGCTCGCGGTCCTCCCGCTGGTACTCAAAGCCGTGGTCACTCGCCCATTGTTTGCGACGCCGCCGCGGGCACCCGAAACCCCCACTCACCCCGGCGCGCTCCGGGGTGGCTGGGTGGCCGGCTTCCTCTTCCACCGGCTCAGCCACGCTCTCGGTATCCTCACCTGGTTCGGGTGTGGCCGGCTGGGGCGGGGGTGGCGTCGCCCCCACATCCTCACCATCTGCCCGGGTGCGCAGAAGCAGCCACACGGCCGCGCCCAGGAGCGCTAGACCAGCGAGAAGGAGGATGGCACCAGACATAAAAAGGGCAGATTACTCGTTAGCTGCGGCGTAGGCTTCCGCATCCATGAGCTCACCGGACTCGGTCACCTTGACCTCGTACAGCCAGCCCTGACCATAGGGATCTTCGTTGATGAGGCCAGCGTTGTCCTCCAGCTCCTCGTTGACGGCAACGATCTCGCCAGACACGGGCGCGTAGATGTCAGAGACGGACTTGGTGGACTCCACCTCACCGTAGGCCTCGCCGGCCTCAATCTCCGTGCCGACCTCCGGCAGTTCCACGAACACGATCTCACCCAGGGCCTCGGCGGCGATGTGGGAAATACCCACGCGGACGGTCTCGCCCTCCACCACGGCGGAGGTGTTGACCCACTCGTGCTCCTCGGAGTACAGGAAGTCAGCTGGCAGGGAAGTCATGGGGGCTCCTAACTACAAAACGCTTGAGATTCTCCACAGAATCTTACACCAGGTGCTGGCAGACCACGGGGGTAAAAGTTCACAATTTTCCAGCGGATTGGCCTGCGCAACCGGCGGCGATTGTTTATAGTTCCAGGTATGAAAATGACGTTCAAGAAATCCCGCGGCAAGGCGATGGGCAAGGCCCTGGGCCTCGGTGCCGCCACCGTGCTGTCCGTGACCCTCATGACCGCCCCCACCGCCCGGGCCATTGACCTGGCGGAGGGCTACACCCCCAAGGCGGACAACCCTACGTGCCTGTTCAACATCTGCGGCGAGGCCTGGGGCCTGGGCTTTGACTACCTGGCCGTGGCACCGCGCCACAAGATCTGGCTGGACAACGGCGGCAAGACCGGCGGGCTGACCGCCGGCTCCGTCTCCGATGCTCTGGAGAAGGTCGGCGTGCAGGGCTCCGCCAACCGCGCGCTGGATGCGATTGGCTTCATCCAGGGTGCGAAGAACTTCTTCGGCTCCCCGCAGGAGGTCGGCCGCGCCTACCAGGCGGAGGTCGCGCGCCACGCGCAGAAGAAGGGGCTGGATGACGCCAAGGTCAAGGAGCTCGTGAAGGAGCTGGGAACCTGGGGCAACTTCGTCAAGGGCGCTGAAATCTATGGCTTGAGTAAGGAGAAAGCCAAGGAGTTCGGTGAGCTGCGCCGCCCCTTCCTGGACCGCGTGGAGCACGTGGGCACGGAACGGGCGCTGCGGGAGCTCTTCGCCGCGCTGGACGCGCTGAAGGAAGGCAAGGAGCTCTCCTGGGGTCCGGTGGCGATCGGATCCTCCCTGCCGGGTGGCGCTATCGGCAGCACCAGTGGCTTCCACCCCGCCGATAACGTCGGCGGGCTGGCTGGCGGGTCCTCAGGGCTGGCCAGCGGCAGCAGTTAAGCCGCGAGCTACTGGCTACCTAGCTGCCTACTTCTCGCGGCTGTAGAAAGGCAGCTTCACCACGGTGAAGGGCAGCCGCTTGCCGCGGATGTCCACCTCCACGGTTGCGCCTTCGGCGGCCGTGCCGGAGTTCACCGCGGCCTTGTTGACGTACGCCATCGCCACCGGG
>DXFZ01000116.1 GCA_019114175.1 Candidatus Corynebacterium gallistercoris
CCAACTCACCGCGGTTTTTAGCAGCGACGCCACCCTCACCCCTGAACTCCTCGTGCTCTGTGACGGTCCCGGACCACTCATCGCGCACCACGTACCACGGGCCAACACAGAAGGCCACCAGGTAGGTCGAAAGCAGGTAGTCAACCTCAGAGGTGTGGCGGACCAGGCCTTCGCCGGCCTCCTCGGTGGTGACCACGTTGTTGGTCACCACCGTCCACGCGGCAGGGGTGGTGAGCTGCACGCTGTAGGTGGCCTTCAGATCCGGCTGGTCAAAGCAGGCGAAGACGCGCTTGGCATCCGCAGTCTCAAACTGCGTGTACATGTATGTCTCGTCATCGGCGGGATCGAAGAAGCGGTGCAGGCCCTGGCCAGTGGTCGAGTAAGGGATCCTGGCAGCCACCACCACTTCGTGGTCGCCTTCGGTGAGCGCCTCAAGCTGGATGCCCGCAGCGGCGTCGTACCTTCCATCAACAACAGGAACCGCCGAGGCGGTGACGTCCTGTCCATCCACAGTGACCCGCGCGACCTCCTCCGCGCGCAAGTCCAAGAACGTGGAACCGGCGCCGGAGGTGAAGCGCACGGTGGTGACGGAGTCAAACAAACGCTGGTGTGCGTCCTGGCCGCCGGAGAGATCCAGGTCAATGGAGTAGTGCACGTTGGAGATTAGCTCCGCGCGTGCCGCAGCCTCAGTGCGAGTGAGATTCAGTGAAGTCATGAAACCCACCCTAGTCACTGGCTCCAAGCAGTGAATGCTTCAGGTGGTTACAGTGGGGAATATGACTGAACAAAAAGTGACCATGTTTTTTGACGCCGTGTGCCCCTTCGCCTGGGTGACCAGCCGCTGGCTCGTTGAGGTGGAGCAGGTGCGCGACATCCACATCGAGTGGGTGCCCATGAGCCTGTCCGTGCTCAACGAAGGCCGCGACCTAGACCCCGGCTACAAGAAGGGCATGGATGCCGCCTGGGCACCCGCGCGCGTGGCCGCCGCGATCCACACGCAGCACCCGGAGAAGCTGGGCGAGTGGTACACCGCCATCGGCACCAAGTTCCACAACGAAGGCGCGGTGGACAAGAAGGACCCCAGCCAGTTGGACGACGTGATCGCCGAAACCCTGGCCGAGGTTGGCCTGCCGGCCGAGCTGGCGGATGCAGCGCACAAGGGCCGGGACGAGGAGGGTTCCTTCGAGGACCAGCTGCGCCAGACCCACGCGCAGGCCATTGACCTGGTGGGTGATGACGTGGGAACGCCCGTGGTTAAGCTGGGCGACGTGGCGTTCTTCGGCCCCGTGCTCACCCGCATCCCGGAAGGCGAGCGCGCCGGGGAGCTGTTCGATGCCTCCGTGACGCTGGCCGGCTACCCGCACTTCTTTGAGCTGAAGCGTTCCCGCACGGAGGGACCGAAGGCGGAGCACGCCTAGGGGTGCTGGCTGACTGCCGGTAGGATGGTGCACATGCGTATTTATCTTGGTGCAGATCATGCCGGCTTTGAGATGAAGAATGTGATCAAGGATCACTTGGAGTCCAAGGGTTTTGAGGTGACCGATTGCGGCGCCCACACCTATGACGCGGATGATGATTACCCCGCGTTCTGCATTGACGCGGCCCGCAAGGTCGTGGCTGATGAGGGCTCCCTCGGCATCGTCCTGGGTGGTTCCGGCAACGGCGAGCAGATCGCCGCGAACAAGGTCCCGGGCGCCCGCTGCGCTCTGGCCTGGTCCGTGGAGACAGCGAAGCTGGCCCGCGAGCACAACAACGCCCAGCTCATTGGCCTGGGCGGCCGCATGCACTCTGAGGAGGAGGCGCTGGCGATCGTGGATGCTTTCGTGTCTCAGCCCTGGAGTGGTGCGGAGCGCCACCAGCGCCGCATCGACATCTTGGCCGAGTACGAGCGCACCGGCGAGGCTCCGGAGGTTCCTTCCGCCTAACACTTTTTCATTGCGACGGCCCCGCGTGCATCCAAACTCCTGGGTGCCAGCGGGGCCGTTATGCGATTAATTGATAGACGGGCTGTAAGGGTTAGGACTCCCGTGCGGCGCGCTGAGCTTGGCGCTCAGTGTGCCACTCCTTGACGATGGTGGAGTCCCAGAGGGTTAGCCCGTGGAGTTTAGCTGAAGGCTTGGGAGCGCGTCCGCGCCCTGCGTAGCTGGTGAAGGTACCGCGAGCGGTGCCGGTAAATTCTGCGCATTGGGCGGCTGTCCACAGCTCATGCCCCGTAGTTTTATCCACGATAACTGGTTCCATAAAATTGGAGTTTACTATCCGTTTTTATCTTCGACAATCTGGTTTGCGAAATTTTTCACAGCTTTTTCTTGCTTCCAGGGCGCGGTCAGGGGCGTTTGGTGTGTTCGTGGGGCAGTGGTGTAGGATGATCCACTGAAGTTAGCGAGCGCTCCCGTGAGTGCTGATTGCTGACAGTGGGAACGTCGTATAGTGGCTAATACCTCAGCCTTCCAAGCTGAAGACGCGGGTTCGATTCCCGTCGTTCCCTCCACAGGGTGACCTGCCGTAATGCTGTTGCGGCGGGTCATTTGTCTTGGTGGGGTCATGCATAAAGTCATGCACTTTCAGTGGCCTGCCCACATTTATACAAGCGACCACCCGTGCAAACGTTAACACGTGCGGGCGATCACGGAGACCGGGGTACATCCGAGATGTGGCAGGGCTATGTCCGGATGTAGCAGGTTCATGGTCGAAAACTGGCTAAAAACCGACACTCAACCTGCCACATGCGGGAATAAACCTGTCGCATTTCAGACAACGCGTCACTCACGTCCAATCCTGGCTCAACCTCGCGCACCTTTTGCAAGTCACCACCGCCAAAAGTAATAGTGGAAGCCATGAGCCGACTAAAGGTTGCCCTCCACGCCCTCTTCCGCCCTGAGCTGCCCGAAGGCGCAAGCAGGCAACGCCGCTGGGAGGCGAGGGCAGAGGGGCCCATGCTGCTCATCTCTGTCGCGTTCCTTATTCTCTTCGCCTGGACCACCCTCGGCACCGCGGATGACAAGTGGACGAACTTCGCCGAAGTCGGCATGTGGCTCACCTGGGTCGCCTTTGCCGTGGACTACCTGGTCCGCCTGGTCCTTGCGGAGAACCGTTGGCGCTGGTTCTTCGTCCACATCTGGGAACTCGCGCTGGTCATCCTCCCCATGTTCCGGGCGCTGCGCATCCTGCGCGTCGTGCCCATCTTGGTCCTCCTGCAGCGCTATTCCGCCACGCAGCAGCGCGTCTCCGTGGCCATGTATACCGCGGCCGGATCGTTCCTCCTCATCCTGGTGGCCGCGTTGTCCATCTATGATCTGGAGCACGCCGATCCGGATTCTCAGATTAATAATTTTGGCGACGCCATCTGGTGGTCCTTCGTCACCGTCACCACTGTGGGTTACGGGGATATCGCTCCAGTCAGTTCCTCCGGGCGCATCCTCGCGGTGTTCCTTATGTTTGCGGGCATTGCGATCTTCGGTGTTGTCTCTGTGACTGTCGCCTCCTGGCTCATCGAACAAGTGGAGAGTTCATCGCAGCAGTAGGAGACGAAGAGGGAAAAAGACAACCAGGCGGCCCTGCTCAAGGAGATCGGCGCGCTCCGCGCGGAGATCGCCGACCTGCGCCATGAGGTTCAGCGCCGCCGCCACTCCGAAGAAGCCTCTGCTGAAGCACCAGAAGAACAGCCCTGACATGCGTCTATGCCCGCCTTTTGGAAAATCGGAGATGGGCACGTAAAGTATGCAGCGCACAATGTGCGGCTCGGGATATGGCGCAGTTTGGTAGCGCACTCGCTTTGGGAGCGAGGGGTCGTGGGTTCAAATCCCGCTATCCCGACCATGAACAAGGAGCGCCCCGCTACAACTAGCGGGGCGCTCCTTGCGTTTTCTACATTCAGACCCCATGCACCACTGCGGGGCACGCACCCCGAAACGACAGTGGCGAGGTGGTGGGGTGGGGGCGTGGTGGCGTCGCCCCAATAAAAAACAGCACCCCTCCCGCAACCGAAACGAACCAGCCCTATAAAATTGACCATCGACCGCACGCTGGTGCGCACCAAGGCCGTGGAACGCGGCCAGGACATGCGAGTAAACCGACATCCGCACTGGCGATGACTACAAAAAGACACAGGAGTGTGCATTCGTGAAGAGCTCTGTAGAGAACCTGAGCCCCACCCGCACCAAGATCACCGCTGAGGTCCCGTTCGAGGAGCTCAAGCCCGAGTTCGATAAGGCCTACAAGTCCCTCGCGAACCAGGTCAACATGCCTGGCTTCCGCAAGGGCAAGGTCCCGCCGAAGATCCTGGAGGCCCGCCTGGGCCGCGGCGTGGTGCTGGATCAGGTCATCAATGAGATGCTGCCGACCAAGTACAGCGAGGCCGTGGAAGAGCACGAGCTCAAGGTGCTCGGCCAGCCAGAGGTGGAGATCACCGAGCTGGAAGATGGCGAGAAGGTCACCTTCACCGCAGAGGTGGACGTGCGCCCCGAGATCGAGGTGCCGGACTTCTCCGAGATCTCCGTTGAGGTGGACGCAGTGTCCGCTGATGACGAGGCCGTGAACGAGGAGCTGAAGAACCTGCAGGCTCGCTTCGGCACCCTGAAGACTGCTGACCGTGCTGTGCAGTCCGGTGACTTCGTGTCCATCGACCTGTCCGCCACCATCGATGGCGAGACCGTGGATGAGGCCACCACCGAGGGCCTGTCCCACGAGGTCGGCAATGACTCCCTGATCGAGGGCCTGGATGAGGCTCTGATCGGTATGAAGGAGGGCGAGGAGTCCACCTTCACCTCCAAGCTGGTCGCTGGCGAGCACGCCAACGAAGAGGCAGAGGTGACCGTGAAGGTCGGCTCCGTCAAGGAGCGCGAGCTGCCGGAGCTGGACGATGACTTCGCCCAGCTCGCCAGCGAGTTCGACACCCTGGACGAGCTGAAGGACTCCCTGAAGACCCAGGTTGAGCAGCAGCTGAAGAACGCCCAGGCCGGCGCCATCCGGGACAAGGTCCTGGCCGCAGCACTGGAGAAGACTGAGGTGCCGCTGCCGGAGTCCGTGGTCAACGAGCAGGTTGACGCGCAGATCCAGCAGATCATCCAGCAATTCGGCGGGGACGAGAAGGTCTTCGAGTCCATGCTGGCCGCGCAGGACATGACCCGCGAGAAGTTCGAGGAGGACGCACGTTCCTCCGCCGAGGATTCCGTGCGCACCCAGCTGTTCCTGGACGCCGTGGCTGACATTGAGCAGCCCGAGGTCTCCCAGGAGGAGCTGATGGATCACATCGCCTTCACCGCTAACCAGTACGGCATGGATCCGAACCAGTTCATCATGCAGCTGCAGCAGGCTGGTCAGCTGGGCAACCTGTTCGCGGACGTGCGCCGCGGTAAGGCTCTGGCGCTGAACATCGCCAAGACCACCGTGAAGGACTCCGAGGGCAACGAGGTTGACCCGAAGCAGTACTTCGGCGTGGATGAGCAGGGTGATTCTGCTGCTGAGGCTGAGGCCTCCGAGGAGCAGGAGGACTAGTTCCTGCCGCATGAGGGCCTGGTTGCGGGGTGAGTCCCGTAGCCGGGCCCTTCCTCTTTTATTTTGTTTTTGTTTTTTTGGTGCGACGCCGCCACCGCGGCCCATGCCTCGTGCGCTGAGAGCGAACATTACGGCGGGAAGCAACCACGCGTGTGAGGTGTTGACTAGGCTAGGGTGCCAAGACACACCGTAAGAGTGAAGAAAACTTTTCTACGTGACCCATTCCAAGGAGCACAATTGAGTAAGCAATCCGGCCTGAGCGCTGCCCACGGCGCTGACATGCCCAACATGACGGATTCCGTGTATGAGCGGCTGCTGCGCGAGCGCATCATTTTCCTGGGCAGCCAGGTGGATGATGAGATCGCCAACAAGCTGTGCGCCCAGATTCTGCTGCTGAGCGCGGAGGACCCCACCCGCGATATCAGCCTGTACATTAACTCTCCGGGCGGCTCCGTCACCGCAGGTATGGCCATCTACGACACGATGCAGTACGCGCCGTGTGACATCGCCACCTACGGCATGGGCCTGGCCGCCTCCATGGGCCAGTTCCTGCTCTCCGCGGGGACGAAGGGCAAGCGCTACGCGCTGCCGCACGCCCGCATCATGATGCACCAGCCTTCCGCTGGCGTGGGCGGCACCGCGGCGGATATTGCCATCCAGGCGGAGCAGTTCGCCCACACCAAGCGTGAGATGGCGGAGCTGATCGCCCAGTTCACCGGCCAGACGGTGGAGCAGATCACGAAGGACTCTGACCGCGACCGCTGGTTCACCGCGGAGCAGGCCAAGGACTACGGCTTCGTTGACCACGTCATCACTTCTGCAAAGGAGAGCTAGAAATTATGCACATGCCTGAAATGCGATACATTTTGCCCTCCTTCGTGGAGCACTCCAGCTTCGGCGCCAAGGAGTCTAACCCGTACAACAAGCTGTTCGAGGAGCGCATTATCTTCCTGGGAACCCAGGTGGACGACGCTTCCGCCAATGACATCATGGCGCAGCTGCTGGTGTTGGAGGGGCTGGACCCGGACCGGGACATCACGATGTACATCAACTCTCCCGGTGGTTCCTTCACCTCACTGATGGCTATCTACGACACGATGCAGTACGTCCGCCCGGACGTGCAGACCGTGTGCCTGGGCCAGGCTGCTTCCGCAGCTGCTGTGCTCTTGGCTGCTGGCACCCCGGGGAAGCGTGCCGCACTGCCGAATGCCCGCGTGCTGATCCACCAGCCCGCTACCGGTGGTGTGCAGGGGCAGGTCTCTGACCTGGAGATTCAGGCTGCGGAGATTGAGCGCATGCGGACCCTGATGGAGGAGACTCTGGCGCGCCACACGGGCCGCACGGCGGAGCAGGTCCGCATTGACACGGACCGTGACAAGATCCTGACGGCCGAGGAGGCCAAGGAGTACGGCATCATCGACCAGGTCTTTGATTACCGCAAGCTATCCGCGCAGCGCTAGGGGCTTTTGGGTGCTCTTCGCGCCGTGCTAGGCCTGCTGGCTCTCATTCCTGCGGGGCTGCTGGCCCCATCCACATTCCTGCTGGCCCCGCTCGGTGGGGCTGTAGTAGTGTAGCTTCTGTTCCGGACATGGTTTTCCCGATAATCTAGCGATTTTTCGGGAAAACCATGTCCTCATTCGCCCTGAAGGGGCAGTTGCATGTCGAGCGTAAGGCCTTCATCGCCTCGCAAGGGCTCCACGGGGGTTGCGCAGAAAAGTGGACAAGCTGAGATCGGAAAAACTCGAAAATTCCGATCTCAGCTTGTCCACTTTTGCCCTTTCCGGTGTTGCGGGCGGCAAGTCATGGGTTGCGATCCAGGAAGGGCAATCCCCGGCAGGCTTCGGCCCCATGGCAGGCTCCAGCCACAAGGCAAGCATCAGCCCCACAGGTGGGCTTCAGCCCCACGGGCGGCCCCAGGTCCGACACACGGTAGCCACCCGCCAACGGGAATGTCTCATGGCGCGGTAGTGTTAGTGAACACGAATGCTCGCAATAATGGGCGCGCAGCCAAGTGTCACCATGGGAAGCACGAAGCCAAGTGCCATCATGAAAGGCACGGCAGAGCACTAGCGAGCGCTCGCTAGTGCCCACCAGCGCCAGCAAGCGCCAGCAAGTGCCCGCCAGAACGTACAACAAGAAAGCCGAAGTCACCGTATGCCAGAAAGTGCAGAGCTGCTGAAGTGCTCCTTCTGCGGCAAGAGCCAGGAACAGGTCCGCAAGCTCATCGCTGGCCCTGGGGTGTACATCTGCGATGAGTGCATCGAGCTGTGCAACGAGATCATCGAAGAGGAGATGCTCACCGGGGAATCCGCAGGGGAGGGCTCTGACAAGCTCCCCAAGCCCCGCGCCATTGCGGAGTTCCTCGACAACTATGTGATTGGCCAGGATGAGGCCAAGCGCACCCTCGCCGTGGCGGTGTACAACCACTACAAGCGCATCCAGGTGGAGGAAGCCAACGCCTCCGCCCGCCGCAGCGATGACGAGGTGGAGCTTTCCAAGTCCAACATCCTCATGCTGGGCCCCACTGGCTCCGGCAAGACCTACCTGGCGCAGTCCCTGGCCCGCATGTTGGACGTGCCGTTCGCCATTGCCGATGCCACCAGCCTCACCGAGGCCGGCTATGTCGGTGAGGACGTGGAGAACATCCTGCTCAAGCTCCTCCAAGCTGCGGACTTTGACGTGGCCAAGGCCGAGCGCGGCATCATCTACGTGGACGAGGTGGATAAGATCTCCCGCAAGTCGGAGAACCCTTCCATCACCCGCGATGTCTCCGGCGAAGGCGTGCAGCAGGCCCTGCTGAAGATCTTGGAGGGCACCGTCGCCGCCGTGCCGCCGCAGGGTGGGCGCAAGCACCCGAACCAGGAGTTCATCCAGTTCGATACGAAGAACGTGCTGTTCATCGTCGCCGGTGCATTCGCGGGCTTGGAGAAGGTCATCGCGGAGCGCCGCGGCAAGAAGGGCCTCGGCTTCGGCGCGGAGATCTCATCCAAGGCCGATGAAGAGACCGATCCGTTCCAGTTCGTGGAGCCGGAGGACCTGGTGAAGTTCGGCCTCATCCCGGAGCTCATCGGCCGCCTTCCCGTCCTTACCCACGTCGGCCACCTGGATGAGGAGGCACTGGTGCGCGTTCTCACGGAGCCGAAGAACTCACTCGTCCGCCAGTATCAGCGCCTCTTTGAAATGGACGGTGTTCGTCTTTCTTTCGACGGCGACGCCCTCACGGAGATCGCCCAGCAAGCCCTCGCCAGGGAGACCGGCGCGCGTGGGCTGCGCTCCATCATGGAGTCTATCCTGCTGCCGATCATGTTCTCCATCCCCGAGGATGAGGACACCGGCGAGGTCGTGATCACCGCCGATTGCGCCGCAGGCAAGGCTGAACCGACCCTGCTCAGTCACGATGAGGTGGCGAAGAGGGACCGGAAGAGCGCCTAGCGCTCATCCCCGTAAAGATCCTCGCTGGTGCTGGGGGCGCTGTCCGTGTGGCCGTCGAAATCAAAATCCGACCCACCGGAGTACAGCGAGGCCGCGACGGACGAACCGACCGTGGCGGACTGGGAGGAATGGGTGTAGCTGGAGCCCTGGCTGGTGGGCATGGTGGTGGTCAGGAAGGCCAGCACGGCGTCCACGGTGAGCTCGATGAGGCCCTTGGTGTTTGCCTCATCGGCGGGGTTCATGCCGTACAGGGAGTGGAACAGTGGGCCTTGGGTGATGGCGAAGCTGCAGAGGGAGGAGATGAGGACGTAGACGTCCTCTGCAGAGACGCCCTCCCGGAACGCGCCGATATCGTGGCCGAGCATGAGCACGCGGTCCAGGTGCAGCACAACGGGGGAGTCCTCCAGGAGTCCTGCGGTGGAGGCGAAGTCCGGGTTGCCGAAGAGGTTTTCTGACACGATCAGGCGCACCGCGTGGGGGTGGTCCTGGAAGCGTAGGTACGTCTTGGTGACGAGATCGCGCACGGCGGCGGCGGGGGTGATCTTGCCGATCGGTGCCTCGGCGGAGGTCGGCTGCGGCCAGATGCACAGATGGGCGTAGCGCAGGGCCTCATGGTAAACCGTGTCCCCGCTGGCGAGGAGCGCGTTGCCTGGCTGCATGCTGCCAGCGTTGGCGATGGCTATGAGGTGGCGTTCACTCAGACGCTCACCCACCCGTGCGGCGATGGGCAGGGTTGCTTCCATGGCGGCAGCGTACTGCTCGGCGGTGAGGCCGAAACGGGCGGCGGACTTCTGGATCTGAGGCATGTTGTGCACGGCAGATATCGTACCGGTTTGGCGGCGGTGTAGTGAACGCTACGGCGGAAAAATACCCGCGGAGTGGTTAGGCTGGGGGTAGGAAAATCCTCCTGCTAACGATGCGACCGGAAAGAAGGAAGCGCACAGTGTCCACTGCAAACAACACTGGAAACAACTCCGCACAAACCTCTGAGACTTTGAAGAACACCGCTGCCAGCACGGGCACGCGGAGCACGGACCCTGTGAACGTGACCGTGACCGGCGCTGCAGGCCAGATTGGCTACTCTTTGCTGTTCCGCCTGGCCGCCGGCGAGGTCTTCGGCGACCGGCCGGTGAACCTGACCCTGCTGGAGACGGAGAAGGGTGCCCAGGTGGCCAAGGGGGTGGCCATGGAGCTGGCGGACTGCGCGTTCCCGCGCCTGGGGAAGGTGACGATCACCAGTGATGTCAATGAGGGCTTTGAGGGCGCCAACGCCGCCCTCCTGGTGGGCGCGAAGCCCCGCGGGCAGGGGGAGGAGCGCGCAGACCTCTTGGCGGCGAACGGGCGGATCTTTGCGCCGCAGGGTAAGGCGATCGCCGAGCACGCGGCGGACGACGTGCGGGTGCTGGTGGTGGGTAACCCGGCGAACACGAACGCGGCCATTGCCGCGGCCCATGCTGAGGGGCTGGCGCCGAACCGGATGACTGCCCTGACGCGCCTGGATCACAACCGTGCGCTGGCGCAGGTAGCGGAGAAGCTGAACGTGCCGCTGACGAGCCTGCGGCACATGACGGTGTGGGGCAACCACTCAGCGACCCAGTTCCCTGACGTGACCGAGCTGCTGGTTGACGGGGAGCGGGCGGCGGAGCGCTTGGATTCTGCCTGGGTGAACAATGACTTCATCCCGCGGGTGGCCAAGCGCGGCAGCGAGATCATTGAGGTCCGCGGGCGTTCATCTGCGGCTTCTGCTGCCTCCGCTGCGTTGGACCACATGCGGGACTGGGTGCACGGCACCCCGGAGGATGACTGGGTATCCGTGGCACTTCCGTCCGATGGTTCTTATGGCATCCCGGAGGGCCTGCTGTTCAGCTTCCCCTGCCGCAGCGTAAACGGCGAGTGGGAGATCGTTCAGGGCCTGGAGATTGGTGCAGCGCAGCGGGAGATGATCGATAAGAACGTGGCTGAGCTGCAGGAGGAGTGGGAGGCAGTGCGTTCCGCGGGGCTGGTCTGACAGATGGTCTGGCGGGCTGTTTAGCGAGTTGGCCGGTATGCCGTGCACGCTGGTGCCCGGGGTTGTCGCCGGCGTCTATTAGACTGTTCAACCGTGAGTGAACACAATGCTAACCCCGGCACATCAGCAGTCTCCGCAACGTCTTCCGCAGCAGCGGAACCTGGCGTGGGCATCGGCGCGGATCGTTCCGCCAGCCTGCCCCGCGCCTGGGATCCCGCAGCGGTAGAGGCATCGCTTTACCAGGAGTGGGTGGACGGGGGCTACTTCACCGCTGACCCCGCCAGCAGCAAGTCGCCCTTTAGCATTGTTCTGCCCCCGCCGAACGTCACCGGCCAGCTGCACATGGGGCACGCCCTGGACCACACGCTCATGGACCAGATGGCGCGCCGCAAGCGCATGCAGGGCTTTGAGGTGTTGTGGCTGCCCGGGTCTGACCACGCCGGCATTGCGACGCAGACCAAGGTGGAGGCCAACCTCAAGGCCACCGAAAACAAGGACCGCTTTGACTTGGGGCGCGAAGAATTCGTCTCCCGCGTGTGGGAGTGGAAGGAACAGTACGGTGGCGTGATCCAGCAGCAGATGCGCGCCATCGGTGACTCCGTGGACTGGTCTCGGGAGCGCTTCACGCTGGATGAGGGGCTTTCCCGTGCCGTGCAGACCATGTTCAAGGCGTTGTTTGACCGCGGGCTGATCTACCAGGCCAACCGCATGGTTAACTGGTCCCCGGTGCTGCAGACCGCCATCTCCGATATTGAGGTGGTCCACACGGAGGACGAAGGCGAGCTGGTCAGTATTCGCTACGGCTCCCTCAACGATGACGAGCCCCACGTGATCGTTGCCACCACGCGTGTGGAGACCATGCTGGGGGACGTGGCCGTGGCCGTGCACCCAGAGGATGAGCGCTACGCGGATCTGGTGGGAAGCACCCTGGACCACCCGTTCCTGCCGGATCGCAAGATGGTGGTCGTGGCGGATGATTACGTGGATCCGGAATTCGGAACCGGCGCGGTGAAGATCACCCCGGCACATGACCCCAATGACTTCGCCCTGGGTCAGCGCCATGACCTGCCCATGCCGGTGATCATGGATGAGACCGGCCACATTGCGGACACGGGTACGCAGTTTGATGGCATGGACCGTTTTGAGGCCCGGGAGAAGATCCGCCTGGAGCTCGAGGCGATGGGTCGGATCGCCGGACGGAAGTTCCCCTACATGCACTCCGTGGGCCACTCCGAGCGCAGTGGTGAGGCCATTGAGCCACGGTTGTCCGAGCAGTGGTGGGTCAAGGTGGAAGAGCTGGCCAAGATGGCTGGCGACGCCGTCCGTGAGGGTGACACCACCATCTACCCGGCCTCCCAGGAGCCGCGCTGGTTCGAGTGGGTGGACAACATGCATGACTGGACGATTTCCCGTCAGCTGTGGTGGGGTCACCGCATCCCCATCTGGTACGGGCCAGAGGGCGAAGTGGTCTGCTGTGGTCCGGATGACGAGCCACCAACAGGCGAGGGCTGGCACCAGGAAGAAGATGTGCTGGACACCTGGTTTAGCTCCGCGCTGTGGCCGTTCTCCACGATGGGTTGGCCAGAGTCGACCGCAGAGTTGGAGAAGTTCTACCCCACGTCTGTGCTGGTCACGGGCTATGACATTCTGTTCTTCTGGGTTGCCCGCATGATGATGTTCGGCACCTTCGCGGACACCCTGGAGGGTTCCCCGCTCTCCGGCTCTGGGGCTGTCGCTGCTGGCGCTGGCGAGGCCGCCGATGCGCACTCCGGCCGCCCGCAGGTTCCGTTCAAGGACGTGTTCCTCCACGGATTGGTGCGCGATGAAAAGGGCCGGAAGATGTCCAAGTCCCTCGGCAACGGCATCGATCCGATGGACTGGGTGCGGGATTACGGTGCGGACGCCCTGCGCTTCACCCTGGCCCGCGGCGCCAACCCCGGCTCCGATCTCCCGGTGGGCGAGGACTCTGCCCAGTCCTCCCGCAACTTCGCCACGAAGCTGTTTAACGCCACCAAGTTCGCGCTCATGAACGGTGCGCAGGTGGGGCCGCTTCCCGCCCGTGAGGATCTGACGGACGCGGACCGCTGGATCCTGGACCGCCTGGAGGCCGTGCGCAAGCTGGTCGATGACGCCCTGGATCGCTACGAATTTTCCCTGGCGAATGAGAACCTCTACCGCTTCGCCTGGGGCGAGTTCTGTGACTGGTACCTGGAGATCGCCAAGGTGCAGATCCCACGGGATTGGGAGGCCGCCACGGAGGAGCAGGTACAGCGCGGTATCAACACGCAGTTGGTGCTGGGGCGCGTCCTTGATGCCGTGTTCCGCCTGCTGCACCCGACCATGCCATTCGTCACGGACACCTTGTGGAAGGCCCTGACCGATGGGGTGGAGGGCTACCCGGCCTCCCTGGCCATCGCCCAGTGGCCTGATGTCTCCTTCACCAACGGCGGTGCCGAGACCGATGAGGTGGCCGTGCGCCGCATGGAGGACGTGGACAAGCTGGTGACGGAGCTGCGTCGCTTCCGCAGTGACCAGGGCGTCAAGCCCAGCCAAAAGGTCCCCGCCAAGCTGGACTTCGCCGCCGTGGACCTGGAGGCGCTGGAGCCCGCCGTGCGTTCGCTGGTGAAGGTGGAGGCCCCAGAGGAGGGCTTCGCCGCCACCGCGTCCATCGAGGTGCGCCTGTCCCAGGCCACCGTCACCGTGGAGCTGGATACCTCCGGCACCGTGGATGTGGCCGCCGAGCGGAAGCGCCTGGAGAAGGACCTGGCCGTAGCCCAGAAGGAGCTCGATAACGCGGCAAAGAAGCTGGGCAATGAGGCCTTCCTGGCTAAGGCTCCAGAGAAGGTTGTGGAGGGCATCCGGGAGCGCCAGCGCGTGGCCCAGGAAGAGCATGACCGCATCACGACTCGCCTTGAGGAGCTCGGCAAGCAATGACGGACAACGAGCAGCAGGGCACGCCAGACACCGCGGATACCCAGGGCACCCCGGACAAGGTCACCCTCGGGGAATCCGGCCTGTCCCTCAACCTGGACTCGGTGATCCCCGGGGACCTGGGCGCAGGGGGCGCTTCCGGCCTAGGCGGCCCCAGCGCCGATGACGCCCCGGACCTCCCGGACCAGCTGCCCCCGCGGCCCATCACCCAGGAGGACTTGGCGGACCTCGCTGCCGTGGAGGCGGAGCTGGACACCCGCTGGCCGGAGACGAAGATCGACCCGTCCCTTGAGCGCATCGAGATGCTCATGGACCTGCTGGGCAACCCGGAACGGGCCTTCCCGGCCATCCACGTGGCCGGCACCAACGGCAAGACCTCCGTGGTGCGGATGATCGAGTCCCTCATGCGCGCGTTCCACCGCCGCACGGGCCGCACCACCAGCCCGCACCTGCAGCTCGTCACCGAACGCATCGCCGTGGATGGCGCGCCGATCCACCCGCAGGATTACGTCCGCATCTGGCGGGAGATCCAGCCTTTCGTGGAGATGGTGGATGCCAAGAGCGAGGCCGAGGGCGGGCCCAAGATGAGCAAGTTCGAGGTCCTCGTTGCCATGGCGTACTCGGCTTTCGCCGACGCGCCGGTGGACGTCGCCGTCGTGGAAACCGGCATGGGCGGCCGCTGGGACGCGACGAACGTGATCAACGCGGACGTCTCCGTCATCACCCCCATCGGCCTAGACCACACGGACTACCTGGGCGAGACCTTGGAGGAGATCGCGGCGGAGAAGGCCGGCATCATCAAGGCCCGCTGGGACGCCGAAGATCTGCTCACCCCACCGGACAACGTCACGGTCATCGCGGAGCAAGAGCCGGAGGCCATGAACGTGCTGCTCAAGGAAGCGGTGGAGCAGGATTCCGCCGTTGCCCGCGCGGGCAGTGAGTTCGGCGTGCTCTCCAGCTCTATCGCGGTGGGCGGCCAGCAGCTGAACCTGCGCGGCCTGGCCGGGGAGTACACGGACCTCTTCCTACCCCTGTCCGGCGAACACCAGGCCCGCAACGCCGCCGTGGCCCTAGCCGCCGTCGAGGCCTTCTTCGGCGCGGGTGGGGACCGTCAGCTGGACATTGATCGTGTCCGCGAGGGCTTCGCCACTGTCGCCTCCCCGGGTCGCCTGGAGCGCGTGCGGTCCACACCCAGCATTTTTGTGGATGCCTCTCACAATCCGCATGGGGCCAGGGCTTTGGCCGCTGCGGTGGATCGCGATTTTGATTTTCGGCGGCTCATCGGGGTCGTGGCAGTACTCGGAGACAAGGACGCTCGGGGCATCTTGGCAGCACTGGAGCCTGTGGTCGATGAACTCGTGGTCACCCAAGCCCAGTCCCCACGGGCTCTGGACGTGGAGACGCTGGCGGAGTACGCCCGCGACGCGCTGGGGGAGGAGCGGGTGCACGTCTCCCCGAACGTGCCCGCGGCTGTAGAGATGGCCACCATGCTGGCCGAGGATGACGAGGACGGGCTGCTGACCGGCGCCGGTGTGCTCATCACCGGATCCGTGGTGACCGCCGGTGAGGCGCGCACCTTGTTCGGCAAGGAGCCCTCCTAGCGCGGTTGTGACGTTGTCGTGAATGAAGGTTTAGGCGTAATAGGAGTTCGCTGTGGCGAGGAAGAATAAGCAAGCCCCGATGGGGCCACTGGGGCCAGGACACGCCCCGGAAAACGATCCGCTCAAGGGCCTGCGCGGAGTCATGGCTGGCACCTTGGTGCTAGAGGCGATCGTCATCCTGCTGGTGCTGACCGTCATCACCCGTGTGCATGACGGGGAGTACGCCACCACGTTCAACATTGTCTACGTGGTGGGTGTAGGTCTCGGCATGCTCGTGGCGGCGTTCATGCAGCGCGTGAAGTGGGCGGACTACCTCAACATCGGGTTGCAGGTGCTGGCGGTGGCGGGGTTCATCGTGCACCCATCCATGGGAGCGATGGGCGTGCTGTTCGCCTTGGTGTGGTGGTACATCTACCACCTGAGGAGCAACCTGCTGGAGCGCATGCGCCGGGGGCTGCTGCCGAGTCAGCACGTGGGCCCGCACACGGCACAGGATGACTAGCTGGCTACCCCCGGTGGCTGGGAAGTGGGGTGCCGTCGCCCAATAACATAAATAACAGCTTTAACATCTGTAACGGCGACCTGGGAATACCCCATGATTGGGGTGGATGCTTCGCGAGTGCGACGCTACCCCCGAATGTGCACTATCATGCACAACCATGACGTTTTCACGCCGAACTTTCCTCCGCACCGCCACCATGGCAGGCGCCGCCATGGGCGGAGCAGCCCTGTTCACCCACGGCACCAACTTCGGAACCAACTCCCGCGCAATCATGGGATCCTCAGAGCAAGCCGCGAGCATCGGATCCAGCGCGCTAGACATGATCAACTCCACCGGCGTGGAACCCTACCGGCAAGTGGGCCTCGCCGGGGGAGGGCGCTTCATGAGCGTCGACTTTTCGGACGGCAGCGACTCCGCCGTACTCCGCTACTCCCTAGCCGATGGCACCGTGCAGGACGTGCACGCCCACCCCAGCACCCACGGGCGCGATGACATGCCGCTCGGCCAATACTCCGAACCGCTGTACGTGCCAGAAAGTGCCGAGGCAGTGGAGCTCGTGGAGGCGGCCCCGGCGGCGCGGGCACACCTGCACGTCTTCGAGCCAGCGGCGGAGGAAGCGGCAGCCGTGGCAGAGGCGGGCTTGACCCCGTACGCCAACCAGCTCTCCCCGGACCAGGCGCGGCAGCTGGCGGAGATGAGCTCCCAAGGCATTGAAATGTCCTCCTCCATCATGGATGCCATCGGCCAGCCAGGCCCCATTAACCCGCTGCCGCCGCTGGGCAACAACGCGAATGTCATCGACGGGCTCACCGTGGTCTCTCGCGCAGGGTGGGGTGCCAATGAAGGGGCGACGACATGGGGCCCCAGCTACGCCCCGGCACAGTGCATTACGGTCCACCACGCGGCGATGTCTGTTGCTGGTGTGCGGGACTATGCTGCGTCCGTACGCGGAATCCACTCCTACCACGCGGTGACGCAGGGCTGGGGAGACATTGGCTACCACCTGCTCATCGACCCCAATGGTGTGGTGTACCAGGGGCGCGCCACCGGCTTTGCCAACCAGGCGGTGTTCCAGCCCGGCAGTTTGCTGAGCAAGCCGCAGGTGGTCAACGGCGGGCACGTGTTCAACGCGAACACCGGCAACATTGGTATCTGCCTGCTGGGGCACCTGGACCAGACGGCGCCGAGCCAGGCGATGGTGAACTCCCTGGTGCGCGTGCTGGGGCACCTGTGCCGCGGTCTGAAACTGGACCCGCGTGGATCCGTGCGCTACACCAACGGCGCCCGGTCCGCCATGAAGCCCGTCATCACGGGGCACCGGGACTGGGCGGACTTTGCGGGGAACACGTCCTGCCCGGGTGGGCTGGCGTACCCGCTGCTGCCGGGGATTCGCTCCCGCGTGTAGGTGCGGTGCAGTTGGGTGGTGCGGGCGCATGCAGTGGCGCACGCGGGCCACCTACCCCGTGCCGAGCGGGTGCAGGTGTGGCGCGGTAGAATAGTTCACCATGACTGAACGTACTTTGATTCTGATTAAGCCAGACGGTGTTAAGAACGGCCACGTGGGCGAGATCATCGCCCGCATCGAGCGCAAGGGCCTGAAGCTGGTGGAGCTGGACCTGCGCACCGCTGACCGCGAGACCGCTGAGAAGCACTACGCCGAGCACTCTGACAAGCCCTTCTTCGGCGAGCTGGTGGACTTCATCACTTCCGCTCCGCTGGTTGCGGGCATTGTTGAGGGCGAGCGCGCCATTGACGCGTGGCGTCAGCTCGCAGGTGGCACGGATCCCGTGTCCAAGGCCACCCCGGGCACCATCCGCGGTGACTTCGCCCTGACTGTCGGCGAGAACGTGGTTCACGGCTCTGACTCCCCAGAGTCCGCAGAGCGTGAGATCGGCATCTGGTTCCCGAACCTGTAATCCCGCTGCGTGGCGCGATGAGCCACGCGAAGTGACAAAAGACTGCAGACTTATTGCTCGCATTTCGCGATTTTTGGGCAATAAGTCTGCAGTCTTTTCCTATGTCATGGCCGCCCGCCAAGACCCGCCTTCGCGGCCTCCCGCCCCTCCTTGGTCAGCGTCACCCACGTGACTGCGCCGTCGGAGGAGCGGAGCTCACGCAACCGCACCGCTTTCCCTGAAGCCACCAGCCCAGACAACGCCTCAGACACCTCCGAACCGGACCACCCGTAGGACTCCAAACGCTCCGCCAACACATCAGAGCGTATTTGGCGCCCACCGGGGGCCACGCGCAGCGCATATAAATAGCAGGCCAACCATTCACCAGCCCCCGTGATCGGCCTGCCCGCTGATGCCGCCAGTTCCCTAGGAGGGAGGTAGTGGTGGGGGCGCCAGGCGTCGTACCTAATAACCCACAAAGACACCGCAAGGGCCAACCCAGCCGCGCCCCATGCGAACGGCCAGCTGGCCATGACCTGCGAAAACTGCATGGGAGCCATCACCACAATCAGCATGAGGAGGAACCGGCCCTCCTCCTTCCAGCTAAAGGGGGTGCGGGCGGCTTCGGCATCTGTCTGCATCGGGTCGTAATCGTTGCCGCGGAAGCCGCGGGCGCGCAGGAACACCCACCAAATCGCCACGACAGCGACGAACGCCACAAGGAGAACCAGCGTGGGCAGCCCGCCATCGACCGGGCTTGCCACAATCAACGTCGCCAAAGCAACCAACAAAGCCACCGCGACCTGCGCAATCCATGGCACTTGGGAGTTGCGGTAGATGTGCGCGAAATCCTGGCTAGACATCTGCCTCATGGGAACGGATGGTAACACGCGCGCCGGACAATGCTGCCCAACAGGAGCGTTGGTGAGCTCGGAAGGCCGGTCGTGTGCCACAATGGACATGGAGATGAATCAAACCTCGTTTCGCCCACAACGATGATGCGGCCAACGGGTTTGTCACACACAGACTTTTAAAGGAGATAATTCGTGGCGAATCAAAGCCAGGAGATCGCGGCTGCTGCTGCGCAGGTTGATCGGGAACAGGTTGGGGAAAAGGTCCGGGTTCATACCTTGGCCAAGCTGGTTGGTATGAGGGCGACGGCATTCCTCAGCGTCCTCGAGCAACACGGAATTCAAGGTAAGAAGACTGCGTCCACATTGACGCGTGACCAGGCGCTGGGTGTGCTGGATGCGCTGCAGGCGCAGGGGGAGGCGGAGAGCACGCCGGCGAAGAAGCCTGCTAAGAAGGCCGCTGCCAAGAAGGCACCGGCGAAGAAGGCTGCTAAGAAGGGGGACGCGAAGAAGAGTGAGGGGAAGGGTACAGCGAAGAAGGTTGAGCCGGAGGCTGTGAAGGCCGACGTGCAGCCTGAGCCGGAGAAGCCCGTTGAGGAGCCTGCTGCTGTTGAGGAGGCGGACAAGAAACCGGCTCGGAAGCGTGCGCCGCGCAAGGTGACGCGGAAGACGGCCTCCAAGAGCTCCAAGTCTGAGAAGCTTGACAAGGCTGACAAGGCTGAGAAGCAGAAGCCTGCGGAGGCTCCTGCAGTGGAGGAGGCTCCCAAGGCAGAGGTGAAGGAAAAGTCCAAGACCGAGCCAAAGGCCGAATCCAAGGACGAGGGGCAGAGCAAGTCCCAGCGCAGCCGGGTTCGTCGCCGTGTGGTGCGCCGCATCGGTGCCGCCGCTCGCAACGACGAAACTCCCGAGCAGGCCGAGCAACCAGAGGAAGCGCCCAAGCAGGCCAAGCGGGCCGAAGAGCCAGCGAAGCGCGAGGCCAAGAAGGCCCAGCAGCCCGCCAAGCAAAGCCAGCCTGAGCCGAAGCAAACCAAGCAGTCCAAGCAACCCCAGGATCCCGAGCACCTCCACCCCGGTGAGCGCGAGGACGCGGACGTCGTGGACGAGCCCGTCCGCCTCAAGGGATCCACGCGCCTGGAGTCCCGCCGCCGCTGGCGTGCCGAGAACAAGGAAAAGAACTTCAAGGCTATCACCCGCTCTGAGTTCCTGGCCCGCCGCGAGTCCGTGGAGCGCCAGATGGTGGTGCGGGATTCCCAGCGCAGCGATCACCAGGGCCTGACCACCCAGGTGGGTGTCGTGGAAGATGGCGTGCTCGTGGAGCACTTCGTCACCAGCGAAACCCAGACCTCCATCATGGGCAACATCTACCTGGGCCGCGTCCAGAACGTGCTCTCCAGCATGGAGGCCGCGTTCATTGACATCGGCACCGGCCGCAACGCCGTGCTCTACGCCGGGGAGATGAACTGGCGCAGCCCGCACCTGCACTCCAAGTCCCGCCGCATCGATGCCGCCCTCAAGGCCGGCGATCAGATCCTCGTGCAGGTCATCAAGGATCCCCTCGGCCACAAGGGCGCGCGCCTCACCGCACGCATCAGCTTCGCCGGCCGCTACCTGGTCTACTTCCCGGGCGGCACCACCGCGGGTATCTCCCGCAAGCTCCCGGAAGCGGAACGCAAGCGCCTGAAGAACATCCTCGCGGAGGTCATCCCGGGCGAAGGCGGCGCCATCATCCGCACCGCCGCCGAGAGCGTGTCTGAGGAGCAGATCTCCGATGACGTACAGCGCCTGCACAAGCAGTGGCTGGCCATCGAGAAGGAAGAGCAGCAGGCCCGCGAGCGCAAGGGCGCCAAGCCCATCGCGCTGTATGAAGAGCCGAACATGCTCATCAAGGTGGTCCGGGACCTGTTTAATGAGGACTTCTCCGAGCTCATCATCGAGGGCCAGCAGTCCTGGAAGATGGTCCGGGACTACGTGGGCCGCATGGCCCAGGACCTCAAGGATCGCGTGGTCAAGTGGGATCCAAACGCCCACGGCGGCCAGGACGTCTTCGCCGCCATGGGCCTGGACGAGCAGCTGGCCAAGGCCCTCTCCCGCAAGGTGTGGCTGCCTTCCGGCGGGCACCTCGTCTTTGACCGCACCGAAGCGATGACGGTCATTGACGTCAACACCGGGTCCTTCGTTGGCTCCGGCGGCAATCTTGAGGAGACGGTCACCCAGAACAACCTGGAAGCCGCCGAGGAGATCGTGCGCCAGATGCGCCTGCGGGACCTGGGCGGCATGATCGTGGTGGACTTCATCGACATGGTGCTGCAGGAGAACCAGGACCTCGTGCTGCGCCGCCTCACGGAGTACCTGGGCCGCGATCGCACCCGTCACAAGGTCAGCGAGGTCACCAGCCTGGGCCTGGTCCAGATGACGCGTAAGCGCCTGGGCACCGGCCTGCTGGAGACGTTCAGTACCACGTGTGAGGCCTGTGAGGGGCGTGGCGTTATCGTGCACGCGGATCCTGTGGAGCAGCAGGAAGAGCCGCAGGAGCCGCGCCGCGATCATGGCCATCGTAAGGAGCGCCAGCAGGCTCGCAAGGTTTCTTCACAGCGACGGCACCACGAAGACAGCGCCTCCAAGTTCAATGAGATCGCCAAGGCTGCGCTGGATACCGCCAAGAAGGAGGATCCGGACGACCTGTGGGACAAGTCCTTCGTTCTCGATGAGCCGGCGAAGCCTGCTGGGGAGAAGTCTTCGAAGACGGAGCCCCAGCGCAAGCATCAGGCCGAGCCGCAGCAGTCTGAGCAGCGCGAGCCCGAGCAGAAGCAGGAGCGCCCACGCCGCCGCGTGCGCCGTGTCGTCCGCCGCAAGAACGAGCCCGAGCGTCCAGCTCAGCAGGGCAAGCGCGAGGACCGGCGTGAGGACAAGCCGGCGAAGCAGGGCAAGCAGGCAGATCAGCGCGGAAGGGCCGGCAAGGCTGGCGCTGGCGAGGATGTGGACTTTGACTCCTCGCCGCGCCGCAAGCGTCAGACGCGCGGCAACTCCCGCTCCGACGTACGCGGTGGCGGGCAGCGCGAGCAGCAGGGCGAAGGCCAGAAGCACGCCCGTACGGACCAGGAGGCGGTGAACCGGCGGGATGCGAAGAGCGGCTCCGCGGGGCGCCGTCGCGGTAGGAGAGTAGTGCGATCCCGCAACTAGCGCTGCGACCTGTGTGACTGGTGTGATTAGCAGCTCGGATGCAACCGATGGGATTTGTAATCAGGCCTGCTAGGCGGTAGTCTTGAGCAGTCGCTGTTCACTTTGGCTGGTGACCTGCATCTATGTGTCCACATTCCGTGAGCATATGGAGCGCAGTTGTTATCGCGGTGCGGGTTTGGCCCGCATGCCGCAGGTATGAACCGGCCGTGGTGAACGCAATGTAAGCAAGTAAGTCCAGTCAGGATGCTCGTGCCCTACTCATATACGGTGGGTGGCGGAGTGGCCTGAGCCGATATGAGAAATAAAGGGGTAGCCCTACATGTACGCGATCGTCAAGACCGGCGGAAAGCAGTACAAGGTTGCCGAAGGTGACCTCGTCAAGGTCGAGAAGATCGAGGGTGAGCCAGGTTCGTCCGTGGCTCTCACCCCGGTTCTCGTCGTCGACGGCGCTGATGTCACCACCGGTGACAAGCTGGCTTCTGCCAGCGTCAACGCTGAAATCGTAGAGCACGTCCGCGGTCCGAAGATCCGTGGCATGCACTACCGCAACAAAACTGGTTACAAGCGCCGCTTCGGCCACCGTCAGGCTCTCACGGTCCTGAAGGTTACCGGGATTAAGTAATCTACCGAGATATCTTCCTAAAGGAGGGAGAGACTAATGGCACACAAGAAGGGTGCATCCAGCTCCAACAACGGCCGTGATTCCGAGTCCAAGCGTCTCGGTGTGAAGCGCTTCGGCGGCCAGCAGGTCAAGGCCGGCGAGATCCTGATCCGTCAGCGCGGTACCTCTTTCCACCCAGGCGAGAACGTTGGCCGTGGTGGCGACGACACGCTGTTCGCTCTGAAGGCGGGCGCCGTGCAGTTCTCCACCAAGCGCAAGCGCCGCATGGTTAACATCGTGGAGAACGAGGTTAGCGAGGCAGTGGAGGCCTAAGGCTTCTGGGCCTTGGGCCTTGCCCCTTGGGCCTTCGGGTTCAAGGCCTTCAACCCCGCGGATTCACCGGCTATCCTAGGTAGCTAGTGACCGTGGGGTTTTGTCTATTTCACGATCCAATTCCTCATACACCCAACTTCCAACACTTCGAACTCCCACGCGATTCAACCATCCGCCCCGACGAAAGGACCTTGGCCCCGATGCCACAATTTGTAGACCGAGTGGTGTTGCACCTGCAGGCAGGCGATGGCGGGCACGGTTGTGCCTCTGTGCATCGTGAGAAGTTCGTACCCTTGGGCGGGCCGGATGGCGGTAACGGTGGGCATGGCGGGGACATCATCCTGGAGGTTTCCCCGCAGGTGCACACTCTGCTGGACTTCCACTTCCACCCGCATATCAAGGCCAAGCGCGGCAATAATGGTGCGGGCGATCACCGGCATGGCGCCCGTGGCGAGGACCTCGTGCTGGAGGTGCCCGAAGGTACGGTCGTGCTGAATGACAAGGGGGAGGTGCTGGCCGACCTGACGGGTAAAGGCACCCGGATGATTGTGGCCGAGGGCGGCCACGGCGGCCTGGGCAATGCTGCTTTGGCTTCTAAGAGCCGCAAAGCCCCGGGTTTTGCTCTGCTTGGCGAGCCTGGCGAGGTCAAGGACATCACGCTGGAGCTGAAGTCCATGGCGGACGTGGGTCTGGTGGGTTTCCCGTCTGCCGGCAAGAGCTCTCTGATCTCTGTGCTCTCCGCGGCGAAGCCGAAGATCGCGGACTACCCGTTCACCACCTTGGTTCCGAACTTGGGTGTGGTGACCGTGGGGAATGACGTGTTCACCATTGCCGACGTGCCGGGGCTGATCCCTGGCGCAAGTGAGGGCAAGGGGTTGGGCCTGGACTTCCTGCGCCACATTGAGCGGACCGCTGTGCTGGTGCACGTGGTGGATGCCGCCAGTTTGGAATCTGACCGCAACCCGGTGGAGGACATCAAGGCGCTGGAAGAGGAACTGGCGAACTACCAGTCCGAACTGGCCACGGACTCCGGTTTGGGTGACCTGCGGGACCGGCCGCGGGTGATCGTGCTGAACAAGATGGACGTGCCGGACGCCTCCGACATGGCTGACCTGCAGGAAGAGGAACTGAAGCAGTTCAGCTGGCCGATCTTCCGCATCTCTACTGTGGCGCACCAGGGGCTCAATGAGCTGAAGTACGCGTTGGCGGAGATTGTGGCTACTCACCGGAAGGCCATGCCGAAGGAGGACAAGCCCGCGCAGGTCATCACCCCGAAGGGGCTGCGTAAGCGCGGCGGGGGCGGGCGCTTTGCTGAGTTCGAGGTCACCGTGGACCCGGAGGGCGAGGACGCATTTATCGTCACCGGTGAGAAGCTGGAGCGGTGGATCCGGCAGACCGACTTTGAAAACGATGAGGCAGTGGGCTACCTGGCCGACCGCCTAGCGAAGGCCGGCGTGGAAGAGGAACTCTACAAGGCAGGCGCGCAGGCCGGTTCCGAGGTAACGATTGGCGAGATCACCTTTGAGTGGGATCCGCAGACCGCCGCTGGCGTGGAAGTGACCCGCACAGGGCGGGGCACGGACATCCGCTTGGAGCAGAACACCCGCGCAACTCCGCAGCAGCGTAAGCGCGCCTCCCAGGCCCGCCGTGGCCTCATCGATGAGTTTGATTACGGCGATGGGGAAGAGGCCGATACGGAGCGCTGGCAGGGCTAAAGCTTTTCTGAGCCTATCGAAACGGCTGCCAGCACCCCGGTGCCGCTGGCATACTAGTAGTTATGTCCACATCGAGATCTGACAATGACGGTGTAGCTTATAACTCTGCCCAGTCCGGCTTTCTCTTTGCCGGACCGGAAGAGGTTGGCCCCGGGGTGGTTGCCCCAGTGCCGACCTACGGCACAAGGCCGGTGCACGAGCCCGGCCCGGTGGTGCCCGCTACCAGCATTGAATTCCCAGCTCCAGAGGCAGATCCCGATGACCCCGCGATGGGTCACTCCTCAGACGTGCGCGGCGATATCGCGCACGCACGCCGGTTGGTGGTGAAGATCGGTTCATCCTCCTTGACCAATGACGATGGTTTGGTGGATCCGAAGCGCATCGACATGATCGCTGATGCCCTCGAGGCCCGCATGGCCCGGGGTACGGATGTCATCGTTGTGTCCTCTGGTGCTGTGGCCTGTGGCATGGGTCCGCTGGAGCTGGCTCAAAGGCCTACTGATTTGGCGACGAAGCAAGCCGCTGCCTCGGTGGGCCAGGTGCTACTGGCCCAGGAGTGGGCGCGCAGTTTCGCTCGTTATGGGCGCACAATCGGGCAGGTGCTGCTCACTGCCTCCGACGCCGCTGAGCGCGAGCGCGCCCGCAATGCGCAGCGCACCATTGACCGGTTGCGTCAGCTGAAGGCGGTGCCCATCGTCAACGAAAATGACACGGTGGCGACCTCCGAGATGCGCTTTGGCGATAACGATCGCCTCGCTGCACTGGTATCCCACCTGGCTTTCGCTGATGCCTGCGTGCTGCTTTCTGATGTTGACGGCCTCTATGACCGCAACCCTGCTGAGCCGGAGGCGAACTTCATCCCTGAGGTGAAGTCTGCCAAGGACCTGCGCGGAGTGGTTGCCGGCGATGGTGGGCGCCTCGGCACCGGCGGCATGGCGGCGAAGGTTTCTGCGGCGCGCCTGGCTTCCCGTGCTGGTGTGCCTGTGCTGCTGACCAGTACTGAAAACATTGGTGCTGCCTTGGACGATGCCCAGGTGGGCACCTGCTTCTGGCCGGACCGGGATCGCCTGAGCGCTTGGAAGTTCTGGGTGCTCTACGCAGCTGATTCCCACGGTCGCCTGCACCTCGATGACGGCGCTGTGAAGGCCGTGACCGAGGGGCACAAATCCCTGCTTGCAGTGGGTATCACTTCTGTGGAGGGAGACTTCTCCCAAGGGGACATTGTGGACATCGTCGATGCTGAAGGTGCCCTTGTGGGGCGCGGTGAAGTTGCCTACGACTCCACAATGCTGGACGGCATGATCGGCCAGCCCACCCGGGACCTGCCGGACTTCGCCCGGCGCCCCGTCATCCACGTGGACTACATGTCCCACTACTCCAACAGGGCTTCCCTCAGGTAGTAAAGCACCTTTTGACATGGCTCTTCACCTTGGGTGAAGGCACTGCAACTCCCCGTCCTGGGGCTCTTCCCGAGATTTCAATTTCTTGGCTGAGCCTCGAGGTCGGGGAGTTTAACTTATGCCGCGGATTAGGGGTTGATGTAGTTATGGAAGATCCCGCCAAAAGTAGTGCGGTGGCGCCAAGTGGCTGGAGAGGTGGCGCCAAGTGGCCTGAGAGGCCTCCAGCAACTCAAGATCCAACTGCGATCAGAGGTTCAATGGGGCACCGGGAGGGGTTCAAGGGTGTCCAAAAGGGGTGTCAAGCCTTAGGGACAATTTTTGTCAAGGCTGGCAGCGAAAAATCGGCCCAAAAGTCGATGGTGGGCTTGACAAGATTTGTTCTTCTACCTTGACAGGCTCTGACCTGGGGAAATGTTACGGGCCGCCTCTAGCCATCTGAGCGATC
>DXFZ01000117.1 GCA_019114175.1 Candidatus Corynebacterium gallistercoris
ATATTTAAACGGAGGTAATGATAGCTGCACTCACCTCCGATCCGAACCCGGCGATGACCGCGTGACCCCCACCCTCCCCACTACCCCCAGGGAGGGGTGAATCTAGAAAAATTTTTATAAATTTTTCCTGGACATCTGCGTGGCACTTTGTGCAGTTCACACGCTAGAAACTCCTGTGATGAGCGCTCCACTCCGGCAGGCCGTACACCCAGCTACCACCGGCACTTAACTTATTGTTCACTTTCCCCCTGAAACCTCTTGTGGTGTTGCACCTCAGCACGTTTCACCTACAGGAGAGAAACACTATGCCTCAGCCCCATCAGCTTCCAGCCCCCACCGCCTCCCGGTGGGATTGGCAGTTGGAGTCCGCCTGCCGCGGCATGGAATCGGAAGTCTTCTTCCACCCAGATGGTGAGCGCGGTCGGGCGCGCTTGAACCGAGAGATGCGCGCCAAGATGGTGTGCCGCACGTGCCCAGTCATGGAGCAGTGCCGTGAGCACGCCCTCGAGGTTGCGGAGCCCTATGGCATCTGGGGCGGCCTCAGCGAGTCCGAGCGCGCTCAGATGCTCCGCCCCGCTGGGCGGCGCCGCATGCGCGGCGCCAGCTAGGCGCACGCAGGAGCATTCCGCGCGAAAGGCGGGAAAGCCCCCCTCCCCCGCACGCCGCTAACGCCCGGGCGGGCCCTAGTGGTGATGGCCGTGCCCAGCCTGCGCAGCCGCAGGCTTCTCCGGCTTATCAACCACGGCAGTCTCCGTGGTCAGCACCATACGCGCCACGGAGGTCGCGTTCACCACGGCGGAGTGGGTTACCTTCACCGGGTCAATGATTCCGGCCCCCAACAGGTCCCCGTACTCCAGGGTTGCAGCGTTGAAGCCAGAGCCGTTCTCCAGCTCCTCAGTGCGGGCAACCACCACGGCACCATCCAGACCAGCGTTATCCGCGATCCAGAAGGCCGGGCGGCGCAGAGCGCGGGCCAGGGAGCGCAGGCCAATGGCCTCATCGCCCTCATAATCGGCGCCCATCTGCTCGATCTGCTTGGCGATCTGCACCAGTACAGAACCGCCACCGGCGATCACGCCTTCTTGCGCCGCAGCGCGTGCCGCATTGATCGCGTCTTCGATGCGCAGCTTGCGCTCGTTAACCTCGGTCTCGGTGGCGCCACCAGCGCGGATCACTGCCACACCGCCGGAGAGCTTAGCCAAGCGCTCCTCTAGCTTCTCCCGATCCCAGTTGGAATCGGTGCGCTCGATCTCCGTGCGGATCTGGTTGCGTCGCTCCTCCACGGACTCGGCGGAGCCGCCGCCGTCTACGATGACCGTCTCTTCCTTCGTCACGGTGATGCGTCGCGCGCTACCCAGCTGCTCCAGCTTGGCCTCGCTCAGGGACTGGCCTAGCTCCTTGTCGATGACCGTTCCGCCGGTCACCACGGCCAGGTCGTCCATGAAGGCCTTGCGGCGGTCACCGAAGTACGGGGACTTCACGGCAACAACCTTGAGGGACTTGCGGATGGCGTTGAGCACCAGCATCTGCAGCGGCTCGCCCTCCACATCCTCGGCCACGATGAGGACCTGCTTGCCGGACTGCGCAATCTGCTCCAGCAGCGGCAGGAAGTCTGGCAGGGAGGAAATCTTCTCCCGCACCAGCAGCACCAGCGCGTCCTCCAGCACTGCGTGGCCGGTCTCCTGATCGGTCACGAAGTAGGGGGACAGGTAGCCCTTGTCGAAGGACACGCCCTCGGTCACGGTGGATTCATCCTCGATGGACTGGGATTCTTCCACGGTCACCACGCCATCCTTGCCCACCTTGTCGAAGGCATCGGCAACCATGTCACCGATCTTCTTGTCACGGCTGGACACGGTAGCAACGTTGGAGATGGCGGCGGTATCGGCCACGGGCTGAGCCAGCTGGCCCAGCAGCTCCACGACCTTCTCCGTGCCGATCTGGATGCCCTTGTTCACGGCGATGGGGTTGGCACCAGCAGCCACGGTGCGCAGGCCTTCGCTGATCAGCGCCTGCGCCAGCAGGGTGGCGGTGGTGGTGCCGTCACCGGCGATGTCGTTGGTCTTGATAGCCACGGACTTGACCAGTTGCGCACCCAGGTTTTCAAAGGGGTCTTCCAGGTCAATGTCGCGGGCAATTGTCACGCCATCGTTGGTGACGGTCGGGCCACCGAAGGCCTTGTCCAGCACCACGTTGCGGCCGCGGGGGCCCAGGGTCACCTTCACCGCGTTGGCGAGGGAATCCACGCCCTTTTGCAGGCCCTCGCGGGCCTCCTGATCAAATGCGATGAGTTTAGACATCAGTCTCCTACCCGCTTACTTTTCGATGACGGCCAAGATGTCGCGCTGGCTCAGCAGCAGGTACTCCTCGCCGTTGTACTTCAGCTCGGTGCCACCGTACTTGGAGAACACCACGGTGTCGCCTTCCTTCACATCCATGGGGATGCGGTCATCGTCGTCAGCCCAACGGCCCGGACCCACGGCGATGACGGTAGCCTCCTGCGGCTTCTCCTTTGCGGAGTCTGGGATGACCAGGCCGGAAGCGGTGGTGGTCTCAGCCTCCACGATCTGTACGAGGACGCGGTCCTCCAACGGCTTGATGTTGACGTTAGCCACGATTACATACCTTTCTGTATCTTTTCGTTTCGGTTGGTTTTGCCGCTAACAGCCGTCGTCGCGGGTGAACAACTGTGAGTCAAACAACCTACTGGCACTCTACCCCTGTAAGTGCTAACCCTCAACAGCAACCGGCCAACAACAACGGACCAACAACAACCGGCGCAGCCACAGCGCCTACTCCACACCCTTGGTCAAGTTGATGACCGCATCGCGCCACAGCTCGAACTCCTCCGGGAAGTCCTCCTTGTAGTGCTCCACTGCCCGCAGGCCGTTGTGGATGCTCTCCACTTCTTCGTCGCTGAGGTCCTGGCCTTCTTCCCCCACGAACAGCACGGGCCCCAGGATCGCACGCGTGGGATCGGAGAGGAATCGGCTATCGCCCGTCTCCGCTTCCTTGCGCCCCATGGAGGCCAGTGGGTTCGGCTCTGGCTTCTCTGCACGCTTGGCGTCGGAGGAGAACAGCGCGGCCACGGTCAGCCCGCTTTCCACGAAAGCCACGTGGAGCTTGTCGTCCGCTCCCCCGCCCAGCACGCGCGGTGCCTCTGAGATCTCGATGTTCATTTCTTCGGTGGTGAGGTCTGGGTTAACCAGCATGCTGCGTGGCATCTGCACTCCTTTAATTTGTTGCCTGCAATCACCTTATTGTGACAGCTGGCCGCGCATTGTGCAGTGCAACTTTCCCGGTTTTTTATTGTGAGGGGCGACGCCACCCCGCCGCCACACCCCCTCCCCCTATTCTGGGGCGACCACGGGGATGTCTACCTCAAGGGAGGGGTCCGTGGCTGCAGCCAGGCCGCTCGGGCTCGCTCCGCTGTGAATGAGCTGCGCCGCCAGGGCGGCAATCATCACTCCGTTGTCCGTGCACAGTGGCGCCGGCGGGATCCTCAGTTCCACACCCGCCGCGGCACACCGCTGCGCCGCCAGCTCCCGCAACCGCTTGTTGGCGCTGACCCCGCCGCCGAGGAGCAGCACGCCTGCGCCATAGTCTTCGCAGGCACGCAGTGCCTTGGCCGTGAGAACGTCCACCACGGCTTCTTGGAAGCTGGCGCAGATGTCCTCCACAGCCACGGTGGTGTTGTCTCTTTCCGCCTGCTCCACGTAGCGCGCCACGGCGGTTTTCAGCCCGGAAAAGCTGAAGTCATACCGGGAGTCCTGCTGGCGCATCATGCCCCGTGGGAAGGCGATGGCCTTCGGGTTGCCCTTCGCCGCCAGCCGGTCGATGACTGGCCCGCCTGGGTAGCTCAGGCCGAGCAGCCGGGCGACCTTGTCATAGGCCTCCCCGGCCGCGTCATCGAGGGTGCTGCCGATCTCCTCCATCGGTTTGCCCAACCCCTGCACGTGCAGGATCTGGGTGTGCCCGCCGGAGACCAGCAGGGCAATGGCGTTTTCCATGCCTTCGGCGCTGCCAGTGTCCAGGGCTTCGACCGCCACGTGCCCGCCGAGGTGGTTCACGCCATAGAAGGGAACCTCCCACGCCGCGGCGTAAGCCTTGGCAGCAGCGGCCCCCACCAGCAGCGCACCGGCCAACCCGGGGCCCACCGTGGCGGCGACAGCGTCTGGCTTATCCCTTCCCGCCAGGGCGCGCCGCATGCGAGCGCGTGCCGCGCCCATCGTGGGCACCATGGACTCCAGGTGTGCCCGGGATGCAATTTCCGGAACCACGCCGCCGAAGCGGGCGTGCTGGTCCATGCTGCTGGCAACCTCATTGGCAATGGTCACTACGGAACCATCGGCGCGCAGTTGAACAACACCCACACCGGTTTCATCGCAGGAGGTTTCCACGCCCACGATGACGGTCCCCTCAGCAACCTCGTGTGCTGGCCGCATCATCGTGTGGGCGTCCGCCCCAGAGGGCTGATAGTAGCCCTTGCGGGTGCCGGTGATCTCGAACCCATAGCTTTCATACAGGCCGATGGCCGGGGCATTATCCGTCCGCACCTCGAGGAACACCGGGCCGCCAACGCTGTCCACTTCCGCGATGAGGGGTTCAATGAGCTTTTTCGACCAGCCCTTCCCCTGATGAGCGGGGGTGATTCCCACGGTGTGGATTTCCCACTCCGGGTCATCGTCAGCACCATTCTTGGCGATGCCGGCGTACCCCACCAGTTCGCCCCCAGCGGTTTCCAGCCCCACGTAGATGGTGTTATCCCGGCTGAGCTCCCACACGAACCCTTGCAGGGGCCACGGGGAATCACCGGCGAAAAGCTCGGCTTCAATTTCCGTGAGCCGGGGCGCGGCGTCAACGCCCAAGCGGACCACGCGCACCTCCCCGGTCTCGGGGGCATCGGTGACGCTGCTGAAGTCCACCGCTGAGGAGGCAGGCTTGCGCTTCGGTTCCACCGCATCGGGGCGCCGCAGGTACTGAGCCTTTAAGGGCGCTGAAGATGCGGTGAGCTTGTCTGAACCGCCCGCTTTCCGCGCCGCCGCGGTGGCCAGGCCCACTGGCTGGGGCCACGCGTCGTCAGATCGCAGCTCCCACCCCTCTCGGGGCTCCACCGCCTCCCGTACGGGTCCGGCCACGGACTTGGCCGCAAGTACTGTCAGGCCCCCGGCCGGTTGTATCTCTTCCAGCGCCGCCACGACGTCCGCCGGCGCAGCCACTGCCGGCTCCAAGAGCGGCTCCAGCGCCCCATCTGCGCGCACCTCGTAGGCCGTGTAGTACCACTCGCGCCGCCGGGCGTCCGTGATCACGGCGATGACATCCCCAGCACTCGCGCCCACGGCTGCACCATAGGCGGCGGCTTCGAGGCTGGTCACGCCGTGGACGGGGATCCCCAAGGCCTCGCCAAAGGCGGCGGCGGTGGCCATGCCCACGCGCAGGCCCGTGAATGGGCCTGGCCCTTCACCAACAACCACGGCATCCACATCTGCTGGGGCAAGACCACATTCCCCTAGGCAGGACATGATGCTCGGGGTCAGTAGTTCCATATGCCCGCGGGGTTCGTCATGAATAACCTGGGCGACGGGCTGCGCGGTGGCGTCGCCCCCCAAGAAACGAACCAAACCCGCAACAACATAAGACGTGGTGGTATCGACGGTGAGGACTAACATTCCCCCGATCCTACCCCGTGGCGAGACCGTGCTTGAAAATGCAAGAAGCCCCTAGGACGCCCTCGCAGTTAACATCCTAGGAGCTTTATTCGCTGGCGGGCTGATCAGGCCCATAGCGCCAGCGTCTTGCAGAAACACCCCTCACGGTATTCCGGTTGCCAGTATAGCCACGTGCACCTCGGTTGTGTCAACTCAGCCTCAAAATTGGGTTAATTTTTCCGCCCATTCCAGGCCCAGGTGACCGTGCGGTGCTCATCGCCTGCGTCGGAGCGTTCAATGACCACATCGACCACCGAATCGCTCAGCGCCTCCACGACACCCTGGCCCCACTCCGCCACCACCACCGCGCGGTCCAGATCCGCGTCGATATCGAGGGACTCCAGCAGATCCAGCACCTCGTCTCGGCCCATGGACTCGCCCGGAGCCACAGACTCCGCCACTCGCCCGCCGAACAGCCGGTAGGCATCCATGTGCAGCATCCCCGGCCCGCCCGGCTGGCCCGGCTTGTGCGTCCGCACGATGGTGAACGTGGGGGATTGCACGCGGCCACGCACGCCGAGTCCCTCCGCGATGCCCTGCGTCAGCGTCGTTTTGCCCGCCCCCAGCGGTCCGGTGAGGACCACGACGGTCCCCGCGTTCACCTGCTCGCCGATCTGGCGGCCGAGTTGACGCATCTGCTCCGCGTCCTTCGCCACCACGGTGCCACCAGCGGCGCTGAGATCCACGGACGCGACCTGCTCCTCTGCGCCGATGAACCTGCGCGCCACCCGCGGACCGCGGGGAAGCGTGAGTATCTCGTAGGAAATCGTGCCCGCCGCGGCGGCGAACTCGTCAGCGCTGGCGCCGCCCTCCCCAAAGATGATCGCCCAATCCCCCGGTTCGACAGGCACAGGGGTGGGTTGATCCGCCGGTCCCAGCGCCACCACAATCTGGTCCATGCACACGCGCCCCACCTGGGGAAAGCTGTGCCCGTTGATCGTCACAGCGAAGTTGCCGGAGGCAGACCGGGGGATGCCATCGGCATATCCAATGGCGACGACGGCGGTGCGGGTATCCTCCTGGGCTCGCCACGTCAGACCGTAGCTCACACCCTCCCCGGCTGGGACTACGCGCGTGGTCAGCACTCGGGCGCGCAGCGTCATCGCGGGCCGCAGGTCGGCACCCGTTTTTTGGGCGACGGGATCCATCCCGTAGATGCCCACGCCAGGGCGTACCATTTCATGGTGCGTATCCGGGCGGGTGAGGGTGGCCGGGGTGTTGGCGAGGTGGTTGACAGGCACCTGGAGCCCCTGCTCCCGGCAGTAGTCAATGGCCCGTTGGAAGCGTTCGGCTTGGGTGGTGGTGGGGGCGTCGCCCCCAACTACATCGTCCGCGCTGGAGAGGTGGCTCATCAGGCCCGTCACCGCAACCACGTCTGTATTGGCGGCCAGGAGCTGCACGGTTTCTTCCCATTCGGCGGGGCTCACGCCGGAACGGGAGAGGCCCGTGTCCACCATGAGCATCGCGCTGATGGGACCACCCCCGGCTGAACCAGTTGCGTGCTGGACGAGGGCGCGAGCATGCGCGAGCGAGGGGATACCCACGGCGATGTTGCGCTCCACCGCGGCAGTGAGGTCCTCCCCCGGAAACCACATCCACGCGGCCAAAGGAACATCGGCGCAGTTGGGAAGGGAACGGACGGCCAGCGCCTCCCCCACCGTGGCCACGCCAATCTGTGCGGCCCCGGCCTCCAGCACGGCGTTGATGACGGGCTCCACTCCGTGGTTGTAGGCATCGGCCTTCACCACGGCCATCACCTTGGCTGGTGCCGCTGCGCGCACAAAGGTTTCCACGTTGTGGCGGATCGCTGACAGGTCAATGGTCAGCTCCGCCAAGGCCTGGGGAGTGTGCGGCGAGTAGCCGGATTCTGGTGCTGTGGGGTGAATACCGCTGTTCATAACAGGATTAACCCTAGCACTGGGCCAGCCGGTGAAAGGCCAGCCGGAAAGGCAGCTGTGTTAGCGCGCGAGGAGCGCCGCGGCACCCGCCGCGATGGCGCCCACGACGGCCGCGATGCCAGCCAAGAACAGGATTGGGCGGGCCAGCGCCTCATTGGAGCCTGCGATGCCGGCCACGGCTGCGGCTTCGGTGGACCCCTCCACGCCATACTTAAGGGCTTCATCGGAGGAGGTTTGGGCTGAACCACGCTGGGAAGCCTCAGCAGTTTCTGGGCCGAGCATGCGCTGGTTGACCTGTCCCAGCACTGCCCAGATCATGTCCCACACATCTGGCTCGCGGTCATCCCAGGACCCCTGGACGGTGCCTTCCTTCGCCTGGTCCTCGCTCAGTGCAGGCGTTTGGACGATGGGTTGTTCGCCGGCGGCGGTTCCTGCGGTGGAGCCGGCGGAGCTTGGGGAGCCATCTTCTTGGGCTGCTGCCACAGGGATAGCGGTGAGGGCCACAGCGGAAGCAGTGGCAATGGACAACAGGCGCAGACGGTGGGTCATCTGGACATCCAATCAGGAAAGGTGTGTAGGGAAACATCAGCGCACACCGCGGTGCGTGCGGGGCGCAATGCAATCAGCATACAGCTATGTCTGAATTTATTGCTTCCTTACGGTTTTTATGCGTCTCTCCCGGCGCAACTCAAACGTGGTGATGCAGGCCAGCACCAGCAGGCAACCGAACAGAATCCACGTGCCGATGAGGTAGTTGAAAGGGATGTAGAGCGGGCTGCGTCCGCCAACCACGAAAGACAGGGGCTGGTAGAACCACACGGCGCTGATAGCGATGAGGGGGACCATGATGTTCCACCGGGAGGTGAGCGTCAACAGGCCAAACACGGTGCCGATGACGAAGAGATAGTAGTGGTTCCACACGAGGGACCCGCACACCGTAGCGACGGTGAACCCGCCGACCGCCAAGATGGCGAAGGCATCGTCTTTGAACAGCCACGCCACCCACAACAAGAGCGCGCCGAGGACGAGAGCTAGACCATACGTCCACAGCGTGGCGTGCTCCGGCACCTCAGTCAGCATGTGCACTTCCACGGTGTCGTCACGCTGGCCCTGCAGCAGCATGGAGGGCAGTGACTGGTTGACCTCGGACAGGATGAGGCCTCCGTTGATCTGCTGGATGTTCTCCCACCATGTTCTGAATACGTCCGGGGTGTAGAGGAAGTAGCTGGTGGCGGCCAGTGCTGCGGTGGCTCCGGCGGCGACGGCTCCCGCAAGTCTCCGCGTGGGATAGACAAGCATGAGGGGGATCAGCACCACCGGCGTGAGCTTCACGATAGCGACGCACGCTAGGACAAGCCCCGCGATGACGGGCCGGGGCCGGCTGGCCGCGATGGCGTACATGACTCCGGCGAAGATCAGCACGCTCGTTTGCCCGAGCCATAGGCTGGAGTGATAGGCAGGTAATACCCAACAAGCCGCGGTGGTGGCCCACAACCACGTGGTGGGGATCGTGTCATTGGTCCAGGCGTAGTAGGCGCTGGCGATGAGCACCACGAGCGCCAAACCGGACAAGCCGGTCAACCACAGGAGGGAGGTGTCAAAGTCCGTCCATTCGGTCACCCACCTCATGGCCCCTGCTACCACTGGATTGTGGACGAAGGGGTGGGACCGCAGCGCGCTCAAGGGTTCAGCGTAGGTGAACCAGACATCCCCGGACAGGCCGGAGAAATCGGCGGGATCACGGTCATAGAAGTGTTCGGGTTTGCCATCGCGGGCAAGTTCCCCCGCGATCCACAGGGAAGCCCAGTCCCCGCCGTGCTGCCTCCCGTTCCAGGCTATGGCTTGTAGCCAGCCGATGACCGCACCAAAAAGCACCATCATCGGGGTGATGATTGGTGCTTTCTTTGATCCGGCGGCTGGGAGGGCTGAGTGCTTGGCGTGCTTTCCCATTCGCTATTTGGCTGTTTTCTTGTTTTCTCTTGGTGTCCGGTTGGGGAGGGGCCTGGGTTATTCCACGCGATTCCGCGCTATTCCACGGTCACGGACTTGGCCAGGTTGCGTGGCTTGTCAATGTCCTCATTGCCGCACTGGCGGGCGATGTCCGCCGCCAGGAACTGCAACGGGATAGTGGAAAGAATCGGCTGCATGAGGGAGGAGGTCCGGGGGATCTCCAGCAACCAATTGGCAAATGGACGCACGGATTCATCGCCTTCTTCGGCGATGACGATGGTCTTTGCCCCGCGGGCGCGGATCTCCTGGATGTTGGAGACGATCTTGGAGTGGAGCACGGGCCGACCCTTGGGGGAGGGCACAACCACGACCACCGGCAGGTCGTCCTCAATCAGGGCGATCGGCCCGTGCTTGAGCTCACCAGCGGCGAAGCCTTCAGCGTGGATGTATGCCAGTTCCTTGAGCTTGAGTGCGCCCTCCAGCGCCACGGGGAAGCCCACGTGGCGGCCGAGGAAGAGCATCGTCTTCACAGCACCCAGCTCTTGGGAGAGCTGCAGAATTTGATCCCGCAGGTTCAGGGTGTGCTCGATCTTGTCTGGCAGGGACTCCAGCGCCTCGTAAATGTCCGCGATTTCATCCGGGTACTTGGTGCCGCGGGCCTGCGCCAGGGCCAAGCCCACCAGGTAGTTCGCAGCCACCTGCGCCAGGAACGCCTTGGTGGAGGCCACGCCGATCTCTGGGCCGGCGTGGGTGTACAGCACGGCGTCAGATTCGCGCGGAATCTGGGAGCCGTTGGTGTTGCACACGGCCAGGACGCGGGCGCCCTGGGTCTTGGCGTGGCGCACGGCCTCCAGGGTGTCAGCCGTTTCGCCTGACTGGGAGACTGCCACCACGAGGGTGCGCTGGTCCAGCACGGGATCGCGGTAGCGGAACTCGCTGGCCACCTCAATTTCCACCGGTACGCGAACCCAATGCTCGATGGCGTACTTTGCCAGCAGGCCGGAGTGGTACGCGGATCCGCAGGCCACGACGAAGACCTTTTCCACGCCGCGCAGGTCATCATCGGAGATGCGCTGCTCATCAAGCACGATCTTCCCGTCCACGAAGTGCCCGGCCAGGGTGTCACGTACGGCCGCTGGCTGCTCGTGGATCTCCTTCATCATGAAGGAATCAAAGCCATCCTTCTGGGCGGCCTCCAAGTCCCAATCGATGGTGAAGGGCTTGCCTTCCACCTCGTTGCCCTGGAAGTCGTAGATCTTGTAGCCCTCAGCGTTGATCACCACGGCGTTGTCCTGGCCGAGCTCCACCGCGTTCTTGGTGCGGTCAATGAAGGCTGCCACGTCAGAGCCGATGAACATTTCGCCCTCGCCCACACCCACGATCAGTGGGGTGGAGCGGCGGCCCGCCACGATCGTTCCCGGGTGGTCCACGTGGGTGAACAGGACGGTGAAGGCACCTTCCAGCCTCGCCAGCACGCTCAATGCGGAGGCCTCAAAGTCTCCGGCTGTGGCCCCCTCGTTGTACGCCAGCGCCATGAGGTGCGCAGCCACCTCAGAGTCCGTCTCACTAGCGAGCTCGATCCCCTTGGACTCGATCTCCTCGCGCAGCTGGGAGAAGTTCTCGATGATGCCGTTGTGGACGATTGCCACCTTGCCATCGAAGGACACGTGCGGGTGCGCGTTGGGGTCATTTGGCCGGCCGTGAGTGGCCCACCGGGTGTGGCCGATGCAGGTGGTGCCCACGAATTCATCGCGGCCTACTTCATCGATGCGGGCAAGCAGGTTCGCCAGCTTGCCTTCCTTCTTATCTGTGTGGAGTGCGCCCTGCTCCACCACTGCAATACCTGCGGAATCGTATCCGCGGTACTCCATCCGCTCCAGGGCACCCAAACCGATCTGGAGGGCATCAGAATTGCCTACGTAGCCAACAATTGCACACATAAACTCTGACCTTACACAAGTAGGTATCGTTTGGGCACAACGTCTTGTAGGCTGGGAGCTTGTGGCAGATAAGTTGAAGAACCTCGTCCCCCGTCTCGGCAAGCGCGGCCCCCACCGTGTGTTGACCGGTGACCTCGATTTCGCTGGCCTCCCTGGCCGCGTGTACACCCCGGCAGAGGGTAAAGGCATCCCGGGCATCGCCTTCGGCCATGACTGGCGCGTGGGTGTTCAGTACTACCACGCCACGCTTCGCCACCTGGCCAGCTGGGGCTTCGCCGTGGCAGCCCCGGATACGGAAAAGGGCATGATGCCTAATCACCGCGGTTTCGCCTCCGATCTGGAGTCTGCCCTGCAGATCCTGGCCGGGGTGCGCCTGGGCAATGGGAACGTGACGGTTCAGCCGAATGATCTGTACCTCGCCGGTCACGGCATGGGTGCCTCCGCCGCGGTTCTGGCCGCTACGGGCCGCGCCCCGCGTGGAGCTGTGAAGGACTACTCCCCCAAGCCCACCATCGCCGGTGTCATGGCCGTGTTCCCTTCGGACACCTCCCCCAGCGCCTACGATGCCGCAAAGCATGTCTCCGCCCCCGGCCTGGTGCTGGAAGCCGGCCGCTTTGGCGAGGTCCCCATGGGCGATGCCAAGCGCATGGCCGCCCAGTGGAAGGGTGACGTGGTCTACCGCGAGCTCGATAAGGCGAGCTCCTCCGGTTTCCATGAGAAGTACGTCCGCAACATGCTGCTGGGCCTCGGCCGCCCTGAGTTTTCCCAGCAGGAGCTCATCCGCGCGCTGATGACCGGCTTTGTGCTGGCGGATCACAAGTCCAAGTACAAGGCGTTCCGCGATAACTCCGCGGAGCTGAAGCACACGCTCACCGCCACCCAGCACGAGTTGTTTCAACAGCTCCCAGAGCACGCGGACATCACCAAGCTGGTCAATGACCTCAAGTTCTAGCTCTCAGCTCGTGCCCGCCGCTTAGCGGTCAAAGACTTGTAGCCCCCTGCCGTTCTGCCCCGGCTGCGGGGCTTTTGTCATCGGCGCGTCCGCAGCCTCCTTGTCCAGTTCCAGGGTCACACCGAGCTTCTTCAGCTCCTCGGTCTGCTCCTGCAGCGTTCGCTCAAACTCCATCGTGGCCGCCGCCAGCTGGGTGAAGTATTCTTCCACGATCCGGGCGTAGGCCTGCTTGTATTGCTCGCTCATCGTCACCACCTCTCACTTTTTTCTATAGCGACGGCACCTCCGCCTCCCCCGGCAGCCTTCTCAGTGGAGTGGGACGCCCATTCGTAACTGCCGGTCCCAGACGCTTCCACTCCCACGCCGACCCACACGTCCGGTGCCCAGCTGGGCTCGGCCACCGTCTCCACCGGAGGTTGTGGCTGCGGCGCAGGTTCAGCAGCTGGAGCTGGGGCCGGAGCCGGTGTTGGGGCCGGCGCCTGTGCCTTCGCTGCTGCCTCCGCAGGCGCGGCCTCACCGCCCGGGTAGGAGAGGTGGGCGGTCTTATCGAAGCCCTTGTAGTCCCCCTTTGGTTCCTCCACCGGTTTCGGTTCGGGCTTGCCCTCAGGCTTTTCCGCAGACTCACACTCCGCGGCGGGCTCAGCCACTGGGGCTGCCGGTTCCGGCGCTGGCTCGCAGGGTTCGCACGATGCCGCTGGCGTGGGCACCGCAGGTGGCGTGGCTGCTGAGGTGGCTGAAGCGGCTGAAGCGTCAATAGCCGCCCCTATCTGGGTCACCACCTCCCCAATCACCCCGGCAGCCACCTGCACTCCGCCTGCGATCACGCCGGCGACCACCGGGGCAAGCGGCGCCGCAGGCGCCGTGGACGCTGGGGTCACACACACCGCTGGGGTTGCTTCCGGCACGGGCGGGCAGGCAGACGCCGGCGGTGCTGCAGG
>DXFZ01000013.1 GCA_019114175.1 Candidatus Corynebacterium gallistercoris
ATCAATCTCATCTATGTGCCAGTGACGCGCTATTGCCGCTCTAGGATGATCTCCTACCGCTACCCCACGGCAGACGATATCGCTCAGGAAGTGTGTCTGGCGGTGGCGAAGGCTATGCCGGACTATGAGGATAAGGGGCTTCCCTTCATGGCCTTCGTCTACCGCATTGCCTCCAATAAGATCATCGACGCTAGGCGGAGCCACTCCCGGGATATGTCCCATCCCACGGACGATTTACCTGATGAAGAACCTGCACCGGACAATCCAGAAACCGAGGTTATTGACCTCGATTCCTGTAACGAAGTGGCCAAACTCCTCGATCTGCTCAATGAGAGATCCCGAGAAATCATCACATTTCGAGTTTTCGGAGGATATTCAGCAGAGGAAACAGCGGAAAATCTCGGCCTAACTTCCGGTGCAGTGCGTGTGGCGCAGCACCGAGCACTGGCGAAATTACGGACACATCTGCAACAAAACACCAAGTGACATCAAGCGAAGAAGAAAGACTCATACCAATGACGCACCAGAACAACACCCATGGAGCAGGGGAGAACGCCCCTGAGCTCTTTGAGGTGGACCGTGTTCTTGACGCGCTTGGTCGGGGTGAACTGACAGCCCAGAAGGCCGATGACCCGATCATCGCGTTGCTGTCAGCAGCTAGGGCAGAGGCGGACCGTGATATCCCAGCCCCACCCAACGTTGCTGAAATCCATTCTGGGGAATGTGAAGCCACACCAGAATTCACCGCGGAACTGACACCAATCGGCCAGCCGAAGCGCGCATTCCGCCGCGGCTTGTCTGCCCTGGCTGCTGGCGGGGCATCCGCCACGGCCATGATCATTGCGGGTGGCGTGGCTGCAGCCATCGCCGTCGGTGGCTTGGGGTATGCTGCATACTCGAATTCCCAGATCCGCACCGCACAGGAGAACCAAGACGTGCGCGCGGAAGGTACCGAAGAGGACATCACAGTAGGAACGAACGGCTCCACGGCTCCCGCAGCGCCCAAGCGGGACACGACGGATACCACCAAGGATGGTGGCGAAGACGTATCTGGCGCCGTGAACTCCGGAGGCCGGGACAACCAGCCAACCCCTGCTGAGCCGGCAGACAAGCCAGCGGAGCCAACGGAAGCAGTGCCAGGCCCGCAGGCCGGTCTGGAGACGTTGGCGGAGAGCCTCGGTGCGGGCGTCGCCGAAGAAAACGGTGTCACCGAAGGTGACGCCGCCCAGCCCGCAGCAACTGTCCAGGATGCAGAGATCGCCTCGGCACCGCTGCCTGCGGCACCCCCGGCGACGGTCAAGCCCACCGCAACCACCACGTCCCCCACCGAAACCACAACAACGAAGAAGCCCACCACGGCCAAGCCGAAGAACACCCTCAGCGGCACCGCTCCCCAAGCGGGTGCCGACAAGCCGGCGGGAAGCTAGCTAGGAGTTTTTCCCCCACATAAACGGCGGGCGCATGCCGTGGAAGGCAAAATCAATGGCGTCCGCGTACCCCAGGCAGTAGTCCCACGTGACATACGCCTGGGGATTTGGCTGTGCAGAGGGCTCATGCACCGGCACGATCTCCCGGTTAAGCATGGTCTGAATGTTGGTCTCAATGATGGACCAATCGTAGAAGTGCGTCTCCTCGCAGTCCTCGCACATCATGGTGATCCCGCGGATCCCCCGGGGCTCAAGGAGGCGCCGGAAATCCCGCACATTCTTCAGGTCCTCGCGCAGAGCTTCCATTTCCATGTCAGACAGCGGAGGGAACTCCTCCTCTGGCTCAAGGAAGCTCGCCGGATCATTGGGATCATCCGCGAATGGATCCGGTGGCATCTGGCTGTTATCAAAACTCACACTCTCACCGTACCTTTTTTGGTGACCTTCCTTGGGGGACATCGCTCACGTTGTACTCGATGCCTTCGCTACCAGGTTTTACCGTGGTAGCGCTATTGTAGTGGCATTGCCAGACGTCTTAGGTAGGAAGGTCACTTTCTTTCATGAACTCCGCACAGCCACAGCAACCACAACACGCTTCTGACACCCGCCCCGCCACTGGAGGTGATGACCCCAACAAGGTCTCCCTGGTGGGCCTGACCTTTGACGATGTGCTGCTGCTGCCGGACGCCTCCGATGTCATCCCCTCTGCGGTGAATACCTCCACCAAGCTGACCCGCAACATCGAGCTGAACATCCCCATCGCCTCCGCGGCGATGGATACCGTCACCGAGGCACGCATGGCCGTAGCCATGGCCCGCCAGGGTGGCATCGGCGTGCTCCACCGCAACCTCTCCATTGAAGACCAGGCGCAGCAGGTGGAGATCGTGAAGCGTTCCGAAGCTGGCATGGTCACCAACCCCATCACCGCCAGCCCGGACATGACCATCCAGGAAGTCGATGACCTTTGCGCCCGATACCGCATCTCCGGGCTGCCTGTGGTGGACAATGAGGGCGTACTCGTGGGCATCCTCACCAACCGGGACATGCGCTTCGAATCGGACTTCAACCGCAAGGTCTCCGAGGCCATGACCCCCATGCCCCTCATCGTGGCCCAGGAGGGTGTCTCCGCTGAGGCCGCGCTCCGCCTGCTCAGCGAGAACAAGGTGGAAAAGCTCCCCATCGTCGATGGCGCTGGCAAGCTGACCGGCCTCATCACCGTCAAGGACTTCGCCAAGCGGGAGCAGTACCCACTCTCCGCCAAGGATTCCTCCGGACGCCTCCTCGCCGCCGCGGGCATCGGCACGGGCGAGGACGCGTGGAAGCGCGCCGGTGCCCTGGTGGATGCGGGTGTGGACGTGCTCGTCGTGGACACCGCCCACGCCCACAACAAGGGCGTGCTGGACATGGTCTCCCGCGTGAAGCAGGAGTTCGGCAAGCACGTGGATGTCATCGGCGGCAACCTTGCCACCCGTGAGGCCGCGCAGGCCATGATCGATGCCGGTGCCGATGGCATCAAGGTCGGCATCGGCCCAGGCTCCATCTGCACGACCCGCGTCGTCGCCGGCGTGGGCGCCCCGCAGATCACCGCCATCATGGAGGCCTCCGTGCCCGCCCACAAGGCCGGCGTGCCCATCATCGCCGATGGCGGAATGCAGTACTCCGGTGACATCGCCAAGGCCCTCGCCGCAGGTGCCTCCACCGTCATGCTGGGCTCCATGCTGGCCGGCTCCGCCGAGACTCCCGGTGACGTGGTCACCATCAACGGAAAGCAGTACAAGCGCTACCGCGGCATGGGGTCCATGGGCGCCATGCAGGGCCGCGGCCTGACCGGTGAGAAGCGCTCCTACTCCAAGGACCGCTACTTCCAGGCTGACGTGAAGAGCGAAGAGAAGCTCGTCCCAGAAGGCATCGAGGGCCGCGTCCCATTCCGCGGTTCCATCGAGGCCATCCTCCACCAGCACGTGGGCGGCCTGCGCGCCGCCATGGGTTACACGGGTGCCGCCACGGTTGAGGACCTGCACCGCGCCCGCTTCGTGCAGATCACCGGCGCCGGCCTGCGCGAGTCCCACCCGCATGACGTGCAGGGCATCATGGAAGCGCCGAACTACAACCCGAACCGCTAACCGCCCAGCCCGCTGATCGCGACCGCGCCGGAGGATGGTGTGGTGGCTGGGTCGGCGGGGTGGCGTCGCCCCATAAAAAGAAAAGGATTACACATGCAGCAGGTTGTTGACATTGGACGTTCCCGCCGCGCCCGCAGGGTGTACGGCCTGAGCCAGGTGGATATCGTTCCCGCGCGCCGGACCCGCAGCTCCCACGACGTGGACACCACGTGGAAGATCGATGCGTACAGCTTTGACATCCCGGTGATGTCCCACCCGACCGATGCCGTGGTCTCGCCGAAGTTCGCCATCGAATTCGGCCAGGCAGGTGGTCTCCCGGTCATTAACGCGGAAGGTTTGTGGGGTCGGGTTTCTGATCTCGACGGCGCCCTGCGGGAGATCGTCAACGCGGCTGAGGAAGGGGGCCTAGACGAATTCAGCGGCTTCGCCGGGAATAAGAAGCTCCAAGAGCTGCACTCTCAGCCACTCGATGAGGGGCTCCTGGCCGAGCGCCTGCAAGAGGTGCGTGACTCCGGTGTGCGCTTCGGCGTGCGCGTCTCCCCGCAGAACGCTCGTGAGCTGGCGCCGGCGCTGGTGAAGTCCGGCATCGACATGCTGGTGATCCAGGGGACGCTGGTGTCCGCGGAGCACGTGCACCGCAATGGCGAGCCGCTGAACCTGAAGGAGTTCATCGGTGGTCTTGACGTGCCGGTGATCGCCGGTGGCGTGGTGGATTACACCACTGCGCTGCACCTGATGCGCACGGGTGCGGCGGGCGTGATTGTGGGATCCGGGTCCACGACGAATGACCAGTCCCTGGGTATCGACGTGCCCATGGCCACCGCCATTGACGATGCGGCGGCTGCGCGGCGCGACTACCTAGATGAGACCGGCGGGCGGTACGTGCACGTGATTGCTGATTCCGAGCTGCGCACTGCCGGAGACGTGGCCAAGGCGATTGCCTGTGGCGCCGACGCGGTGGCGCTGGGCGCGCCGCTGGCGAAGGCGGAGTCTGCGGGTGCACCGAACTGGTACTGGCCCTCCACGGCGGCGCACCCGCAGCTGCCGCGGGGCACGGTGGAAGCCGTTGGTTTTGGCGAGCCGGTGAGCATGGAGCAGCTGCTGTTCGGCCCGACCGCGAACCCGTGGGGCGAAGAGAACATCGTGGGTGGGCTGCGGCGCTCCATGGCGAAGTGCGGCTACACGGATGTGAAGAGTTTCCAGAAGGTGGATTTGGTAGTTCGATGAGTGGTAACGAGGTTACTGGTGGTGGTGCTGGTGGCGCTGGCGGCGGCGCTAGCAGGCGGGTGCTGCCGAAGAAGCTGAACCTGCTGGCGTGGAGCTCCATCGCCATTGGTGTGATCGGGATTATCGCTACGGTGATCATCTACTCCGGGTATAACCCCGTGGAAGGTGATGAAGGCGTGGTGATGAACATCGCCGTGACAGGTGTGATGGTGGGCTTGTACTTCTTCGCCTTCGCACTGTTCGGGTGGATGATTCTTAAGGGGAAGACCTGGGGCCTATCTGGGTTGGTGCTCACGCACGTGATCCTGCTGATCATCATGTTCACCGTGTCGAGCTCTGGGCAGTGGTGGCTGGCCATCATCTTTGGCGTGGTGGCCGGTGGGTCTTTGTACCTGGCTTTGTCCAAGGAATCGATGGAGTGGTACAAGACGCGTTTCGAGGCGCGACGCTAGCTGGGCTGGCTAGGCTGGCGTTGCTGGCAAGTCTAGAAAGTTCCTTCCCCTTGCGAGGAGGGGCCCGGCGCCCTTCGCGCCAAGGGCTGGTGGTTGGCGCTTCTAAAAGGGGAAAGACTACAGACTTATTGCACAAAATCGGCCGAAAGCGTGTAATAAGTCTGCAGTAAAGAAGAGCACATTTGAAGCTCGAGGGGTGGGGCCGCAACTGGGTTGCGAAAGTGGAGTCAGGTTTAAGCGGAGCCAGGATCTGAGTCCGGGTTACTTCTGCCGAGGGATCCGCAGGCGTGTGAGGCGCTGGCGGATCGGCTTCGGAGAGCCCAAGGGGCGGGGGCGGTTGCTCACCGTGGTGCCAATGGAGGCGCTGACGACAAAAGCTATGGCGACCAGAGGGATCAGACCCAGTTGTTGGCCGAGCAAGAGCCACCCGGCCAACGCAGCAAACACGGGCTCCAAGCTCAGCAGGATGCCGAAGATGGCCGGTGGAAGCTGGCGCAACGCGGCAAGCTCCAAGGTGTAGGGCAGCACGGAGGCCAGAAAGGCGGTGGCGAAAGCCAGGCCAATCAGTGCAGGACTGGTAAGGATGCCTCCCACGTGGAGAGCCCCCAGCGGAGCTAAAGCTGCTGCGCCCACGAACAGCGCCACCGTCAACCCGGCAGTTCCCGGCATTGCTGCACCCACCCGCTTGGAGAGCAGGATGTAGCCCACCCAGAAAGCGCCTGCAATGAGGGCGAACACGATCCCCAGTGGATCTAATGAGGCGGAACCATCCGCGGCACGGTAGGAGTCCACCCCCAGCAAAACAAGTCCTGAACAGGCCAAAGCCACCCAAAGAAAGTCCGTCAGTTTCCGCGAAAGCGCCGCAGAAAGCAGCAGGGGACCTAAGAACTCAATGGTCACGGCGATGCCCAAAGGGATGCGGGCAATGGCCGCGTAGAAGAATCCGTTCATTAGCCCCAAGGAGAGGCCGAACATTGTCACCGGTACCCATTGTTCCTTGTTCCACCCCATCACCTTCCTGATCGGGATGAAAGCCACCAAGAGTAGGCCAGCGAAGAGAAGGCGCAGAAACGTCACGCCCCAGGAGCCGGCGTGGGGGAACAGCTGTGTTGCCAATGCCGCGCCGCCTTGCAGGGAGGCGCAGGACCCCATCACCAGGCCCACGGAGGGCAGCGGGGCGGTGTGGGAGCCAGATGCGCCAGATGCGCCTGAGGAGCCAGATGCGCCCGGCGAACTTGGTGAACCAGGTGAGCCGTGGGAGCCTGCGGGTGTGTTCATGCTTGAACATTCTGCCACGCTCGCGCCAACACCCATGCCGGGGCGCGGCTAGGGCGCAGCCCTGGCTTAACGGTAAACTAGGCAACCGTGACACAAACTGACAATCACCAGCATCCCCGCCCCGTCTTGGTCGTGGACTTTGGCGCGCAGTATGCGCAGCTCATCGCCCGTCGCGTGCGTGAGGTCAACCTGTATTCAGAGGTTGTGCCCCACACGATGAGTGTTGAGGACGTCGCCGCCAAGAACCCCGCCGCCCTGATCCTGTCCGGGGGGCCGTCCTCTGTCTATGAACAAGGTGCCCCTGCCCTGCAGGAAGGCCTTCTGGATCTGGGCGTGCCCGTGTTCGGCATTTGCTATGGCTTCCAGGCAATGACCAACGCGCTGGGCGGTACCGTCGCCAAGACTGGCCTGCGGGAGTACGGCCGCACGGACCTGTCCATCACCGGTGGCGAGCTGCATGCCGGGATGGGGGAGACCCAGCCGGTGTGGATGAGCCACGGCGATTCCGTGTCTGAGGCGCCGGAGGGCTTCACCGTCACCGCTACCACTGAGGGCGCGCCCGTGGCAGCTTTCGAGTGCCCGGAGCGCCGCATGGCCGGCGTGCAGTACCACCCGGAGGTGCTGCACTCTGTGAAGGGGCAGGAGGTGCTGCGTCGCTTCCTGTTGGAGACTGCTGGCCTGGAGCCTACGTGGACGGCCGGCAACATCGCTGACCAGCTGGTGGAAGACATCCGCGTCCAGGTGGGGGAGAATGGCCGCGCCATTTGTGGCCTCTCTGGTGGCGTGGATTCCGCCGTGGCCGCTGCGCTGGTGCAGCGTGCTATTGGTGACCGCCTGACCTGCGTGTTCGTGGATCATGGCCTGCTGCGCCAGGGTGAGCGCGAGCAGGTGGAGAAGGACTTCGTTGCAGCCACGGGCGCCACGCTGGTCACGGTCGACGAGCGTGAGGCTTTCCTGGCTAAGCTCGCCGGTGTGTCTGAGCCGGAGGCGAAACGCAAGGCCATTGGCGCGGAGTTCATCCGCTCCTTCGAGCGCGCAGTGGCCGGGGTCCTGGCCGATGCGCCGGAGGGCTCTAGCGTGGACTTCCTGGTGCAGGGCACGCTGTACCCGGATGTGGTGGAGTCCGGCGGCGGCTCTGGCACGGCGAACATCAAGAGTCACCACAACGTGGGCGGCTTGCCGGATGATGTGGAGTTCGAGCTCGTGGAGCCGCTGCGCCTGCTGTTCAAGGACGAGGTACGCGCGGTGGGCCGGGAGCTGGGGCTGCCGGAGGAGATCGTGGCGCGCCAGCCGTTCCCCGGCCCTGGCCTGGGCATTCGCATCATCGGCGAGGTGACGGAGGAGCGCCTGGAGACGCTGCGCAAGGCCGATGCCATCGCCCGCGCGGAACTGACCGCCGCTGGTTTGGATTCGGTGATCTGGCAGTGCCCGGTGGTTCTTCTGGCTGATGTTCGTTCGGTTGGTGTTCAGGGCGACGGCCGTACGTACGGCCACCCCATCGTTTTGCGACCTGTATCCTCAGAGGATGCGATGACGGCGGATTGGACCCGCATTCCTTATGAGGTGCTGGAGCGCATCTCCACCCGCATTACGAACGAGGTGGAGGATGTGAACCGCGTGGTGCTGGATGTGACATCCAAGCCGCCGGGAACGATCGAGTGGGAATAGCGCGGGTGCGTTAGCCCTTGCGCTGGGGCTTGATGTGCGCGGTGCCATCGATGTGGGGGTACATGTACCACGTGTAGGCACCCGCAATGGCCCAGAATATGGCGACGAGCAGCCATGAACGGCTGCTGAGCATGGGGAGGGTCATGAGCCCGATCCAGAGGGGGAACAGGGGCATGACCTGCGCGGCGCTGGTGCGGTAGCGTTCGCCGCGCTTTTCTACTTCTTCGCGGACCTTGCGCCGGTAGGGGTGGTTGAAGGTGAGCAGTAGTGCTGCCCCTACGCATAAGACAAGCACGATCACTTGGATCCCGGGGGCGACGGGGCCGGCCATAATGCCAACTGCCAGTCCGAAGAGGACGGAACTGATCGCGCGGACGCGCACGGGCGGTTGGATCACGGGGGTGGTTGAACTCATGGGTAACTATTTTAGCCGTGACCTGCTGTGCTTGACCGTCTGGCACCCCAGGGCTATTCTCCACCTAGGGCGAAAAGGTGTTCTAATAAACTATATTTGCTGCGGCCTGCAGTGTCGCCCGCCTGAGCTATACACATAGTGTCTGGAAGCGATGAAGCAGGAAGGAAAGGCAGTGGCTATGGGATTAGCGGCACAATCGGCGCAATCGGCACAGTCTTCACAGTTGCGCGATATCGATAGCACTATCAGTGATCTCCGGCGTAAAATGCGGGCCATTGAAGGGGGCGGATCCAGCGGCAGTGCACCAGCGGCTGCGGTGATCGCCGAGCCAGCGGTGCGGGCACCTCGCTGGCTGGCACCGCACTTGCCAGGCAAGGGGTTCCCCGCCGCTGCGGCAACCCAGGTGGACTACTGCCCCTCGATGATCGTGGACGTGGTCGCGGCCCTGACCGCCAGCGGCGGGTGTGCGGCAGTGGTGAACTTCCCAGAATTAGCCCTTGCTGCCGTGGCTGCTGCTGGCGGAGACATGGAGAGGATCGTGCTGATTCCGGATGCTTCCCCACACACCTCCGCCGTGTTGGCCACGCTGGTGGAGGGGATGGACATGGTGGTGTTTCACGGCCGCCGAGAGACCCCTGCGTCCGGTGCCTTGCCCGCCAGCTTTACCCGTTCCGTGGATGCGCGGCTGCACAAGAGCCGGTGTGCCCTACTCATCAGCGGAGCCACGTGGCCCAGTGCCCGTTTGCACGTGACGGCAACAGTGGCGGCGGTGACCGGGCTGGGCCGCGGGGCTGGCCGCATCAAGGGGGTAGAGCTGGACGTGACGACATGGGGCAAGGCCCACCCGCCGCAACGCTTCACAGCCCTTGTGGGAGCCGAGCCTGTAGCGCTAGCAGAATCTGCAGAGCCAGCAACAGTGGAGCAGCGCTGGGTTCGCGAGGCTGCGCAATGACCGCCCTGCAAGCAACACCTGCGGTACGCCACCGCGTGACTGTGCTGTGGTTCCCGGATTGGCCCGTCTACGCCCTGGCCATGCACAAGGGCTGGGACTTGCTGGCCCCAGCAGGGGTGATCAAGGATCACCGCGTCCTGGCATGCAACACTGCCGCTCGCCGCGCCGGGGTGCGCGCAGGGATGAAGCAGCGCACCGCGTTGGCCACGTGTCCCACGCTCATGGTGGCAGAAGATGACCCGACCCTGCAGACCGGGGTGCATGAAGAGGTGCTCGCTGCGTTGGAACAGGTGGCTGCAGGCGTGGAGACTATCCGCCCCGGCCTGTTGGCCTTCCCCATGCATTCGTTGGCGAAGTTCTATGGCACAGAAGATGTGGCCTTAGAAAAGCTACTCAATGCCTCTGCTCAACTGGGTGCAGATTGCCTCGCCGGCATTGCCGATGATCTCATTACCGCCGTGTGGGCGGCGCGGGCAGGCAAGACAATCTCGCCGGGCGCGGGGGCGGAGTTCATCGCTACCTTACCCATCGCCGCACTGACCGTGGAGCCGGCTCTGCGCGCCCCGGCTGGCCTCGTGGACACCCTCAGCCAACTGGGGGTGTGCACGCTGGCGGACTTTGCCGCGCTGCCCATCGCCCACATCGCCGGGCGCTTTGGGCAAGAAGCCGTGGAATGGCACCGTATCGCTTCCGGCCAGGCCGAACGGGGAGTCTCGCCCGCCGCACACGCCTCGTCTGCGGAGGTCACCTACCAGCCGGACGAGCCCATCAACAGCACGTCCGCCGCGGCGTTCGTGGCGCGCCAGGTAGCCGCCCAGCTCCACCAGCAACTCTTCTCCGCCGGCCAAGCCTGCCTGCGGCTCGGCGTGCGTGCCCGCATGACCACGCCCATGGGCTATGAAGGGCCAGCGCACAGTGAAAGGGTTTGGCGCTGCCAGGAGCCGCTCACAGAGCAGGAGACCGCCCAGCGGATCCGCTGGCAACTCGATGGCTGGATCACCCGCATGCGCGCCAACGTCACCGGCCCGGAAGATGCAGCGGATGGCTCCGCGTGGGATGCCAGCGCAGTGGGTATCAGCAGCATCGACCTCATCCCCCTAGACGTGGTCCCCGCGGGAACCCTCGCGGAACCACTCTGGGGCGGACCGGATGAAGGCGTGCGTGCCGCGCGTGCCGCTGCCGGCCGGGCTCAGGCGCTCATCGGCACCCAGGCCGTCCGCAGGCCGGTGCACAGAGGCGGGCGAGCCGTGGCGGGAAGAATCGTTACTGTCCCTTATGGGGAGCAAGACCCGGAGGATGTCTCCGCGCAACCTACCGACCAGTGGACCGGCCAATTGATAGCGCCGCTGCCCGGGCTCATCGGCCCGCCCCCCGTGATGAGGGAGGGGATGGGGGTTCAGGGTGGCGTCGCCCAACAACAATCACGGCACCCCGCAGCCACCGTGCACGTGTGCGACCAACAAGGAACCCCCATCTACGTGACCCAACGCGGCATGCTTAACCAGCAACCAGACACCCTACGCTGGGGAAACACCACCCACACCATCACCGGATGGGCAGGCCCCTGGCCGGTGGACGAGCACTGGTGGGCCGCCGGGAAACGCTACGCGCGCATGCAAGTAGCCACCCGGGATGCGCAGGGAAACGTGGCGGCCTTCCTGCTGGTATGCAAAGGTACCCGGTGGAGAATTGAGGCAACATACTAAGATGTAAACCATGCCTACACGCCGAAACCCGAACGCTGGTACCGCCACAGACCTCCACTCCGCGGTAGCGAGCGGGTGCGCGCTTTCCACCACCGAGGCCCTGCCGGGTACCGCGAAGCAAGCCCGGCTGGTGCTGGCGCTGGAGTACTTCACCAACTGGGGGCGGGACATCCTGGATGGGGAGGCGCTCGGCAAGGAGCTGGCCGGCAAGCTCAAGAAGTTCCTCAAGGAAAATGGTGCCGCGCTGCACTTCATCCGCAAGCCGGGGCGGGAGGGGCAGGAGCGCCAGGAACGTGCAGGGCGGGCGCTGTACATCGCATGGGCAGATTGTGGGGGCGACGCCACAGCCGGCTCAGCCGCTGCAGGGCATGCGCCAGTGTTGGAATACTTGGACGTGGCCGGGCCGGAAGACATCCTTGATCTGGACTTAAGCGCGCCGGGGGCGAACGCGCAGGCGCGGCGGATCACGGAGCCACTGCTGCTGGTGTGCACGCACGGTAAGCGCGATACGTGCTGCGCGGTGTTCGGCAGGCCGCTGGCGGAGGCGTTGCACAGGGAGTACCCGGAGGTGGTGTGGGAGGCCTCCCACACCAAGGGGCACAGGTTTGCGCCTTCCATGATTCTGTTGCCAACGAATTATTCTTATGGCCGGCTGACCGAGGATGAGGGGCTGGCGATGATCGCGGCGGCGCGGCGCGGGGAGCTGGCCCTCACCGGTAACCGGGGCCGCGGAACGTTGGACGTGCCGGGGCAGGTGGCGGAGCTGGCGGCCGCTGGCGAGCTGCAGGGGTCTGGCAAGTTGGTGCCGTGGACGGGGTTGGATGTTTCCCGGCCGGGTGAGGGTAGGGAGAAGGAGAAGGCCTCTGCGCAGCGGTTCGTTACGGATCCCGTCAGCGGGGAGGCATTCCATGTGCAGTTGGTGAAGGACAACGTGGGGGTGGCCATTTCTTCGTGTGGGGATAAGCCAAAGCAGGCGGTGAACTGGTTCGCTGTATCTGTAGAGCGAACCAGTTCACCGCCTGAGGGCGTAAAAGGGGGCGTGCGCTAGCGGCGCATGACCTTCTTGGCTAGCCAGTTGCCGCCCAGCTGCGCAATCTGAACGATCACGATAATGACGGCCACGGTGGTCCACGTGACGGCGTCGTTGAAGGATCGGTAACCATAAACGATCGCGAAATCGCCCAAACCACCAGCACCGATGTACCCGGCCATGGCGGACATATCCACGATGGCGATGAACATGAACGTAAAGCCGAGGATCAGCGGGCCCAAGGCCTCCGGGATGATCACGCTGGTGATGATCTTCCACGGGGAAGCGCCCATGGCCTTGGCGGCCTCGATCACACCGGGGTCAATGCTGACCAAGTTCTGCTCCACGATGCGCGCGCCGCCGAAGGTCGCGGCCACCACCATGCCCACGATCGCGGCCTCCATGCCGATGCGGGACTGCACGATGAGGTCCGTCAGCGGGCCAATGGCAGAAAGCAGGATGATGAACGGGATGGGGCGGATGATGTTCACCAAAATGTTGGTCACCCAGTACACCGCCTTGTTGGAGAGCAAGCCGCCCTCCCGGGTCGTGTACAGCACCAAGCCGATGAGCAGGCCGAAGATGCCGGAGAGCAGTAGCGTCACCGCTACCATGTATAGCGTCTGGCCAATGGCCTCCTGGAAGGTTCCGCCTAGGCGGTCCCAGTCCATTTGTGCGAGGGTCATCGTGTTCATCGGATCTCCTCAATATCGGTGGTCTGGGACAAACGCTGGTGGAACTGCTCAATGGCCTGCTCGCCAGCGGCATCGGTGGGGGTCAGCCGCAGCGTCAACCGGCCGAAGCTGTGGTTCTGCAGGGTGGTGACACCGCCGTGCACGATGTTGACACCCACACCAGCGGCAGACACCTGGGACACGGCATCAAAGAAGCCGATGCCCTCTGCCATGGTGATGGTAAACAAGCGGCCGGACTCCGCCTGCAGGGCCTCAGCCTCCACCAAGTCCGGGGTGTTGCGCAGGGAGGTGGCTACGAAGTTTGCGGCCACGGCGGTACGCGGGTTGGAGAAGACCTCATACACGGAGCCCTGCTCCACGATGGAACCGTTTTCCATTACCACCACGTTGTCCGCGATGGAGCGCACGACCTCCATCTCGTGGGTAATCACCACGATGGTGATGCCGAATTCCCGGTTGACCTTGCGGAGCAGCTCCAGCACGTCTTGGGTGGTGGAGGGGTCCAGGGCGCTGGTGGCTTCATCGGCCAGCAGCAGCCTGGGGTTGGTGGCCAGCGCGCGGGCGATGCCCACGCGCTGCTTCTGCCCGCCGGAGAGCTGTTCTGGGTACGAGTTGCCCTTGTCTCCTAGGCCCACGAACTCCAGGAGTTCTTGCACGCGCTTGGCCCGTTCTGCCTTGGGCATGCCCTGCAGCTTGAGCGGGTATGCCACGTTTCCCGCCACGTTACGGGAGGAGAACAGGTTGAACTGCTGGAAGATCATGCCGATTTCCGTGCGCAGCTTGCGCATCTGGGATTCCGGCAGCGGGACAATATCCTGCCCGTCTAGGAGGATCTGGCCGCTTGTGGGGCGGTCTAGTCCGTTGATCTGCCGAACCAGCGTGGATTTACCAGCGCCAGAATAGCCGATGATGCCGATGATGGACCCGCCCGGGATGCTGGTGGACACGTCCTTGAGCGCGTGAACTTCTTTCTTGCCTTGTTTGAAGACCTTGGAGACGTTCTTAAACTCAATCGCAGTGCCGGTGGTTCCAGCGGCAGAGGTCCGCGGCGGAGTGGCTGGAGAGCCTTCTGACATGGGTGTTACCTTCTAGTTACTGCTGCTCGCGGATCTTGTCTTCAGTGGACTTCAGGATCTCCGTCAGTTGGTCACCCTTCATGTTCACGGAGACGGAAGTGCCGGCGGACTGCTCATTGATGGCGTCCTGGACTTCCTTGGAGTGCCACACGTCCACCAGCTTCAGCAGGTCGGCTTCATCCTTGCGGTCCTTGGTGGTGACGAAGGCGTTGATGAAGGGCTGAGCCTCTGGGGCTTCCGGATCGTCCTGGGCTACGGCGGACTTCGGATCAATGTTGCCGCGGTCCAGGAAGGAGTTGTTGATCACGGCTGGGGTGCCATCCATGTAGGCGGTGACGGTCTGTGCCGCGTCCACCGGGGTGATCTTCACCTTGGACTTGTCCGTGTCCACGTCCGCCGGGGTGGGGGAGAGGATCTCCGAATCCTTCAGCTCAACTAGGCCGTTGGAGGCAAGCATGTGCAGGGCGCGACCTTGGTTGGTGGGGTCATTGGGGATGGCGACCTCACCGGCTTCCTCCACGGCCTTTACGTCATCGTGGTCTTTGTAGTACAGGGCCAGTGGGATGATTTCGGTGGCGCCGATGGGGGTGAGGTCAGAGTCATTGTTGACGTTGTAGTCCGCCAGGAACATCAGGTGTTGGAAGTTGTTGACGTCAATCTGGCCATCCGCCAGCGCACGGTTCGGCAGGTTGTAGTCGCTGAATGGGACCAGTTCCACGTTGAGGCCTTCTGCCTTGGCCTGCTCTTCGAAGACCTGCCACTGCTTCTGGCCCTGGTCGGTGGTGCCGACCTTGATGACGTCTTCATCGTCGCTGCCGCAGGCGGCGAGGGAGAAGGCAGCAGCCACGGCGGTGATGCCGGCGAGGGTCTTGCGGCGCAGGTTCTTGCGGTGTTGGGACATAGTGTTCCTCCTTGGGTTATTGATGGTGGCTAAGTTAGCACCCCGTTAGTTGGTGAACAACTTAGTCTATCCATGGCCGGTTTTATGCAGGTTGATGCGGAGTGACGTGCTTTTTTGGCGACGGCGCCTCGCAAATATTCTGAACCGCTTGGTCTCCGGAGCTGGCATCTCAGCTCGAAGGGGTTGAGTTAGGTGGTGGATAGGCAAAGCCTGGAAAATATTTTTATAAAACTCTTGATATCTGATGGGGCTGAAAGTAATCTATATCACACCGTGGAAGGAACTGGATCACGAAAGGTGATTGGCCATGAGGGTTATAGGGAGACGTTGTTGGCGGTGGTGACTGTGGTGTGTACCGCTGTGGGTGGCGTGCAGGTGGCGGGTGCGCAGGATCGGCAGGTGTTGATCGATAATGTGTATCTCCAGCAGGTCCACGATGCCCCGATTGACGGTGATGGGGACGGGGCGGGTAACGGTGCCGACCAGGTTGCCCCAGGGCGGGAGGATTTAGAGCCTTTAGAGCCGGGGTTTGATGATAATAGGATTGATAACCAAGCGGGGCAGGGCTGGAATCCCACGGTGGATCCCAGCCCTGTTGTTGTATCTGGTGCTATGCGTTCTGACAGGGAGGAGATCCCCGGTGGGTTTACGAAGGAGGAGGAGGCTGATCTGGCGGAAGTGCAGGAGGCTAGGGAGCGTTTAGGTGCTGCTGGGTTCGAGCGTGCCGGCGGGGTGTTGCCGCAGGGGGGGGTGGCTGAGGTGTTGGCAGCTGGGCCGGTGAATTGTCGGACGTATTGGCCTAGCCCGTATCGGGTGTGTGGGGCGATTCGGGAGAAGTATGATGCGTTGGGTGGGCCGGCGAGTTTTTTGACGTGGCCGAAGTCTGATGAGTTGGGTGTGTCTGATGGTGTGGGGCGGCGGAATGAGTTCGTCAATGGGTTTATTTATTGGCATCCGGATGTGGGTGCTCATGCGGTGAGTACGCATTTCTCTTTCGTGTGGGATGCGTTGGGGTGGGAGGCTGGTCCGTTGGGGTATCCGGTGGCAGATGAGGTTGGGATGGGTGATGGGTTGGGGCGTAAGCAGGTGTTCCAGGGTGGGCATATTTATGGTTCGTTGGCTGGTTTAGGTAGTGTGCGGGGCCGGATTCTGGAGCGCTGGTTAGAGTTTGGTGGTCCTGGTGGTGTGTTGGGGTATCCGTTGG
>DXFZ01000118.1 GCA_019114175.1 Candidatus Corynebacterium gallistercoris
GTGGTTGGGGGTGTTGTTTTCCTGCCCCTCTTGCGGAAGTTTCGAGAAAATTTAATCCTCTCACCTGCTTCAATCACGCTGTTAACCTTCTGTTTACCTTGTGCCTGCTTTAAGTTTTCGGGCGGCGGATAGCGTGTAGATCAACGCCGTGTATGCGGCTTCTGATCCACATAATTGACGTACAGATGTACTTCTGACATTCGGAGGAAACCGACGTGAAGCTCACCATGAAGCGTGGCAGCGCTGCTGCCGCCACCCTGTTCGCCAGCACCCTGGTACTGACCGCCTGCTCCAACGCAGACAACGGTGGCAGCTCCAGCTCTGAGGGCGGCTCTGACAGCAACTACGAGAAGTCTGAGACCACCGGTGAACTGCGCGGCGAAGGCGCATCTTCCCAGCAGAACGCCATGGACAACATCTTCGGTCCTGCGTTTTCTTCCACCGGCTCCACCCTGGCTTACAACGCAACGGGTTCCGGCTCCGGCCAGTCCCAGTTCGTTGCCGGCCAGGTGGACTTCGCTGGTTCTGACTCCCCGCTGAAGGATGACCAGATCGAAGAGGCCAAGAACCGTTGTGAGGGCAACGATGCATGGCACCTGCCCATGGTGATCGGTCCCGTGGCTGTGGCCTACAACCTGGATGGCGTTGACACCCTGAACCTGTCCGTGGAGACCATCGCTAAGATCTTCAAGGGCGAGATCAAGGAGTGGAACGACCCAGCGATCGCTGCTGAAAACGAGGGCACCGAGCTGCCGGGCGAGCCGATCCAGGTTGTGTACCGCTCCGATGAGTCCGGCACTTCTGACAACTTCCAAAAGTTCCTGAAGGCCTCCACCGACGGCCTGTGGGAGGACGAGGGCAAGTCCTTCCCAACTGCTACCGGCTCCGGCGCTAACGGCTCCACCGGTGTTGCTGACCAGGTTGCCGCAACCCCAGGCGCCATCACCTACGTGGAGTCCGGTTACGCCACCAACAACGACAAGCTGGGTGTGGCCAACATTGACTTCGGCAACGGCCCGACCGAGCTGAACGCTGAGAACGTCAACAACGCTCTGGGTGGCGTTGCCTTCAAAGGCGAGGGCAACGACCTGGTTGTGGACACCGAGGCGCTGTACAAGGAGAAGGAAGAGGGCCAGTACCCACTGGTTCTGACCACCTACGAGATCGTCTGCTCCGCTGGTTACGACGAGGAGACCGCCGCTCTGGTGAAGAACTTCCTGTACACCATCCTGGAGAACCAGGGCTCTGAGCTCGAGGCTGAGGGCTACATCCCAGTGGATGGCGAGTTCAAGTCCAAGCTGGAAAAGGCTGTGGACGCACTGCAGTAAAGCTGCATCGTCGCGAGCTGATCGTGGCGCTTCGCCAGTACAATCCCCCCGCCCGTTGATACACCGGCCGGGGGTTATATTGCGCCACAGGCTAATTGATTTTCCCCACTTTCCTGAAGGATTTTTCACTCATGGCCAATGCCAACAAGATTGAGGTTAAACGCGAGCCACAGCTCACCGCCGCGCAACGCCCTCAACCCAACCTCTCAGAGGAAAACAGCCAGCGCGCGGGTGGATCCACCGTCAAGCGCCCCGGTGACGTGATCTTCGAGACTCTCGCCAAGACATCCTCCATCCTGATCACCGCGATGATCGCGCTGATTGGCCTGTTCCTCATCCTGCGTGCAGTACCCGCATTGGGCCGCCTGCGGGACGGTCTGCTGAGCTTCTTCACCTACGGTGACCGCTGGAACACCAACTACACCGCAAACGATGGCGGCTGGATGCAGTTCGGTATCCCGAACCTGTTCTTCACCACCGTCTTGGTCTCCCTGGTGGCATTGGTCATCGCCATGCCCGTGGCTCTGGGCGTGGCAATCTTCCTGTCCAACTACTGCCCCAAGGCGCTGGTCAAGCCGCTGGGCTTCCTGGTTGACCTGCTGGCAGCGGTGCCATCCATCGTGTTCGGCATCTGGGGCATCCAGGTGCTCGGCCCGGCCCTGGGTGGTTTCTACGAGTGGCTCATCAGCTGGGCCGGAGGATTCTTCCTCTTCGACTACCAGCAGGGCACCTCACCGGCACTGTCCACCTCCCGCAACATCTTCACCGGTGGCATCGTGCTGGCCATCATGATCCTGCCAGTCATCGCCGCCACCACCCGCGAGGTCTTCATCCAGACCCCCAAGGGCCAAGTGGAGGCCGCGCTGGCGCTGGGCGCGACCCGCTGGGAAGTTGTGCGCATGACCGTGCTGCCCTTCGGCCTGTCCGGTTACATCTCCGGTGGCATGCTCGGCCTGGGCCGCGCGCTCGGTGAGACCATGGCACTGTACATGGTCATCGCCTCCGCGCCTGGCTTCCGTGGATCCCTCATGGACGGCGGCACCACCTTCGCCACCGCCATCGCCAACGCAGCACCTGAGTTCAACGATGACTTGAAGGCCGGCGCCTACATCGCCGCCGGCCTGGTGCTATTCCTGTTGACCTTCCTGGTCAATGCCGCCGCCCGTGCCGTCGTGGCCAAGAAGTAGGAAGGTCAGAAGTTTCACAATGACTAACGCAGTAGCTTCCTCATCCAAGGGATCCGCGAATCTCTTCACGGACATTTCCGGAGGCCGAAAGGTCAAGGACAAGTTCGCCACCATCATCATCTACGCAGCCATGGTGCTGGCCCTCGCCCCGTTGGCCTGGGTGCTCATCACCGTGCTGACCAATGGCCTGTCCTCCATCCTGCAAGCCAGCTGGTGGGGCTTTGACATGGCAGGTCAGCCGACCAACAAGCCGGGCGGCGGCATCGCCCACGCCATGATCGGTACCCTCATGCAGGTCCTCGTGACCTCCCTGATCTCCGTGCCGATCGGCGTGTTCACCGCCATCTACCTCGTGGAGTACTCCCGCGGCGGATGGTTGGGCCGCACCACGACCTTCATGGTGGACATCCTCACCGGTGTTCCCTCCATCGTGGCCGCCTTGTTCGTCTACGCCATGTGGATCACCATGTTCGGCTTCGACCGCTCCGGCTTCGCCGTCTCCATCGCCCTGGTTCTCCTCATGGTCCCCATCATCGTGCGCAACGCTGAAGAAATGCTGCGCATCGTGCCGATGGACCTGCGCGAGGCCTCCTACGCCCTGGGCGTGCCGAAGTGGAAGACCATCGTCAAGATCGTGCTCCCCACGGCGCTGTCCGGCATCGTCACCGGCATCATGCTGGCCGTGGCCCGCGTGATGGGCGAGTCCGCGCCAGTGCTGATCCTCGTGGGCTCCACCCCGGTGGTGAACTGGAACGTCTTCGAAGGCAACCAGAACTCCCTGCCCCTGTTCATGCTGCAGATGTACCGTGCCGGCAATGAGCCGTACGTGCTTGAGCGCCTCTGGGGCGCGGCACTGACGCTGGTGCTGCTGGTCGCCGCGCTCATGCTGGGCGCCCGCCTCATCTCCAAGCGCTTCTCAGTCAAGGTCTAGCAACCCCGTTAACCACACTCGCACCGCGCGCACAACGAACGCGTGGTGGCGTCGCAACAAAAAAGAAAAATCCTAGGAGAACCATCATGGCTAAGCGCCTTGACCTCAACGATGTGAACATTTACTACGGTGATTTCCACGCCGTGCAGAACGTCAACCTCCACATCCCACCGAAGGCCGTGACCGCCTTCATCGGCCCATCCGGCTGCGGCAAGTCCACCGTGCTGCGCACTCTCAACCGCATGCACGAGGTCATCCCCGGCGCAACCGTGACCGGCGAGATCCTGCTTGATGGCGAGAACATCTACGGACCCAAGGTGGATCCAGTAGCCGTGCGCAACACCATCGGCATGGTGTTCCAGAAGGCCAACCCATTCCCCACGATGTCCATCGAGGAGAACGTGGTGGCCGGCCTGAAGCTTTCCGGTGAGAAGAACAAGAAGAAGCTGAAGGAGACCGCGGAGAAGGCGCTGCGTGGCGCAAACCTCTGGGAAGAGGTCAAGGACCGCCTCGACAAGCCGGGCGGCGGCCTGTCCGGTGGTCAGCAGCAGCGTCTGTGCATCGCGCGCGCCATCGCCGTGGAGCCGGAGGTGCTGCTCATGGACGAGCCCTGCTCCGCGCTGGACCCCATCTCCACCCTGGCTGTGGAGGACCTCATCCACGAGCTGAAGGAAGACTTCACCATCGTGATCGTGACCCACAACATGCAGCAGGCCGCCCGCGTGTCTGACCAGACCGCCTTCTACTCCCTGGAAGCCACCGGCAAGCCCGGCAACCTGGTTGAGGTTGGCCCAACGAAGAAGATCTTCGAGAACCCGGACAAGAAGGAAACTGAGGATTACATCTCCGGCCGCTTCGGCTGATCCCGTCCTCCCCACAAAAGAGGGCACGCCGCCGTGCCCTCGCCGGCAATTCCGCCCCCAGTAGCCATTACTCACGGCATACTGGGGGCAAGACTTGTTTTAGCCGGAATACTCAAAGGGACATGTGAGGGACACTCATGGATCACGCAGCTCACGCAGCTCACGCAGCGGAACAACCCCAAGCAACCGTGCACATCGTTGTCATGGGTGTGAGCGGCACCGGCAAGACAACCCTGGCGCGGCGCATCGCCGAACACACAGGGTGGGCGCTCCAGGAAGCCGATGACCTGCACCCAGCCAGCACCATGGAAATCCTCAAGGATGGCAAGCTGCCAGATAACGCCGTGCGCAAGGAGTGGCTGGGCCGGGTGAGGGACTGGATAGCCGCGGAAGCCGCGGCGGGGCGGAACTCCGTGACCGCCTGCACGTCACTGCGGCGGGAGCACCGGGAGATCCTTAATGGCGCGGCCCACGCCACCGTCTTCTACGTGCACCTCTATGGCACCGAAGACGTGCTGGCGGAGCGCATGGCCCACCGCATCGGCACCGACCTGCCGCGTGAACTACTCACCACGCAGTTGAATGACCTGCAGCGCCTCCAGGCGGATGAGCGCGGAGTGCAGCTGGATGTCTCCCGCAGCCCCGACGAGCTCCTCGATGATGCGCTGAACGCCGCCATGTTCGCCCAGCGCGCCTACCGGGAAGAAGGCTAGAGCCTAGCCGAACTCCCCATAGTATCGGCGGCTGATCTCATCAAACTGGTTCATCCGATCCTGCTTGACGGCCTCATTCTGCTTTTGAATTTCGTACTCCTCGGGCGCCAGGCCGGTGACCATGAACACCACCCGCTGGCCGATGCCCACGGCGTGGTCTGAATAGCGCTCCAAGAAGCGGGAGAGCAGCGTGATGTCCACGGCCTCCCGCACGGAATACGGCCACTCCCGCTGGGTCGTCAGCTGGAACAGGTGCTGGTGAATGTCATCCACCGCGTCATCATCGCGCATCAACTCCAACGCCTTGTTGGCATCCGCGTGCACCAGGATGTCCTTGACCTTCTGCGCGGCGTCCGCGCCCAGCCGCGCCATTTCCGCGATGTAGCCGCGCAGCGGCTCCGGCACAGCAATGTCAGGGTGACGGCGCCGCGCCATCTTCGCCACATGCACTGACAGGGCGGCCATGCGCGTCAGGTTCTCCACGATGTGCTGGCCCGCCACCACTTGCCGCAGGTCGCGCGCCACCGGGGCCTCCAGCGCCAACAGGCCGAAGGCTGCGGTTTCTGCCTGCTCCCGCAGGTCTTCAATGGTGTCAATGCTGCCCACCACGCGTTCAGCCTCCGCCAAGTCCGCGTTGAGGAGGGCGTGGGATGCGGATTCCATGGACGTACGTACGAAATCCGCCATCAACTGCAAGTCATGAGTGAGTTGATTGAGCTGGTCTCTATAGGCGGTGCGCATAGCTACAAATAATAGCCGTACCTTTTAGCCCCCGCTATGCATAATGTCTGCTCCCTCGGGGACAGCGTCATCTTCCGGATCATCCAGCCAACCCTCCGGGAGCTGCACTTTTGCTGGAGATCCCTGCCGGCCGCGCGCGCCATCGGCGTCCTCGGCGGTGGCGGGGGAGTCCCACACTTCGTCCAGAGCCTCCCTCAGCTCAGCCAGGCTGGACACGCGCGCGAGGGTGCGCCGCATATCCCCGCCGGCCGGGAAGCCGCGCAGGTACCAGTTCATGTGCTTGCGCAGATCCCGGCAGGACTTGTCCTCGCCATCGTGGGCGGCGAGGAGCTCCGCGTGGCGCATGATGATCCGTGCCACCTCACCGAACGTGGGAGCCTCTGGCACCGGGAGGCCTCGCAGCTCCGCGGACAGCTCCGCGAACAACCACGGCCGCCCCAGGCATCCGCGCCCCACGACCACGCCATCGCAGCCCGTGGAGTCCATCATCGCGCGGGCATCGGTGGCTTTGAAAATGTCGCCATTGCCCAGCACCGGCACGCGTCCATCCATGTGGTCCACGAGCCTTGCGATCTGTGACCAGTCGGCTTCGCCGGAGTAGCGCTGGGCTGCAGTTCGGGCATGGAGGGCGACGGCCGCAGCCCCCTCGTCCGCAGCAATGCGGCCGGCGTCCAAGTGAGTGTGGTGGTCGTCATCAATACCCACCCTGAACTTCACCGTCACCGGAATATCGGTACCTTCAGTGGCTTTCACGGCAGCGGCCACGATGTTGCCGAACAGGCGGCGCTTATACGGCAGGGCGGACCCGCCACCGCGCTTGGTGACCTTCGGCACCGGGCAGCCAAAGTTCATGTCGATGTGATCCGCCAGGTTTTCATCGACGATCATCTTCGCGGCCTTGTACGTGTACTCCGGGTCAGTGGTGTACAGCTGCAGGCTGCGCGGATCCTCGTCAGGGGCGAAGGTCGTCATGTGCAGCGTCTTGGGGTTGCGCTCCACCAACGCGCGGGCCGTCACCATCTCGCACACGTACAAGCCAGCGACTGAGCCCATGCGCTCGCGCTCCTGCTCCCGGCACAAAGAGCGGAAGGCCACGTTCGTTACCCCCGCCATGGGAGCCAACACGACCGGAGAATCCAGGTTCAACGAACCGATCCGCAACGCAGGAGCAGAAGCGGAGGCCGGTTCAGGAGCAATCAAAGAAGTCACAGCCACCATTGTCACACCAAAGCGGGTGGGGGAGCAAAGAGGCGTGGGGTGGCGTCGCGACATAAAAAGAAGGGATTCGGTAGGGTTGGAAAACAAAGAGTATTCCGAATCCTAGGAGGCAAGGCATAACTATGTCTGACCGCATCTCAAACGAGTTCTTCAAGTCCAAGGTCATGAGCGCTGACGAAGCAGCGCAGTTCGTCAACCACGGAGATAAGGTCGGCATGTCCGGCTTCACCGGCGCCGGCTACCCCAAGGCGCTGCCGACCGCCATCGCGGAGAAGGCCAAGGCGGCCCACTCCCGTGGCGATGATTTCAAGATTGACGTCTTCACCGGCGCCTCCACCGCACCAGACTGCGATGGCGTGCTGGCAGAAGCAGATGCAGTGAACTACCGCACCCCCTACGCATCTGACCCGATCATGCGCAACAAGATCAACGCCGGTGAGATGAAGTACCAGGACATCCACCTGTCCCACCTGGGCCTGCAGGTGGAGCAGGGCTTCTTCGGCAACTTCAACGTCGCCATCGTGGAAGCCGTGCGCATCACTGAGGAGGGCAACATCGTGCCTTCCTCCGCCGTGGGTAACAACGTGGAGTACCTCAACGCGGCAGACAAGATCATCATCGAGGTCAACGAGTGGCAGTCCCTGGACCTGGAGGGCATGCACGACATCTACAAGATCCAGCCGCTGCCTAACCGCACCCCCATCCCAATCAACCGCCCAGGCGACCGCATCGGTACCACCTACATTCCGGTGGACCAGAACAAGGTCGTGGCCGTGGTCAAGACCAACGCCGCAGACCGCAACGCGCCATTCAAGCCGGTTGACGACACGTCCAAGAAGATTGCCGGCCACTTCCTGGACCTGCTGGAAGGCGAAGTGAAGGCAGGCCGTCTGAAGTACGACGAGTACATCATGCAGTCCGGCGTGGGCAACGTGCCGAACGCCGTGATGGCGGGCCTGCTGGACTCCAAGTTTGAGAACATCCAGGCCTACACCGAGGTGATCCAGGACGGCATGCTGGACCTCATTGAC
>DXFZ01000119.1 GCA_019114175.1 Candidatus Corynebacterium gallistercoris
TATGGCTATTCGTAAGTACAAGCCGACTACGCCGGGTCGCCGCCAGAGTTCTGTCTCCGAGTTCGACGAGATCACCCGCTCGACTCCTGAGAAGTCTCTGCTGCGCCCGCTGTCGAAGACCGGTGGCCGAAACGTTCACGGCCACATCACCACCCGCCACAAGGGCGGTGGACACAAGCGCCGTTACCGCGTTATCGACTTCCGTCGTAACGACAAGGACGGCGTGCTGGCCAAGGTCGCTCACATCGAGTACGACCCGAACCGCACCGCGAACATCGCACTGCTGCACTACTACGATGGCGAGAAGCGTTACATCATCGCTCCTCGTGGTCTGAAGCAGGGCATGGTGCTTGAGTCCGGCGCTAACGCTGACATCAAGGTGGGTAATAACCTGCCACTGCGCAACATCCCAACTGGTACCACCATCCACGCTGTGGAGCTGAAGCCAGGTGGCGGCGCAAAGATGGCACGTTCCGCCGGTGCGTCCATCCAGCTGCTGGGTAAGGAAGGAAAGTACGCCATCCTGCGTATGCCTTCCTCCGAAATCCGCCGCGTGGACATCCGCTGCCGCGCCACCGTGGGTGAGGTCGGCAACGCTGACCAGATCAACATCCGCTGGGGCAAGGCTGGCCGTATGCGCTGGAAGGGCTGGCGCCCGACCGTGCGTGGTGTTGTGATGAACCCGGTTGACCACCCACACGGTGGTGGTGAGGGTAAGACCTCCGGTGGTCGTCACCCAGTTTCCCCATGGGGCAAGCCAGAGGGCCGCACCCGCAAGCCCAACCGTCCAAGCGACAAGCTGATCGTCCGTCGCCGTCGCTCCAACAAGAACAAGAAGCGCTAAGAGGAGGTAGTAGAGAATGCCACGTAGCCTCAAGAAGGGCCCATTCGTCGACGAACACCTCCTCGCGAAGGTGGACGCTCAGAACGAAAAGGGCACCAAGCAGGTCATCAAGACCTGGTCCCGTCGCTCGACCATTCTTCCCGATTTCATTGGCCACACCTTTGCGGTCCACGATGGTCGCAAGCACGTGCCAGTGTTCATCGATGATTCCATGGTCGGCCACAAGCTAGGCGAGTTCGCTCCTACGAAGACCTTTAAGGGTCACGTTAAGGACGACAAGAAGGGTCGTCGATAATCATGTCTGACACCGTGAACACAGCACGCGCAACCGCGCGTTTCGTGCGCGTCACCCCAATGAAGGCGCGTCGCGTGATCGACACGATCCGCGGCAAGTCTGTGGAAGACGCTCTGGCCATCCTGAAGTACGCCCCCCAGGCTGCTTCTGAGCCGGTCGCCAAGGTCGTTGCTTCTGCGGCTGCTAACGCAGAGAACAACTTCGGCCTGAATCCAAGCACCCTGGTTGTCTCCGAGGCTTTCGCTGACGAGGGACCAACGATGCGTCGATTCCGTCCGCGCGCCCAGGGCCGTGCTTTCACTGTCCGTAAGCGCACGAGCCACATCACCGTGGTCGTCGAGAGCCAGAAGGGAAGTGCTCAGTAGTGGGCCAGAAGATTCATCCCCACGGCCTCCGGCTGGGAATCACTTCCGAGTGGCGCTCCCGCTGGTACGCCGACAAGCAGTACGCTGATTACCTCGCCGAGGACATCAAGATCCGTGAGTTCCTGTCCAAGGGCCTGGATCGCGCCGGCATCGCCGACGTTGTCATCGAGCGCACCCACGACCGTGTCCGCGTGGACATCCACACCGCCCGTCCGGGCATCGTGATCGGTCGTCGTGGTTCCGAGGCTGACCGCATCCGCGGCCAGCTGGAGAAGCTCACCGGCAAGCAGGTTCAGCTGAACATTTTGGAAGTTAAGAACGTTGATGCCAACGCTCAGCTGGTGGCTCAGTCCATCGCCGAGCAGCTGACCAACCGTGTGGCTTTCCGCCGTGCAATGCGCAAGGCAATCCAGGGCGCAATGCGCCAGCCACAGGTCAAGGGCATCAAGGTCGTTTGTTCCGGTCGCCTCGGCGGCGCAGAAATGGGACGCACCGAGCGCTACCATGAGGGTCGCGTTCCGCTGCACACCCTGCGCGCTGAGATCGACTACGGCACCTACGAGGCTCACACCACCTTCGGCCGCATTGGCGTCAAGGTGTGGATCTACAAGGGTGACGTCGTCGGCGGCCGCCGTGAAAGCCTGATGAACGCACGCGATGAGCGCAACTCCCGTGGTGGCGCACGCCGTGAGCGTCCACGCCGCGGTGGTGCTCGTCGCCAGCGCGCAGAGCAGAAGCAGGAGGGCTAAGAAGCTATGCTTATCCCGAAGCGCGTTAAGTACCGTCGCCAGCACCGTCCGAAGCGTACCGGTGTGTCCAAGGGCGGCAACCGCGTAACGTTTGGTGACTACGGCCTGCAGGCCCTGGAGCCAACGTACATCACTAACCGTCAGATCGAGTCCGCTCGTATCGCCATCAACCGCCACGTCAAGCGTGGTGGCAAGGTGTGGATCAACATCTTCCCTGACCGTCCGCTGACCCAGAAGCCACTTGGTGTGCGTATGGGTTCCGGTAAGGGTCCTGTGGAGAAGTGGGTGGCTAACGTGAAGCCAGGCCGCATCCTGTTCGAGATTTCTTACCCGAACGAGGAAATGGCTATGGAAGCACTGCGCCGCGCTGGCAACAAGCTGCCATGCAAGGTTCGCATCGTGAAGAAGGAGGATCAGTTCTAATGGCTACCGGCAACCCGGCCCATGAGCTCCGCGAGCTCAGCAACGAAGAGCTGACCACTCGTCTGCGCGAGTCGAAGGAAGAACTGTTTAACCTTCGCTTCCAGATGGCGACCGGCCAGCTGACCAACAACCGTCGACTGGGTGTTGTCAAGCGTGACATCGCCCGCATCTACACCGTCCTGCGCGAGCGCGAGCTCGGGCTGTCTACCAACCCTGGTGGTGACGCATCATGAGTGAGGCTAACGTGACTAACAAGGAAAAGGGCGCCCGCAAGGTTCGCTCCGGCTACGTAGTGTCTACCAAGATGAACAAGACCATCGTGGTTGATCTCGAGGACCGCAAGCAGCACGCGCTGTACGGCAAGATCATGCGCACCAACTCCCGCGTGAAGGCCCACGATGAGGCTGAGACCGCCGGCGTTGGCGACCGCGTCCTGATCGAGGAGACCCGTCCGCTCTCCAAGGACAAGCACTTCCGCCTCGTGGAGATCCTGGAGAAGGCTCGCTAAAGCCCTCCGGCTCTCCTCTTCAGGGGATTGTGTTTCGCAGCCGCTCACCGGTTCTTTCGGTGGGCGGCTGTTTTTCTTTTTTGGGGGCGACGGCACCCCGCGTCTGCCCGCCCGCCGCGGGATGTAGGGCCTCGGGGTTAGTGACGGGTTAAGTTATGCATCGCGGCGGGCAATGGCCTGAGCGAGGACCAAATCTTGCCAGCTCATTCCCGTTGTCTTGAAGAGGATTCGGTGGGAATGGTCGAATTGAGTTGGATCCATCAGCAAGTCTTTGACTGTGGTGAGGTCCTGTTCCCTGATTGAGCCATCCTTTACCGCGAGAATGATGTCGCCTGCCTCTCGGAGTGCGGCCCCCATGTCTTCCACGATGACCTGGGCGGACGCGATGACTTCGCTTCCAACCTCCCGCTTATCGGGTGAATGGGAGCCAACCGCGACGATGATTGCGTCCTCAGCGATGTCATCACTACCGAACAAGGGTGTGCCGGCTGTGGTGGCGCAGATAATGAGTCCCGTAGTGCCCAGCTTGCGCTGCGCTTCGGGAGAACCGGCTTCCACCCACGTGTCCACATCCCGGGGCTTGGTACGTGAGCAGAACGTGATCGTCACGTCGCGGTAACCGCGCAACATGTCCTTGAGCGTATGGGCGTGCCACCGTGCTTGCGGCCCAGTGCCGAAGATGAAGGCTTCTAGTGGCTGCTGATCAGCGATGAGGAAGTCTTTGATTCCAGCCAGGCTGGCTGCTGGGGTCCGCAGGTTCGTGATAGCCACGCCATCGATTGTGTGCGTCGGGGACATGGACTCTCCATCGAACAGCAGGTAGCTGCCTTGGATACGTGCTTGAGCATTTGTGGCGGTGGAATCTGCAACGGAGATGACCTTGATGCCGAACGCGGAATCCAATTCAGATGGCATGATGAGGAATTCGCCGTTGGATAAAGGGGCGATAATACGGTCAAGATCGTTGGAGGGGTCAAAGCTTGACTTGAGTGTGTCTCTGATGAGATCCACCGCGTCCGCCGGCGTTAATAACTCGAGTGCGCGTTCGTATCCAATGGTCCTCACTACCTGCTCCTGTCGTTAGTTGCGCTGAGAAATGCGATTGCGATTCTATCAAGCGCTCGATATGATCTGTGTTACTTAAGTGCCTCTAAAGAGAAATACATCATGACATCAACTCCAGTGCCTGTGAACGGTACTAGCCCGGCTGCGCGCTTTCTCAAGGTGTTGAGCCTCCTCGTGACAGCAGTTGTAATCAGCGGCCTCGTGGTTGCCTGTTCGTCTGAATCGCCGGAGGGGAGCAATACAAAGACACTAGAGCTATCGCATGTTCAGACCGCCACGGACTTCGCATTTTTTCACGTGTTCGCCACGGAATTTCAGAGCAACGTCCGTGAATACAGTAGAGGGGAATTGGATGTCCAGATTATTCCCGCGGGGCAGCTGGGTGGTGAGCGTGTCATGGCAGAAGGGCTTCAGCTGGGAACCACGGACAGCGCAATCATCAGTAGTTTCCAGCTCGGCAATTTCACCGCGCCACTATTGACGTTCGACCTCCCATTTCTGCTGCCCGACTATGACGTTGCTAACCAGATACTTCGCTCGGAATCTGCAATGGAGCCATTCAACCAGGCATTGAGAGAGGTTGGAATGGTTCCCCTGGCGTGGGGGAATGGCGGATTCAGGAGCATGATCTCGAATACACCCGGCGTAGAGACGGCCGAGGACTTGAGGGACATCAAAATCCGCCTGCCTGAAAGCAGGGTCTATATGGAGGCGTTCAAGGAACTTGGCGCGAATCCGCTTCCGATGGCATTTGGCGAAGTTGTCCCCGCCCTACAACAGGGAACTATTGATGCAACCGAGAACTCGCTGCAGGGAATCTACGAACAGCGCTGGTTTGAAGTGGCGAGCGAAATCAGTCTCACGGAGCACTTCTTCTCACCGATCCCCATGCTGATCGATGAACGCATTTGGGCTGGTTTTTCTCCCGAGGAGCAGAAGATCCTCCGGAAGGCGGCTATTGACGCAGCCAACTATGAGCATGAGTTCTTGACGGAAACACACGATGAGGCGAAGGCCCTGCTCCGCGAAGAAGGCGTGAGCTTTAGCCAGCCGAATACGGACGAGCTGCGCAAAGATACTTATCCGCTGTACCGCTCCTTCTTAGAGGGGGAGAACGGGGAATACCTGGAGCATGTTCTTCGTGAAACCAACCAAGCTCATTTGATCGAGGATATCTATCGTGCATGAGTTTAATCCCAAAGCCACGGTGGCTGACACACAATTGCAACGCCTCTCGGGCCGCATTAATAGGGTGGTCGAGTACCTTGCTGCGACGTTCCTCATACTATTGAGCCTTGCAGCAATGCTTCAGGTATTGACCAGACACGTGCTGGACTTCAGCTTCGTGTGGACTGAGGAGCTTTCGCGCTTCAGCTTCATCTGGTGCAGCTTTTTAGGGGCTAGTGTCCTTACCTACCATGGTGGCCATGCCACATTGGACTTCCTCCATGATCGCCTGCATGGCCGGTCACGTGCGTATCACAGCCTCCTAGTGGAGGTCATCGTGTTCCTGATTGCGTCATGTTTGGTGATTTTTTCCATCCCGTTGGTGACGATTACCTACCAGCAATTGAGTCCAGCGCTCCAGATCCCCATGGCTTGTGTCTATTCTGCCGTCATGGTCACTGGTGCTCTCATAGCTTTTCATAGCTTGGCCCGAGGGCAGGCAGCGCTACGGTCAATCAAGTCCCAGAAGAAAGCAGGGGAGTAGTTCCATGGAGTGGATCTTGCTTGCCTGCTTGGCTGCGCTGATGGTGTTGGGAGTGCCCATTGGTTACGGCATCATTCTTGCCTGCATCATTTATCTCGCGCTTGTTGATCTTTCTCCGATGGTGGTGGTGCCCCAGCAAATTACCCTCGGGTTAGATTCGTTCCCGCTGCTAGCAGTGCCCCTCTTTATTCTCATGGGCTTCATTCTGGAGAGGGCCCGGCTCACCAATTACTTGGTGGATTGGCTCAATGTCATTATCGGCAGGCTGCCCGGCGGTATGGGTGCGGTGGCGATTGTTGGCTGTGCCATGTTGGCGGCCCTGACGGGGTCGGGCCCCGCGACAGTGGTTGCCATCGGGTTGATCATGATCCCCGCCCTGGTAGACCGTGCCGGCTACGATAAGCAAACAGCAGCAGGCCTGGTGGCAGTTGCCGGAGCTCTGGGGCCGATCCTTCCCCCGTCTATCATCATGATTCTTTACGGGGCTACAATCGGGGTTTCGATCACCGATATCTTTATTGGCGGCATCATTCCTGGGCTCATGCTGTTCTCTGCACTATTGCTCTGGAACTTGTGGAAGAGCAGATCCTTTACGGCCCCCGACGTTCAGCAAGTTGCTCGAAACGAGACGGGGGATTCCCTCGGCAAGATGACGTTGCGGGTGATCCCGATTGGCCTGATTCCGGTCACCGTGGTTGGAGGAATCTATGGTGGCTACGTGACGCCTACGGAGGCTGCTGCAGTTGGTGTCGTTGCGAGCCTGGTTCTCGCGCTTTCGTATCGCCGATTGACGCTGGCATTGTTCCGGGAGACCATCTTCTCCACTGTCCGCACTTCCGCCCTGGTGTGTACTCTGCTGGCAGCAGCGGGGATCCTCAGTTGGGTTCTGGCGAAGACCAAACTGCCCACACGCGTTGCTGAAGTGTTGGCTCCCGCATTGGGTAACGAGTATGTCTACCTGATTGCCCTGTTGGGGATACTTTTTGTAGTTGGTACCGTTATGGAATCGGCGGCGAGTGTCGTTATTTTGGCGCCAATCCTGGCGCCCATTGGCATGGAGCTGGGTGTCGACCCTGTGCACCTTGCGGTTGTTTTCTGCATGGCTCTCGTCGTTGGCTACGTAACCCCGCCGTTCGGAATCAATCTGTTCACCGCAGTGTCTGTGGGAAAAATTCCTTATGGGCAGGTGGTCAAGGGATCACTGCAACCGCTCATCGTCATGGTCATCGTGTGCATCCTGGTTGCTTTGATACCTCAGACCGCCACCTTCCTGCCGTCACTGCTCAACGGTTAGCTACTAAAAGAGGGCGCAGCGGGGATGATGAGTGGGCTACCCGTGGCCGGATCCTCCACCACCAGCGCCTCCAAGTCAAAAACCTCCTGCAGCAGCTCCGGCGTGATGATCTCCGCAGGCGTACCTTGCGCAAGGATGCTGCCTTCGCGCATGACCACCAGGTTGTCTGAGTAGCGGATGGCCAAGTTCAGGTCGTGGAGCACCATCACCACGGTTCTCTCCAGTGTTCGTTTGAGGTGCGTGATGAGGTTGAGCACGTCAATGGAATGAGCTAGGTCAAGGTACGTGGTGGGCTCGTCAAGGAAGAGCACCTCGGTGTTTTGGGCCAGTACCATGGAGATCCATACCCTTTGGCGCTGGCCGCCGGACAAGGCATCGATCCGGCGCTCAGCAAGATCCAGGGAATTAGTGAACTCCAGGGCCTTGAGGACTTCGGCTTCGTCCGTTCGGGACCATTGGCGGATCCAGGACTGGTGGGGGTGGCGGCCGCGGGCCACGAGGTCAGCCACGATGAGCCCCTCGGGTGCGATCGGCGTCTGCGGCAGCACTCCCACCTTCTTGGCCAGATCCTTGCGCTTCATCCTCGTGGCATCCTCGCCTCCCACGGTGATGGTCCCAGCATCGGCCGGGATCAGCCGTGATACGGCCCGCAGCAGGGTGGATTTTCCACAACCGTTGGGCCCGATGATGGTGGTGATCGCACCGGCGGGGAAGCGCACATCCAAACCCTCAATGACGGTGCGGTCCCCGTAGGAGACATGCAGATCTGTGGCGCTAATTCCAATGCTCATATTGCAGCCTTTCGGTTCTTGTTGACCAGCAGGTAAATGAGGAAAAGTCCGCCGATAGCGGAGGTGATGAGGCCCACCGGCAACTCGACGGGCAGGGCTGATTGAACGATAGTGTCTGCCCCCACGAGCAGGAGCGCTCCCATCACGGCGCTGGCGATCAGCGGCGGGGAGGAGAGCCGGCACAGCCGCACGGCCAGCTGGGGTGCCACGAAGGCGATGAAGCCGATCGGCCCCGCCGCGGCCACGGCCACTGCGGCCAGGGCAACAGCCGTGCTGAGGAAAGCGAATTGTGCCACAGTGACTTTCTGGCCCAGCGCCATCGCCACATCTGGACCCAGAAGGGAAGCGCTTAGCTTGTATGTCATCCACCCGGCCAGCGGCGCACACGCCACAACAATGACTGAGATCGGCAGGGTTCTTTCCCAGTTGGAGGCGTTGAGGGAACCGGCGAGCCAGAACTGTGCTGCCGCCGCGTCCTTCAACTCTGCCCGCACCATGAGGAAGTGGATGTAGGACTGGAGCAGGGCCGTGATGATGATGCCGAAGAGCACCAGGCGGAACGGATCCACGCTTCGCCGCCACGCCAGCACCCAGATCACCGCACCGGTGAGGAAACCTCCGAGCAGCGCCACCACCGGCACACCTACGCCGGCCATCCACCCCGCCACGGCAGAGAGCGCCGAGCCTGTGCCACTGACGGTGATCACAGTCACCGCAGCTGCGGAGGCGCCCGTGGTTATGCCTAGAATGTCGGGGCTGGCCAAGGGGTTGCGCGTCACCGATTGCATCAGCGCGCCGGAGAGACCCAGCGCGCATCCCACTGCCACCGCGGTCAGGGCCCGGGGTAACCGCCACTCCAGCACCACGACGCGCTCCAGGCGGCTGCCCTCCCCGGTGACAAGAATCCTCAATACTTCCCACGCGCTTAAGGGGTAATCGCCCAGCCCAATGGAAAAGGCGGTCAGCAGCACCACGCACAGGGTTAGCAGAAGCGTCACGCCTAACACCCACGGCCGCCACACGGCGGAGATAGCGCCCACTCGGAAGGCGGGTCGCCCTGGGATACTGGTCTGTTGAATCGTCATCTAGACCGTCACCACCCTTCCGCGGTACACCAAGTAAATGAAGAACGGCGCGCCCACGAAGGCCAGGACGATGCCCACCTGCAGCTCGCCGGGGCGGGCAATGAGCCTTCCCAACACATCCGCGTAGGTCAGCAGCGCAGCGCCGCACAGGGCCGAGTACGGCAAGATCCACCGATAGTCTGGGCCGCATAGCCCCCTCGCAATGTGGGGAACAACCAGGCCGATGAACCCGATGGGCCCCGCGGCGGCGGTCGCAACGCCTGCGAGAAGCGCGATGATGAGCATGCCGATGGTCCGCTGGAGTGAGGTGTTGGTGCCGAGAGCGGTGGCGGCGTCGTCGCCCAAATTTAGAACATTGAGCACCGGCCCCGTGGCGAAGGCAGCAACCAGCCCGACCACCACGAACGGCAGCACACCCCAGAACACGGAGAGATCCCTGCCTGCGACGGACCCGACCGTCCAGAAGCGCATGCGGTCGAGGTTCTGCTCGTCCGTGAGGACGAAAGCGCTGGTGATGGAGCTCAACACAGCGGTGAGTGCAGCGCCACCGAGGACGAGGGTGAGGGGGTTGAGGTTGCCGCGTCCGATCGCGGCGAGGCCGAATACCGCTGTTGTTGCGGCGACGGCGCCACCGAATGCGATGACCGCAGTGGGGACGATAGCGGTGACACCAAAAATCGCGAAGCCGATGACAACGGCCAATGCGGCACCGGCCGATACGCCGAGGATCCCGGGATCAGCCAGTGGATTACGGGTGTGGCCCTGGATGAGTGCCCCGGCGGTGCCGAGGGCCGCGCCGACGAGCAGCGCGATGAGCGTGCGGGGGAAGCGCAGCTCCGCGATGACCTGTTGGTCGGTGGTGGCGGCCTCGGGGTTGTCCAGGATGCTTAAGATCTGTGGAATGGTCTCCCATGCAGTTGCCCAGTGAATCGATCTGGCTCCCAGGGTTAAACTTGCAAAAAAGCCGGCGACAACGAGGACCGAGAGAATTAATATGCCTAGGATACGCCGGGTGAACAAGGATGGTGGCGCCTTAGGTGTTCTATGGTTCATATTTGACATCAACCCGTCCTAGTCTATTTCTCGCAGCGGGTTCGGTAGGGTCCCAGCATAGATTAATGAAGAGTTTTGGTTCCCAAGCTCCACCATGGAGTGTGGGTTGCGCAGCTGGAGGCGGTTAAGGGTGGAGTGTCTGAATTCCGGTGCACGTAACGCTTTCCACACGCCTGATTCGGTAACTCCCGGATGATCAGACGCATAGGAATCTAAGCATGCATGTACGCGTTGCCAGAATGTGGGTTGTTCCAAGAGTTCGCACACCTCCATCAACGCTGCAAGGTGTCGCAGGACTCCATCGACGACGTCCGTATGTATTGACAGGGCTTGCTGCGCCCACCCCTCTGTATCGTCGTCTCCGCAGCTAGCGTGGATGCGTCTTATTTCCTGTGGAATATCAGCTCTTGGAGAGACGACCGCGACTTCCTCACCTAGGTCCTTGTGGTAAACCCCGATGGGAATACCGTGCTCTAATCGTAGGATCACATTTTCTGTGTGCGGCATGAAAACAATGCCCTTGGAGATAAGCGCGTGGACTAGGGGGCGCAGGTAGACGCGAAGCAAGGCATCGAGCCAATGGACGGGTTCTACGCCAGCCTGCGAAATCCATTCACCTACAATAGAGTTCCCATGCACATCCCGATGCAAAATTGCGGCCATAGTCGAAAGGGTCTGGCCCTCACCTACGGCGGGCTGGCATTGGGGGTCGAAGGGGGAGCGGCGCCACAGTGCCGCGGTCATTTTCAGGTAGGGACTATCAAAGTCCGCTATCTTGTCGGCGGTCTGGTGGTAGACATCGCCAGTGTAAGCAATGGTAATAATTTCTGGTAGGAATCCAATGCCATTTTCAGAGAATTCGGGATCTTCCTCCAGTTGCTCAATTAGCCAGTCATTGACCGCGGGTGTCGTATCCATGTAGGTATCGGAAAGTCCCCTGGTGAAACCCATATTGCGCACGGCAACGGCTGTTTTGACGTAGGGGACTTCGGGGCGGGAATAGTTGAAGAATGTACGCAGGGACTGTTGCGATCGGTACAGATCTTCACCGTGCCCCAAGAGGACCAGTTTCCTATCGGCGATATCCGCGGCAAAAGAGGTGGTCATCTTCTGTTCCCACTGCCAAGGGTGAAGGGGGAGAGGGAAGTATTGGCTCGGTTCTATACCTGCTCTTCGAGCGGCATCTTCAAACCAGGGGGCAAGTTTGCGTATTGCAGCTTCCGAATCTACCTTCTTTCCGCCGATCACTTGAGTGTGTTCGCGGGCAGCAGCAACCCACACGAGCCTCGTTGATCCGCCGAGTTCGGGAGCCCAAGCCCGAACTTGTGTTTCTCCCATCCCGCCCCTCCCTGCATTGGCGAGAAACCCAGGGTGACCTGAGGTCATAGCGGATTCTATCGCCTGGAATGCTTCGACCGGGTCCCTTAGGGAGCGCTGAGGATCTACCAACTCTTTCGCCGCTGGACGCGGAAGGGCGCGGGTGCGGAGGCGTGTAGCGAATGTGGCGGAAATCTCCTCCAGGTATGTGTGAAGAAAGTTTCCTGGAATCCCAAGTTGGTCAGCCGCTTCAGCAATCAAATTCACGATGTTTGGCCGCCACATAGGATGATCCTCCACGTGCATGCTGGCAGGATCGACGATGAGGTGGAGTAACCCGCAGAGCTTGCCCTGAAAAGTGATAGTGGTGGAGCCGAAGGTCACTTTGTAGCTTGTCCAAGGATCTGCCGGTTCGTGCCCGTCGGTCGCGCGAACTTTACCTTTGTCTGGAGCGACCGTCTCTGGGAAAATCAGGCGCTCGTGAGTGAATTCTTGGATCGCCTTGGCTGTTAGTTCCCGGTGAGTTGCATCTATGGCTGAGCCGTATTCCATTGCGGAGTGATTATCGGTGTACCCTCTCAAGCTCTCGGGAGTTCCACGTCCCGGGACGCGCAACGGGCCCTCGGGGGCCGTTGCACTGAAGGGTGCGGCGATTGAATTTTCAAAGTCCTCCCGCGAGCATGTTTGCACGAGGGCATTCTTGATTCCCGCATTGAAAGGCAATTTAGTGAGCACGCCGGGCTGCCGGAATCCCACTCGAGCATTTTTGATGTGCATTGAGGTATTACGTTCGTCCGGTTCCACAACAATTCTCTGCACCTCAGGGTGCCGGAATAGCCACCTCATCCACCCAGACAACACCACATCCGTGAGGCCGTGTATCGGCTCAGCGGTGGGTGGAGACACCAGAATGTGCATGCCAATGTCCCCTTGGTGAAGGGTGATGTCCGGGCACTGGTCAAGTAGCACCGTTGAGGGATCGTACGTTTCCCCCAGCGCTAGAGGAGTTCCATTGAGTTCCAATATCCAAGCCGCCTCTGACGAAGAGCAAGCGATGCGCGCATACTCAGTTTCGATGTCGTGAACCGAGGCATCAAGTGCTCCCCAGAACCGAGAGCGTGGGTGAGTAATCCACTCGTGCAGCATCGCTGCATCTTTAGCTGCAGCGGCAGGGCGGACGCGTAATACACCGAGAGTGGTAGGCACCGTGCCACTTGTAGCCCACGTAATCACAGTCCTTCTCCTCCAAAAGTTTGAAAAACGGTTGATTGTTCTACCTGGTAGATATCGCGCCGGCAGATATGGTTGAGAATGATTGAGTTCCTCCAAGCCCCCATGCCCAAGTCTGGAGCATTAAGGCTGTGCGTATGTTCTTCTGCATTGAGCACATAGAGATCTTGTGCGTCGTTAACAGTGAAATCTGGAGCCACATCCATTCGTCCGGAGGCATCTAAGTTGATTTCTTCGATACTGGCCAAGTGAGAGGGGATGGTGGGGCGGCCGTAGCCAGTCGCGAGGATGACCACATCCGTAGCATGGAATCCTTCAGCCCCGGTTTCGTTGTGCCTTAATGCTAGAGTGTGTTGTCCTGTGCTGCCATCTGTAGATAGGGTTCCGGAATCTGCCAAGCCAACCGTGACATTTGACCGGAGTGCTCCGCGTAGTGGGGTGGTGATGGATAAGCGATAGAGAGTGTCGTATATGTCATCGATAAGGTCGCCGGAGATGCCCTTATAGAGGTTACGTTGAGCGCGATTTAGTTCATCACGTCGAGACTCGGGCAAGCTATGGAAGAAGCGGGCGTAGTCAGGGCTGGTGAGTTCCAGGGTCAGAGCGGTGTACTCCATGGGGAAGAACCTGGGGGACCTCGTAAACCAATCTAAGCGCTTGCCTGCTGCGGTGAAATCTTCAATGAGGTAGCGGTAGATTTCCGCAGCAGATTGGCCTGATCCAACGATGGTTACGGAATCTTGCGCCATGATGTGGTCTTTGTGATCGAGGAACTGGCTGCTATGCAGAATCCCTTCTGAACTTTCGTAGGCGGCGTTACTCAGGGAGTCAGGGATCACGGGTTCGGTTCCGGTGCCATTGACGACCGCCCGAGCTTTGAGGGTCCGTGGGCTAGGCCCTTCAATGTTGATCTCCCAATGTCCATGGGGGGAGCGACGCACACGTGTGACAGGGCTAGACCAGTGTAAAAAGTCTAGTTCAGCCGCCACCCAGGAACAGTAGTCTGAGTATTCTTTTCGATAGGGGTAGAAGGACTCACGGATGTAGAAGGGATAGATCCGCTGGTGTGTCTTGAGATAATTAAGGAAGCTGAAACGGCTAGTGGGATCAGCCATGGTAACGAGGTCAGCCATGAAAGGGACCTGGATTGTGGCATCCGAGAACATCACTCCTGGGTGCCAACAAAATTCGCTACGAGAATCAACAAATGCGGCTGTAAGCTCGCCCCTTTCAATGAGCGGATTGGCTAGTGCTGCGAGCCCCAGATTGAAAGGGCCGATGCCGATTCCGACAAGATCCAAGACATCTCCGTCTGGATGATTTTCGTGCGCGATGGCACCGGTGGCTGGCGAAGAGGGATACAATGGCAACTCCTTGGCTATTTGATCGTGTTTGCTTTGCTGATGTGATGGTTATTGAGTTTGT
>DXFZ01000120.1 GCA_019114175.1 Candidatus Corynebacterium gallistercoris
TCGCGACCCTCACCTTGGCAAGGTGATGCGCTACCAACTGCGCTACATCCGCGTTAATCACCGCCGAAAAAACGGCGATGATTGGTGCGCGATACTGGGATCGAACCAGTGACCTCTTCCGTGTCAGGGAAGCGCTCTCCCGCTGAGCTAAACGCGCGGGTTCAATGCTGCCTACAAGGAGCTCACTAGGTGAGGCTTGTAACTAGCATGGAGCGGATGACGAGACTCGAACTCGCGACCCTCACCTTGGCAAGGTGATGCGCTACCAACTGCGCTACATCCGCATGCATCAGCCACAACCGCTCGTGGACCGTGCCACTCACTGTGCCGTTGCGAGATAAAACCCTAGCCGGTGTGGAGCTGTTCGCACAAATTGGCAGGTGGGGGGCTGTATGTTCGCGTTACATCGATGCGATTTTGTGTGTGGCGGACAGTGGTGGTACATTTCAACGGTGCCTGAGCGAGAGCTTGGCGCGAAACTGAATAGTTGATGGTCCTATAGCTCAGCGGGAGAGCGTTCCGTTCACACCGGAAAGGTCACTGGTTCGATCCCAGTTAGGACCACAGTCAAGCCTGGATTGCAGATGCGCGATCCGGGCTTTTTTCGTGCCCCATTGCGCTGTGTCACACTTCACAGCCCCTGTGGGGAACTATTCGTCTGCAGCGTGCGACTACTACCATGACGGTGCAAGCGCGTCTTGCGCCGTTGTTGGTCGGTATCGATCGAAAGGTTACTTCTTTGTCTCGGAATCATTCTTGTTTTGGTGGGCGACGCCACGCCGCCGCAATCATCGCCTCAGGCATGCTCGGCGGCGCTAGCGTCATCGGCTTCGCACCCGTTGCGTCTGCACATGATGCGGTGCTGAGCTCAACCCCGGATGAGGGCGAGACGATCAGCGAACTTCCCTCTGCCATCGTGCTGGACTTTTCTGGTGAACCCCAGGAGGGCTTCAACACCGTGTCCTTGAGCCGTGACGGCGAAGTCGTGTTCAGCGGCGAGCCCACAACTGACGGGCACAAGCTGACCCTTGAGCTGCCAGGTGATGTGAACAATGACCCAGGTGAATACACCGTGGGGTACCAGATCACCAGCTCTGACGGGCACGCCACCCGCGGCGGGTACACCTTCACCCTCTCCGGTGACGGCACCACTCCAGCTCCCACCTCCGAGGGTTCCTCGGTGGATGAACAGGGGGAGCAGGGGGAGCCCGTCACCGGTGTGCCTTCGTGGCTACTGCCTTTGGGCGGTATCGTCGTAATCAGTGGCGCGTTGGTGCTGGCGATTCAGCGCTACCGCGGCCTGAAAGATGACTAGCTTTCATTCGAGGAGAGACCCCAAGTGAAGAAGTTCCGCACTGCCACGTCCGCAGTCCTGGCTCTGACCGCAGCCCTGGCACTGGCTGCGTGCTCACCGCCGCACCAGAAGGATGCTGACACCCGCATCGATACCGCCACCACTGGCCCCACCGCGCCCTCCATCTACTCCACCGAGAGCAACTCTGCGGAGACCACGGGCGCAGATGTGGAGTCCACGGATAGCTCCATTTCCGAGGACAACTCCCAGTACAACCCCTCCACCGGTTCCGTGGGTGTGGCAGGCGCCACGGGCGAGACCGGTGCCGCTGTGACGGACACCAGCGCAGGACGCTAAACCTCTCGTGTAAAGAGGTCCCAGCTGGCCTGGTTCATGCCCGCCGCAGCGCAACCATGACATCTGTCTGACATAGAGAAAGCAGGTTGATCGCTGTGCGCATCGCACCCATCAATTCCACCCCTCGTTCCCGTTGTCGCCGCATGGGCGCCGCCACCGTGGTGACCGCCGCGCTGGTTCTCGCGGGCTGTTCTGATGCCAGCGAGGATTCGGCAGAGTCCTCCAGCGCCACTTCGTCCAGCGCCGCCAGCGAGACGCATGGCACCACTGCGCAGGAAGATGCCGCCGTGACGCTGGATGAGGGGTACGTGACGGCCAAGCCGGCAGACAAGGAGATGACCTCCGTTATGGGTCACCTTGTCAACCACACAGACTCTGACCTCCACATCACGGCCGTGTCTGGAGACCTGGACGGGGCGGCGTGGGAGATCCACGAGACGTCCGATGGGACCATGCGGGTCAAGGAGGATGGCCTGACTATTCCGGCCGGTGGCCACGTGGCCCTGGAGCCCGGGGGCGATCACATCATGATCATGAACGTTCCTCAGGAGCTCGCCGCGGGAGACACCGTCTCCATGACGCTCACCGATGACGGAGGCAATGACTACGTGATCGCGGACATCCCCGTGCGGGTGCAGCAGTCCAGCCACGAGCACTACGCAGGCTAACCGCCATGGTTGACGCGCACGACCAACAGAGATCCGTGGGCATCAGCCGTCGCGGCTTCTTCGCCGGGGTCGGCGCGGCCGGCGTGGCCGGCGCATTGGCGGCGTGCGCCGCGGACAGCGAACCGTCCACGGGCGCACGGAGGCCGGCGGAGGCGGAGGTGGCGTCGCCCCACAAAGAAGGGCAACTGGACACAGTAACCTTTGACGGCCCCCATCAAGCCGGCATCGCGACACCCCACCAAGCGCACGCGGTTGTCATCGCATATAATTTTGCTGGCGCGGAGGCGAACCGGACAAACATGCGCCGGCTCATGACCATCTGGACCGGCGATGCCCGCGCAATGACCAGCGGTGGCGCAGCCTTGGCGGACCTAGAAGCGGAGCTGGGAGCGAGCCCCGCCAACCTCACCATCACAGTGGGGTGGGGTCCACGGCTCATTGACGCCCTCAAGCTCACCGGAGATGTGCCGCACTGGTGCCGCAACAACTTGCACGGGCTGCCGGCGTTCGAAGGCGATCAGCTCGACCCGGCCTGGGGCGAGGCAGATCTGTGCCTGCAGATCTGCGGCGATGACCTCACAACGGTGAGCCACGCAGCGCGTGTCCTCACCCGGGGTGGGCAAGACTACGTGCGGCCGGTGTGGTCCCAGCGCGGCTTCGTCAACGTGCGAGATGGCGAAACCCCGCGCAACCTTCTGGGGTTCAAAGATGGCACCGCGATTCCCCGCACCGAAGAGGAATATGACGCGGCCGTCTGGGACGACCTCGGGGGGAGCGCCATGGTGGTACGCCGGGTGGTCTAC
>DXFZ01000121.1 GCA_019114175.1 Candidatus Corynebacterium gallistercoris
CAGCTCATCACCGCCGGGTTGAGCTCGGCCGGACAGGTGGTGCGCGCCCGGCTGCAGTTCTTGGAACCGGGCGCCTGGGAACTACGGTCCCAGAGCGATGATGACGGGTGGATTGGACCCGTGGACCGTACCTGGTTGGTTCGCACCGCGGCCGCGTACGCCCCCAAGGTGCTGGTGGTGGAACCGGAGGACGTGGTCCGCGAGGTGGTCGATACCCTGGCCACAGCCGCCGCCGGCGGGCCGTACCCACTAGGAGGGCAACCGTGAGCAAACGCATATCTGCTGCCACCAATGCCGAACAATTCCAACGCGCGCTTAATATCCTGGCGTGGTTTAGAAACAATCACGGAGCATCCTTTATGGAGGCTTCGGCGGACCTCGGCGTGCCGACAACGCAGATTAAGAAAGAACTCACTCAACTCTCAATGTGCGGTTTGCCGGGCCACTTCCCGGGCTCGCTCATTGAGGTCTCCATGGATCAGCTCTCTGCAGCCGTGGAGTTTTCCGCGGGCCTGGACAAGCCCATCCGCCTGACCCCCATGGAGGCGGGTGTGACGCTCCTGGCGCTGGAGGCGATCCGTCACACGGTTCCGGCGGACAAGCAGCCTGCGGTGACCAGCGCGATGGACAAGATTCAGGCGCTGCTGCCCAGCGGTGTCCAGCCAGCGCGGGAAAGCAGCGCGGACGAGGCGCAGGCGAGCCCCCTATTTGAGGAGCTCTCCCGGGCGGTGGCGCAGCGCCACACGGTGGACTTTGACTACGTGTCCTTGTCCTCGGATTCTTCCACGCGCCGCAGGGTGAGCCCGGATCACCTGGGCGTGGTAGACGGCAAGACCTATCTGTGGGCCAGGCAGTGGGAGGATGACCAGGGCCCAGCGGCGAAGCACAAGAAGTTCGCCTTGGCGCGCATGGAAGCTGTGACGGTCGGGGAGGCAGGCAGCGCCGGCGAGGTCGCCGTTCCCGCCATTGAGGCAACTGATCCTTTTGGCTTCGATGAATCGGAAGCGTGGGCGCAGGTGGCCGTCGCCCCCAACTATGCCTGGATGTTGGAGTACTACCCCTTCTGGTTGGTCGAAGACGTAGCACCGGGCCCCGCCGGCGAGCGGGAAGTCATGGTCCCCTGGACGGGGGAGTGGACAATCCGGTTGCTCATAGCGTTTTCACAGGGACTTTCCGTGGCAGAACCGTTAGCATTGGATGAAGCGGTTCGTCACCAAGCGAACCGTGGCTTGAAGGCCTATGCTGAACACTTGGGCGTTACGCCCAACGAACGTTAGTTTGGGCAGCACCGCCCAAAAGCTCACTTACGGGTGAGTGACCACAACATCTATAAGGACTAGTCACCGTTATGAATCTTGGCGCCACCGAACTGATCATCATCGCGCTCGTTATTTTCCTGCTGTTCGGAGCCACCCGCCTGCCGAACGCGGCCCGTTCCTTGGGCCGGTCCATGCGCATCTTCAAGTCTGAGATGGATGAGATGAAGACTGACAAGGACGCGAAGACCCAGGCGAACGCTGAGATCGCAGGCAACCAGCCCGCCGGTCCTGTGAACGGGGAGACCCCGGAAGAGACCCGCCGCCGCCTGGAGGCGCAGCAGCAGGCACAGCCTCAGGTTCAGCCGAACCAGCAAGTAGAGGGTAACCAGTACAACCCGAACACCAACGGTCATTCCACCAACCAGTAGGAAGAACCCATCTTGACTGACTCCTCGTCAGCTCACGCACCCGGACAACGCTCGGCCACGAAGGCACGGAAAGTCCGGGTGCCTCGTTTGAGCCGAAAGAACAAGCCCGCCAAACCCGCCGATGGCAGCATGACCATCGTGGAGCACATCAACGAGCTGCGCCGTCGTGTCATGGTGGCACTGGCGGCCATCCTTGTTGGCACCATCGTGGGTTACATCTGGTACGGCACATCCATTGACACGTCCTGGGGGCACATTTCCTCCTTGGGTGAGGTACTGCGCCAGCCGTACTGTAACCTCCCGGCAGACATGCGCTTCGGCGCCTCCGATGGCGAATGTCGACTGCTGGCCACGAGCCCTTTTGAGATGTTCCTGCTGCGCCTGAAGGTAGGTTTCCTAGCTGGTCTAGTGTTCTCCTCACCGGTGTGGCTGGGACAGATTTGGGGCTACATCACGCCGGGTCTGAAGAAGAATGAGAAGCGGTGGACGCTGGGTGTCAGCCTCATGGCCGGCTTCCTGTTCACCGTGGGTGCCGTGTTGGCCTACTTCGTGCTCTCCATCGGCCTCGAGTTCCTCATGGGAATCGGTGACGAAGCGCAGATCGCGGCCCTCAACGGCCAGCAATATTTCAGCTTCGCCCTGGGGCTTCTTCTCGTTTTCGGCGTGAGCTTCGAGGTCCCTCTCATCACGGTCCTGCTCAACGTTGCCGGCGTGGTGAGCTACCAGCAGCTGAAGCAGAAGCGACGTTTCATCTGGGCTTTCCTCTTCGTCTTTGCCGCCTTCATCACGCCAGGTCAGGACCCTATTTCCATGGTCATTTTGGCCTTAAGCCTCTGCGCCATGATGGAGATTGCTACCCAGGTGGCACGGCTCAATGACAAGCGCCGGAAGAACAACCAGGAAGAATGGTTGACGCTGGACGATGAGCAGGGTTCGGCCATCGCACCCGCCAGCTCCATCTCCGGTTCCGGCGCGGTGGGGAGCGCCTCCACCATCGAAGCACCCAGCGCGGTGACTGAGGTTTCCGGAGTCCAGGCTTCCCCGGCTCCGCGCAGCAGTGGTGCCCACCGGCAGCAGCAGGAGTACGGCCGACGCTCCGGCCTAGACCTGCGCCGTGGCGAAGAGGGCGGATCCGGCTACTTTGACGACGTGCTCTAGGCTAAACAAGTAACCCGAATACTCAACCACCCAGTGTGAGCGGCGAACGCCTACACTGGGTGCTTGACTATGAGCACAGACTTTAACGACGTAGAAGATCACATCGCCCCGCTTCACGACCCAGCGGAGGATGACACCGAGTACCCGCCGGAGGTCAACCGGTTCCGCGCGCAGTATGACTTCCCGCTGGACGAGTTCCAGCTTTCGGCTGCCAGCTCCATCGCGGAAGGCCGGGGTGTCTTGGTGGCCGCGCCCACTGGTGCGGGCAAGACGGTGGTAGGGGAGTTCGCCGTGTTCACGGCGTTCCACAACGATGGCACCTGTTTCTACACCACACCCATCAAGGCCCTGTCCAACCAGAAGTACCACGACCTGTGTGCCCGGTACGGGGAGGCCAACGTGGGCCTGCTCACCGGCGACGTGACCATCAACGGGGACGCACCCATCGTCGTCATGACCACCGAAGTCTTGCGCAACATGATCTACGCGGACTCCGAACGGCTGGACACCCTCACCCACGTGGTGATGGATGAGGTGCACTTCCTGGCGGATAAATCACGCGGGCCCGTGTGGGAGGAGGCTATCCTCAACCTAGATCCCCGAGTGATCCTCGTGAGCCTCTCCGCCACCGTGTCCAACCTTGAGGAATTCGGCGGGTGGCTCACCACAGTCCGGGGGCAAACGGACATCGTTGTTACGGAAAAGCGGCCGGTTCCGCTGAACCAGTTCATGATGGTGGGAAGGCAATTCCTGCCGATGTTCGAAGGCCCCGAGCAGAACGTGGGGGCGGTGAACCGCAAGGCCGTCGCCGCCGCTGCGAAAGCAGAGGAATCCGGCAAGCGGCGCGGGCCGAAGCGCTCGGACGTGGTGCAGCACATGGCCAATGCTGGCATGCTGCCGGCGATCTACTTCATCTTTTCTCGCATCGGCTGTGATAGTGCGGTCAAGCAGCTGCTGGTGGATCGGGTGGATTTCACCCGCGAGTCTGAGTGCAAGGAGATCCTGCGGACCATCGATGAGGGTGTGAAGGATCTCTCCGAAGAGGATTTGAAGGTGCTGGGCTTTAGCCAGTGGCGCCGGGCGCTGTCCAGGGGCTTCGCCGCCCACCACGCGGGGATGCTGCCGGCCTTCCGGCACATCATGGAGGACTTGTTTTCCCGCGGGCTGCTCAAGGTGTGCTTCGCCACCGAAACTCTGGCGCTGGGCATCAACATGCCGGCCCGGTCCGTGGTGCTGGAAAAACTCACCAAGTTCAACGGTGAGGCACACGTGGATCTCACCCCTGGCCAGTACACGCAGCTGACAGGGCGCGCGGGCCGCCGCGGCATCGATACCAAGGGAAACGCGGTGGTGCTGTGGAGCCAGGGCATCGACCCGTACGCGGTGGCGGACCTCGCCTCCACCCGCACCTATCCGCTGGATTCCACTTTCCGGCCGGGCTACAACATGGCGGTCAACCTCATCAACACGCTGGGGCTGGACGAGTCCCACCGCCTGCTGCTGCGCTCCTTCGCGCAATACCAGACGAATGGCTCCGTGGTGGAGCAGGCGGAGATGGTGGAGAAGCGCCGCCGGGAACTGGCGGAGCAGGAGAAGCAGCTGCGGCGCAGCATCGCCCAGAACCGCCGCGCCGAGCACGACCATGCGGAGGACTTTGACCTGGTGGTGGAGTATGCGGGTCTGCGCCGCAAGCTCACCCAGGAGGAGCGCCGCGCTAAGCGGGAAGCCGTGAGCGAGCGCTCCAAAGAGATCATCAAACTGCTGCAATCCCTGCGCACCGGGGACGTGATCGCGCTACCCACCGGCAAGAATCCGCTCACGGCAGTGGTGGTCCGGCAGGATTCCGCGCCGAACTTCCCGCGCCCCACCCTCATCACGGAGGACGGCTGGGTGGAGCGGGTCAACCCGGACATGTTCGGCAACACGCCCGTTCTCATCGGCCAGATGAAGCTTCACAAGGGCGTGACCAAGGCCCCGAAGCGCCTGGCGCGCAGCGTGGCCGCGAACCTGCGGCGCATGCACTTCGATAAGCCCGCCAAGCTCAAGCCCCGCGCCAAGGGTGGCTCTGCCCAGACCCAGGTGTTCCGGGACCAGGTTCACACCCACCCGGTGCACGCCTGGGAGGGCAGGGAGGACCTCACCCGCGCCGCCGAGCAGTTCTTGAAGTCTCAGCGCCGCCTGGAGTTCCAAACCAAGGAGCACACTCCGGACGTGGATACCCTCTCTACCCAGTTCAACCGGATCCTGCTGCTGCTCGAGGAGCTAGATTATGTGGACCTGCAAACGGAGGAGAAGTCCGGGCAGCTGGTGCCTACCGCCGCGAGCGTGACCATGGAGGGCCGCCGCTTGGCCCAGATTCACCACGAGTTTGACCTGCTGGTCGCCCAGTGCCTGCGCCGCGGTATCTGGGATGACTTGGATCCGGCGGAACTCGCGGCCGCGGCCAGCACCTGCGTGTTTGAGAACCGCCGCGAGTCCGATGTGGATTCCCGCGCTGAGGTACCCACGGAGCCGCTGGCAGAAGCGATCACCAAGACGCAGCGGATCTACCAGGAGCTCGCCAGCGATGAGGAGCGCCACCGCGTCACCGTCACCCGCGCCCCGGAGTTGGGCTTTGCCGCCGCGGTGCATCAGTGGGCCGCGGGCGCGCCGCTAGAGTATTGCCTCATGGCGGCTGAGGCCGCAGGCGCAACGCTGACACCTGGCGACTTCGTGCGGTGGTGCCGGCGCGTGATGGATTTGTTGGATCAGATCAAGCAGACTGGTTATTCCGATGAGATCAAGGCGGCCTCCCACCAGGCTGTGAAGGCGATGAAGAGGGGAGTAGTGGCGATCGATGTCTAAGCGAAAAGGTAAGCGCATTGCCATTTTTGGAGCGACGAGCGAGATCGGCGGCGAGATCGCCACTCGCCTGGCACCGGGCAATAACATGGTGCTCGCCGGGCGCAGGATGGACGCGCTGGAGGCGCTAGCTGACACGTTGCGCGCCGCCGGTGCCGCTGGGGTATCTTGTTTTTATTTCGACGCCACCGCCGTGGATACCATCCCCGCCCTCATCGAGGAGGTCGAGGCCGATCAGCCGCTGGACGTCGCCCTGGCAATGTTCGGGGTGCTGGGGGATCAGCAGAAGGCGGAAGGGGACTGGGAAGAGGTCTTCCGGGTGCTGCACACGGACTTCACTGCTCAGGCGGTGCTCCTCACGGAGTTGTCCTCCCGCATGAAGCGCCGTGGTGGTGGCACCCTGGTGGCGTATTCCTCCATCGCGGGTGCGCGCGTGCGCCGCCCGAACTATGTCTATGGCTCCGCGAAGGCGGGCCTGGATGGGTTCTGCCAGGGGATGCAGGATGCGCTGCGGGGAACCGGGGTGCGCCTCATCGTGGTGCGGCCGGGGTTCGTCATCGGCCGCATGACCGAGGGCATGGATCCGGCCCCCATGTCCACCACGCCGGACGTGGTGGCGGAGGCCACCGTGGAGGCGATCAACTCCCCGCAGGCCACGGACGTGTGGATTCCGAAGCGCCTGCAGCTGCTGGCGCGGATCATGCCCCTAGTGCCGCGGTGGCTGTGGCGGCGGGCTCCCCGTTAAGAGTTTGCTGAAGAAATACCCAATAATTCACTGACGGTTCACTTTGGCGTTGCCCAGGTGTCACTCCGCTCGCTGATTCTGAGTGCAGTTCCTGTACCCGTTTCACAAGTTGCTTTTGACAAGGAGTAGTGACGCCCCATGAGTGCGCCACCGACCAGGCAGCTGCCCAAATGGGCCCTGATCTCCCTCGCCATCGGTTCCCTCTACCTCTTGCTGGTCGCCATCGGCGTGATCGGCGATGGCTTCAAGGCCCTCGGCAAGGATGCTGCCGAGGGTTTGTTTGAGTTTGCCACCAACCCCTTCATCGCCCTGTTCGTCGGCATCCTGGCCACGGCGATCATCCAGTCCTCGTCCACCACGACTGCGATCGTGGTGACGCTGGTCGGCGCAGGTGCAGTTCCCATGGAAGTCGCGATCCCCATGGTCATGGGCGCGAACATCGGCACCTCTGTGACCAACACCTTGGCCTCCCTGGGACACGCTGGGAAGTTGGACGAGTTCAAGCGTGCCTTCACTGCGGCGACGGTGCATGACTACTTCAATCTGTCCGCCGTGGCGATCCTGCTTCCGCTGGAGCTCATCTTCCACCCCATTGAAAAGGGCGCGACGTGGCTGAGCAATGCTCTGTTTGGCACCATTCTCCCTTCACCTGATGACGCGGACTTCTTGGGCAAGATCACCGACCCCGTGGCGGACCTCATCGGCCCGAAGGGCGCCACAGGCGCGCTGCCTCTCAGCGACGTATGGATCGGCATGATCACCATCCTGCTGGGCGTACTCATGATCTTCCTCGCGGTGCGCTGGCTGGGCAAGCTGCTCCAGCAGCTCATCGTGGGCAAGGCTCAGGAGCTGCTGGAGAAGACCGTGGGTGGCACCCCCTTGGTTGCCATGGGCACGGGTGCACTGGTGACGGTCGCCGCCCAGTCCTCCTCCGTGACAACGTCCATCATGGTTCCTTTCGCCGGTTCCGGCGCTTTGACCCCGCGACAGATCTACCCCATGACGCTCGGTGCCAACGTGGGCACCACCGTGACCACGCTCATCGCGGCCCTTGCGGTGACAGGGGATGGCAGCAAGGCAGCTCTCACCATCGCTCTCGTACACCTGCTGTTCAACCTGTACGGCATCGTGATCATCTACGGCATCCCGTTCCTGCGCCCGCTACCCTTGAAGGCAGCCGAATGGCTGGCCGGGCTTGCCGCAGAACGCAAGATCCTCGCCATCGCCTACGTGTTGGGCGTGTTCATCATCATCCCGGGCTCAATGATCCTGGCCAAAGTGGCGCTATTCTAACCCCCATCACCTGTGAAGGATTTCCCCATGACCACCCCCGAAAACAACTCAAACCCCCAGGCTCCTCAACCGTTGACGGAGGCCACGATTGACGAGCTGGAGGTCATGCTCCAGCAGGCCGAAGACAATCTTCAGGCCATCTACGCGGAACTGGAGGAGCGCCGCCGAGAGCAGATGCACAATCAGTTTGAGCAACTGCCGCAGGACATGAGCAGCTTCAAGGGCAGCTGGCGCAACCTCGTCACCGCCTTCCGCAACATTGCGAAAGACGAAAACTAGGACTTTTCGCTAGGCGTTATACGCCGAAGATGGAGTAGAAGATACTCCGCAGAATCCCGAAGCCCACAGAGAGCGCGGTCGCGGTAGCCACGCCGCCGATGATCGCCAGCACGGTCTGGGTCAGCCAGTGCTGCTGCTCCCACCAGCTCTCCGATTCCTTGTTGGAGTGGGAGCTCTCCGGACCCATGTCCTCGCTGGAGCTGAAGGCCTTCCGGGCATCCTCATTGCTCGAGCCACCACCGTTTTGCCCATCATCCTGAGCCTGGACGGCAAACACCTCGGTGGCCTGGGCGGTTGGGATGCTCACCGCACCCGTGATGGCCATGGCGGCTGCGGTGGCAGCGGCAAGTGCGTTCCGGCGAATACGCATAGTCTTCTTCAGTCCTCTTGAGTAGTGCCGACTCATCCGGCCCATGCAGTGAAAGCTCCTCCCCACACGAGGGAACTTTCAGACCGGACAAGTCGTTATCGATATAGACCCAAAGGATTATAGACTGCTTTCAACACTTTCACATGTTGAGAGACATTCACCGCGCCACACCAGGTGGCGCAACGAAAGGGAAGACATCATGCCGGTCATTGCCGCCGCGTACTTCATCGTCGAAGTACTCGCATTCATTCTGCTGGGAGCAACCCTTGGCTGGGGGTGGGCGCTGCTCATCGTCCTCGGCCTCTTCGTTGCAGGCTTGGCCATCTCCACGTGGCAGATGAAGGCCTTGGCAGAGCGCGTCTCCCACCAGACCGATCACCCAGGCCAACTGACCGCCGATGCCGCCCTTTCCATGGTCGGCGCGGTATTGGTGGCCCTACCCGGCCTGGTCAGCTCCGCGCTGGGCATCCTGTTCCTCCTGCCGCCGACCCGCGCCGTGATCCGCAAGCTGCTGGGCAGCGCGGCCCGCCGCACCCTGGAGCGCTTCGGCAGAGCGACATTCACAACAGTGTCCCGCTACGGAGCCCCTGGCTCCCAGGACATTCCCGGCTGGGGTCAGGTCATTGACCACCGCAGTGATGAATTCGGCGATTCCCGGGATTCCCGCGGCTAATGCGGGGTAAAGCCACCACCATTCTGAGCATCCTTGCCGCTGCATTCAGCGGTGTGATGCTCTTTGCTTCTTTTCAGCCAACCGGCTTGTGGTGGGCTGCGCCTTTGGGGTTCGGCCTGTTTTTCTTTGTCGTCCGCCCCGGTAACGCCATGCTGCTGGCCTGGGTGCAAGGCCTCACCCTTTACGGCCTCATGCTGCCGTGGGTGGGGGAGTTCGTGGGAGCGATCGCGTGGATCGCCCTCGCCCTCGTTCAATCCCTCTACATCCTGTTGTTCGGATTCGGCCTGCGGTACCTGCTTCGGTTGCGGTGGACCGCGTTGGTTCCCTTCTGGTTCGTTGCCACAGAATTGCTGCGCAGCTCCTGGCCTTTCGGCGGCTTCCCGTGGGGCAGGATCGCCTGGGGGCAGGTTGGTGGGCCGCTGGCTGAACTCATCCGGCTGGGCGGTCCCTCCGTGGTCACGTTCGCCGTGGTGGCATTCGGCATCTCTGTAAGTTGGCTGGCCCGCAAGCTCGTCCGGCGCGGACTCATCACCTTCATCGGGTTGAGTGCTGTCACCGCAGCGGCGGCGCTCACCGCCCCGCAGGTGGATGGTTCCCCCACGGTCAACGTGGCTGCGGTGCAGGGCAACGTGCCCCGGTTGGGGTTGGACTTCAACGCCCAGCGCCGCGCGGTGCTGGACAATCACGTCCGCGTCACCGAACAGCTGGGCCAGGAGGTTGCACGTGGGGAGCGGCCCCAGCCGGATCTGGTGATCTGGCCGGAGAACTCCTCGGACATCAATCCGTTCATTAACGCGGACGCAGACATGCTCATCACCAGAGCCCAGGAGGCCGTGGGCGCCCCCATCCTCGTGGGCACGGTGACCCCGGAACACAACACGATGGTGGTCTGGGACGAGGGTGGCCCGCAGGAGACACACGAGAAGAAATTCTTACAGCCGTTCGGGGAATACATGCCCATGCGGGACCTGTTGCGGCACGTATCCAGTTATGTTGACCGCGCTGGCAACTTCCAGCCGGGTGATGGCGACGGTGCCGTCGCTATGAAAAGCCCCCGCCAAGACACCACAACGATAGTAGGAGTAGCAACCTGCTACGAGGTCAGCTTCGATGGCGCATTCCGCGACTCCGTGGCCGCCGGCGCGCAAATCCTCACTAGCCCAACCAACAATGCGACGTTCGGCTTCACGGATATGACCTACCAGCAGCTCGCCATGTCCCGCATGCGGGCGCTTGAATACGACCGCGCCGTGGTCGTGGCGGCGACTTCTGGCGTGTCGGCCATCGTCATGCCGGGCGGAGACGTGGTAGACCAGAGTCATATCTTTACTCCGGCGCTGTTGCAGGCGGATCTGCCCTTGAGAGATACAATGACTATGTCTGCTCGCGTGGGTCCGTGGGTCGAGTGGATCGCTAGCGCCATTGGAGTGGCCGCCGCAATCGTGGCACTGGCCATGACCACCCGGACCCCTAAGACGAAGAAGAGAGGCTAAAACCCCATGACCAAGCTCAGCGATCAAACGCTGGTAATCATCCCCACCTACAACGAGAAGGACAACCTTCCGCTGATCATCGGCCGCCTGCTCAAGGCAGAGCCAGAGCGCGTCCACGTGCTCGTGGTGGATGACTCCAGCCCGGATGGCACCGGCGAGGTGGCAGACAAGCTGGCCGCTGACGATGAGCGTATCCATGTACTGCACCGCGTGGGCAAGGGCGGCCTCGGCGGCGCGTACATTGCAGGCTTCCGCTGGGGCCTGGAGCGCGAGTACGAAGTGCTGTGTGAGATGGATGCCGATGGCTCCCACGCGCCAGAGCAGCTCCACCTGCTGCTCGACCGCATCGACCGTGGTGCAGAGCTGGTCCTGGGTTCCCGCTACGTCCGCGGCGGCAAGACCGTGAACTGGCCGGCATCCCGCCAGCTGCTTTCCCGCGGCGGCAACATCTACGCCTCCATCGCGCTGGGCGCGGGCTTGTCAGACATCACCGGTGGCTACCGCGCCTACCGGCGCGAAGTGCTGGAGGCCATCGACCTGGACGCAGTGGATTCCGCGGGATACGTGTTCCAGGTGGATTTGGCTTGGCGTGCGGTGGAGGAAGGCTTTGACGTGCGCGAGGTGCCGATCACGTTTACCGAGCGTGAGATTGGTGACTCCAAGATGAGCGGCAACATCGTGGGAGAGGCCATGCTGCAGGTGACGAAGTGGGGCGTGTCCCACCGCGTGAACCAGGTGAAGAACTTCGCCTCCGAGTTCTACCGGATCGGTTCTGGCTCCCTGGGCGCCATGCTAGAAAAGTAGCCCCCCCGGGCTTAACGCCGGGGGGCTGGGGGGGTTGTGCGAGGAGGGGAGTGCTGCTGGGGCTACTTGGCCTTGGCGGCTTCCTGCTCCTTCATGAGCTTCACCGCGTTGCGGCGGCGCTTGCGCAGCAGCTCGATGCGCTCTTCCAGCAGCTCATCGAGCTCCTCAAGGCTGCGGCGCTCACGCAGCATGTCCCAGTGAGTACGAGGCGGCTTGACCGGCTTGGACTCTTGGCCTTCGCCCTCCACGAGGGTGCCGGGCATACCGTTCTTACACATCCACTCCTGGGGGATTTCGGCATCATCGGCGAATGGAACCTCAAAGACCTCACCGTTATCGGTTTGGTACTTCACCATGCGGCGGGGGGCTAGATCATGGTCACGGTCCGTCTCATAGGACACCGCGCCCATCCTGCTGCCACGTAGTACGCGATCGGCCATAACAACCTCACTTCTTTAAACAAATAGAGTTCAACCACACAAGTGTAACTGCATGGTCGTTTCGCCTTATACCTTGGGTAACGGCCAACGGCTAGAATTTGTTCCCGTGAATGAATCCACTGCGCCTTCCACACCGTCCACACCGTCCACGCCATCGCCTCAGTCCGCCGCTTCCTCAGGAACCCGTACCCGCCGCCGCGCCCCGAAGGCCTGCGCGTGGTGCGGTAAGCAGCTTGGTCAGCTGGCGACGGGGCGACCACGAAAGTTCTGCTGCGCCGCTTGCCGCCAGCGCGCGTATGAGCAGCGGCAGCAGCTCAAGGGCACTGGGATTCCGGCAGATGCAGTAATCATGCCCCAGGAGGTGGCCGCACGTTTTCAGGATGAGCTTTTCGAGCTGCGATGTGCTGCAGAGGATATTCTTACCGCGGCCCGCGAAGGGGAGCCGGCCGAGGAGATTGCGGAGCTCGCAGACGAGGTAGTGGGGCTGGCCAAGCGTCTAGAGAAAATTCGGGGTCAGCAATAGAAGAGGGATAGGCTATAAGGCATGCGCAAGGGAATCATCACTCTGGGAGTCATCGCGATCGTCGTCTTTGCCATGATGGGCATCGGCCCAGTGGTCATGAACTTCTTTACGGACCGCGGTTTGCAAACGGCTGACATCACCGCCGGTGGAGCTCCCGCGAGTGTTGAGGTGGACGGAACATGGGAGATCGTGCGCGGTGCCGGCGCGAACCACACCCAGGCCGGCTACACCTTTGATGAAAAGCTCCCCGCGGGCAGCAAGACCACCTCAGGACGCACGGACAATGCCCACGCGGACAACGTGACCGGCACGTTCCTAGTTAGCAACGAAACCCTCGAAGAGGGCGAAGTGGAGGTAGACGTTGCCAGCATTACCTCTGACAACGAGAAGCGGGATATTAACGTCCGTGAAGATATCCTGCTGACGGACCGGTACCCGCATGCAACTTTTACCTTGACCAAGCCAGTGGATGTGTCTGATCTCCCCGCGGATGGCACCACTGTCACGAAGAAAGTGACCGGCGACCTTACGCTCATGAACGAGCGCAAGGAGGTTTCCACCGACTTAAAGGTGTTGCGTACCGGCGAGCACGTGATCATTAGTGGCAATATTCCTTTTGCTCGGTCTGATTTCGATATCAAGACTCCGGAGTTTGTGGCCAGCAGCATTGCCAATGAGGGAACAATTGACCTGCTGCTTGTCCTTCACAAGATCAATTAATTAGCTCCATTAACTCCAAGGACGTTAGAAACTTACATGTCTCCTCAGATGCTTCAAGCATCACGGCTTATGCGCGTGGTGGTTCTGCTTGTGTTCATTGGCATCATGGTGTGGCAAGGCAGCACCGTGAGCTACCTCTTTGCTGCCGTGTGCGCGTTTTTCCTCCTGGTCACCTCCTGGCAGTTGTGGTCCTCCTGGAAGGGTGGCGAATAAATGGCGGCAATGGAGGCCTATTTGCAAGACCTCATTAGGGATGAGAAGTTTTCTGAAGCCAGTGAAGTTCTTGCAGACCGCAGCGCGGTGGATATTGCCGAGGAATTCGGCTGGCTCACCAGCGAACAGCAAGCGATCGCCTTCCGGCTATTGCCAAAGGACCGCGCCTTAAGCGTTTTCGAGTACCTCGATCCGCCCCACCAGGCAGAATTGCTCCATGCGCTGCGCAATGATCACGTCAATGAGCTCTTCGCGGGGCTTGAGGCAGACGATAAAGCGCGCCTGCTTGATGAGATGCCCGCCAAGGTCGCCACCCGGATGCTGCAGGGCCTGCCGCATCGGGAAGCCCAAGAGGTGGCATCCCTGCTGGGCTACCCGCAGCATTCAGCCGGCCGCCTGATGATCCCCATGGCCACGGTGTTGGCCCCGGATTCCACTCGGGAAGCTGCCATGAAGAAGTTGCAGCAGCGCCGGGCGGACCCGAACGCGAAGAGCTTGGAGCGCAGCCCCGTTGCGGTTCTTCCCGTCACCGATGACACCCGGCAACTCATTGGCATGGTGAGCTTGGCTGACCTGATCGAGGCTCCGGACGGAACGCTCATCCGGGATATTTTGGAGCCGGAAAACCATCAGGTCACCGCGACTGTGGATCAGGAAATAGCCGCCCGCCTCATGCAGGAAGCGGACTTGCTGGCTTTGCCCGTGGTTGATGATGAGAATCGCCTTCTGGGCATCATCACGGTCGATGACGCCATGGAAGTCCTGGAGGCAGAGGCCACGGAGGATGCCCTGCGTGCCGGCGGTTCTGAGCCGCTGAATGAGCCCTACCTGAGCGCCACCGTGTTCACTCTGGCTAAGAAGCGCGGCGTATGGCTGATTGTCTTGATCTTCGCCGCGTTCCTCACGATCAACGTGATGGAGATCTTCGAGTCCACGCTGGAAGCGGTGGTGGTCTTGAGCGTCTTCGTCCCGATGGTCATCGGCGCCGGCGGTAACGCTGGCTCGCAGGCCGCCAGTTCCGTGGTGCGTGCGTTGGCCGTGAGTGAGGTGCGCCCCCGGGACGTGTTCCGGGTGATCTGGCGTGAGGTCCGCGTGGGCCTCATGCTGGGGCTTTTCCTCGGCACAATCCTGTTTCCCATCATCACTGTGCTTTACGACCCGCGGGTGGCATCCACGATTTCGATCACCGTGGTGTTCATCTGTGGTTGGGCGTGCATCGTCGGTGGTGTGCTCCCACTGGTGGCTAAGAAGATTGGCGTGGATCCGGCGGTGTTTTCTACCCCTGTGGTGTCCACGTTGGTGGACGCTACCGGCCTGATCATTTACTTCACGGTGGCGGGGACAATCATGGCTGAGCAGATAGCCGCCGCGCAGATGTAAGGAAATCCCAACCTACACTTGCGTCACAGTGATGAAACCGTAGGTGGATAAAAGGGGCTAGGAGAGACGCCCCTTAAGGTCATTGTGGAGCTTTTCCGGAGCGCACCCCGCATCGACGATTGTGCGAGCGAGGTCATTGTCACCCATCTTGGCGAGGAAGGCCTGCTGCATGGTGATCCCATGGGCGGGTGCGGGATGTGCTTCGATGGAGTCGCCCGGGCGAATCACGCCGGGTTTGATGACCCGGAAATAGCTTCCCGGGCAGGCACGCTCCGTGAAGGCTTTCATCCAGCCGCGCTCATCAAGCCAGGCGCCGAATGTGCGGCAGGGCTGACGCGGCACGGAGACTTCCAGCAGGACCTCGCCAAAGGTGAAGCGCTGGTTGAGTACGACGCCAGAAAGATCTAGGCCGCTGGTGGTGAGATTCTCGCCGAAGGATCCGTTCGTGAGCTCGCGCCCCAGGCGCGCCTGCCAGTAGTCGAGCTCTTCGCGGGCGAAGGCATAGACGGCTTTATCCGCGCCGCCGTGGTGTTTATCGTCGCCGATGGTGTCGCCGCGGACGCCGGAGCCGTCGCCGTAAGAAGGCCCTGGAGCGAACACATCGATGAATGGCTGCGGGCGCTTGTCAATGCCGGAGATGCGGTCCGCGCCGCCCGGGTCAGCCTGAACGTGGGCGACATTGGTGGACAGTACGTGTGCCATGGAACTGAGTTTACCCCAGGCACTACCAGGCCAACCCCTTTAGCCGATAATATACATTATGACACTTTTAAGATCGGGGCGTGCGCAGGATACTTTCCACTCCTGCGCCCCGCTTCCCCTTAGCGTGACATAGTTGTCAGCACCGGAGGTATTGGTGCCGCCTTCGGTCTGATCAACGAACTGCCATTCGCCATCAACCTTGGTTTCCAGGCCGTAGCCCAGAGAGTCATCCGCTGCCGCGGGCTGCTCCTTGAACCAGTCATAGGCCTGCTCGTTGGAATCGAACTCCGCAGAGTCCACAACGTCCTTCTTGGCATTCAGAATACGAAACTCGGACACGATGCGCGCCCCTTTCTCTTGCGATGGGTGGGGCACTCTCCAGTGTGCCTGAAGGACAGATAATCTGTCAGAATTTTTCAGATTTTAGGACCTGGCTGTCTTCCCACTTGGCCTTCATCTTGTTCGGCCGGGTGTCCACCGCCGCCATAACGAGGAAGGCGATCGTGCCAAAGAACGGAATGATGTTGATGAAGTACCACGGCCCAGCGAAGCCGGCATCATGCAGCCTGCGCCACGACACAGCCAACACGGGAACAAGGAGAACGAGCGCTACAGCGAGGAACACTACCGTCACCGCCAGCTGCCCCGGCGTATCGGCGGAAAACTGCGGGTCACCGTACTCATCTACGCCATTGACGGCGGCCATGAGGGCATAGAGAATTCCGAAAAGGATATTACTAAACAAGAAAACCCACCAGAACTCACTGCGCGACGACCGCCCCTTGAACCGATTCCAGCGCGTGAACAGGCGCTTTATAGCCTTGCCAGGCCCTGCGCCGTACATGGGGTATGCCACTGGAGGCTCCCCTTCCGGCATGTGTGCCTGCTCATGCGCAGGTGGCGCAGGGTATGCACCCGGTCCGCCGGAAGCTTGGGCATAGGGATTTTCGGGCTGAAGATCTCCTGGATGATGTGTCATACCCTCACATTTTAGCTTCCCGTTACCTGGCTGCCAGTGATCGCCATCTCTCCAGACCCCGCCACAGAACCTTCAACAGAGCCGGGCGGCGCGTCCGGGATGGCACAGGCACCGACCACGGGTTTGTTGCGGAAGCGGTCCAGCATAAACTGCATCCCGAACACTCCACCGGTGACCGCTTGGGCGAAGTGGTTGTATTCGCCAATCTTGGGCATGAAGTCATCGCGGTACACCACTGCCCCGCCGGCCGCACACCATCGCTGCGCGAGCTGCTTGCCCTGCAGGTATTCCACGTTGAGATCATGCTGACCGGAGACAATCATCGCCGGCGCCACTGGTTTACCGTGGCCGATGAATTGCGCATCCATGGCCTCCCTTGCCTCGGGGAGATCCGCCAACAATTCATCGAGCCGCTGGCCTGTAGTAGTCCACTGATCAGTGGTCTGATAGCCAAACTCCTCAGTGATTTCCCTGGTGCACATGTCCGCCAGGCGGTTCAGCGTCTGGTGCCCTTGGGTAGAAAGGTGCTCATCCAGCATGGGCGGCAAATGCGGGAAGCGTTCGAGGAGACCGTTGATCGTAAAGCCGATGGCGCCCACGAGGTCCGAGCCGTCAATATTGCGCTGCACCGCGTCCAAGTCTGCTGGCGGCGCGGAAGCATACCCGCCTGCCACGGAAAGATCCGGCGCGTAGGTGGCGGCGGTTTCGAGCGCGGCCGCGGAGGCGCCACCGCCCTGGGAGTGTCCATAGAACCCCACCTGGCCAAACTCCTGGCCATTGCCCTGCACGATCTCCCGCGCGGCGCGGGCGGCATCGAGCATCGCGTGTGCTTGGTCGTCCTTATTCATGTAGGTGTGCACACCAGGGGTTCCCATGCCCACATAGTCGGTCACCACCACCCGCACGCCGTTGCTGGCGAAGATCCAGTCATACAGGCCTTCCAGGTTCACCAAACGACCGGCGGCTACTGGATCCGGCTGGCCATCGAGCGGCCAGTTCTTGGACGGAGCACACTGGTCCCCCTGCCCGACCGTTCCCCGGCCGATGACCAGCGTTGGCCGCGGGCCGGGGCCGGACCACGGAGTGACTGGCTCCACAACATAACCAGTCACCGGCGTGGACTCCCCAACCGAATTCAACGTGCTGTACATGATCTTCGTGGCCGTCCGCGGGAGGTTGTAGTGATATGGGCCGAAGATGTTGGAATACGCCGCCTGCGCGGTCTTCAGCACCTCCCCCGGCTCCCCGGCAGCCAACCCGGCCGTGTCATAGAAGGGGTCGTGATCCCCCTGTTGCACTACTGGGGAGGTCACAGTGGACGAACCCACGGATGACCCCTGCGCGCTGGCAACATTCTGCACTGCCACTAGTGCCGTTGCAAGGGCTGCAGCCCCCGCCCCGCGCCACATCTTCTTCATGGTGAGAATCTCCTCTTCTTCTCCTTCTTTGCACATCACCACCCACACATGATGATGTGAGTCACATCTTGAAGACCCAGCATCCCCTCGTGCGCGAAAACCGTTACATCGATTCCACTTTCACTTAGTTTTACCCCCATATAGGTTAGGTTTCGACATGCTCCCATAACTATTTGTTGCTAACTCCCCACCATCCCCCATAGCCCACACTTAGGATGTTGCCCATGAACGCAGACTTCCCCACCCCTTCCGCTACAGATCTGAAGGGCATGGCCTTAGGCACCGCGTCCGCCAGCATGCAGATCGAGAGCGTGCCGCAACCGTCCAACTGGAGCCATTGGGCAGCCCAGCCCGGCACCATAGCCGATGGCTCCACACCCGTCCGCACCACGGACCACTGGCAACGGTGGGAGGAAGACAACCAGATCATGGACAACCTGGGCTTGCAGATCGCCCGCGTCAGCGTGGAATGGGCACGCATCGAACCCCGCCCAGGACAGTTCGATGAGGAGGTCCTGACCCGGTACCGGGAGGAGTTCTCCGACCTGCGCCACCGCGGCATCGGAATTCTGCTGACCCTGCACCACTTCAGCCACCCACTATGGTTCGAAGAATCCGGAGCCTTCCGTGAAGAACACAACGTCGATGTCTTCCTGCGCTTCGTCCGCAAGGTGGTGGAACACCTCGGAGACATCGTTGATGACTGGATCACCATCAACGAGCCCAACGTGTACGCCACCGAGGCCCACCTTTTCGGCGCCACGCCACCTGGGAGAGGCGGGCACCTCGCCGTCAGGGAAACTATCCGCAACCTAGCCCTGGCACACCTGCGCACCTACCGGTATCTCCATGATACCCTCGATGGTCCTAAGCGGACGGTCCGCGTCACCTTCGCCCACCACAAGCGCGTGTTCACGCCAATGAACAAGTTCAACCCCATCCACCGCGCCCTCACGCACCTTGCCGAGTGGCTATTTCAAACAGCACTGGAACCCGCCTTTTATGAGGCCCGCTTCCACCCCATCATTGGCACACCGCGGAATCTAGACATTCTCCCCGCGGGAAGTCCTGCAGCGCCAAACGTTTATACGGACGCGATTGCTATTAACTATTATTCCCGCACCGCCGTCGCCGGATTAAAAGATGCCACGCTGCCCAATAAACCCATCAATGACCTCGGCTGGGAAATCTACCCTCCCGGAATCGTGCAGGTCAGCGCGCCACTAGCCCAACGTTACCGGCTACCCGTCTGGATCACGGAAAACGGCACCGCGGACAACCAGGAACGATTCCGCTGCCAATTCATCCTCGACCACCTGGAACAACTTGCCCACGCGCCCGTCACGGTCGAGCGCTATTACCACTGGTGCCTCGTGGATAACTGGGAATGGTCAGAAGGAATGATCCCGAAATTCGGGCTCGTGGCTCTAGACGAAAACACCCTGGAGCGCACCCTTAAACCCGCAGCGACAATGATGCAGGAGATCATTGCCGCCGGTGCGATCACCGAAGATATTCGCCGCCGCTACCGCCAGGACTACCCCACCCGGGCCACAGCCACCCCCGGCACGTGACGCGCCCGCGGGGAGATATCGGTAGAAATAGAAGAATGAAGGCACTGGACTTTACCCAAGAAACCGTATTGATCACCGGCGCCAGCGCAGGTCTGGGCGTGGAATTCGCCCGCCAGCTGGCCGCCCGCGGGGCGAACCTCGTGCTGGTGGCCCGCCGCCTCGACCGTCTCAATGCCCTCGCCGCCGACCTGCGGGCGGATTACGGGGTGACGGTCACCGTGATCTCCAAGGACTTAGCCAAGTCCGGGGTGGCCGGTGAGATCATGTGGGAGCTCTCTCAACTAGGCATCACCGTCACCTCCCTCATCAACAACGCGGGCTTTGCCAACTACAAGCCCTTCACGGACATCGCCACCGACCAGCTGCGCAATGAGATCGCGGTAAACGTTGCGGCCCTCGTGGAACTCACCCACATGTTCCTGCCGAAGTTTGAAGACCGCGGCACGGGGTTCATCGTCAACATCGCCTCCATCGCAGGTTTCCAACCCTCCCCCGGCATGGTGGTGTACGGCGCATCCAAGGCCTTCGTGTTGAGCTTCACGGAAGGCCTATGGGCAGAGCGCAAAGGCGCCGGGGTGCGCATCCTCGCCATCTGCCCCGGCCCCACCGAGACCGAGTTCTTTCACGTGGCAGGCTCAGACAAGGCCGATGGCGGCCTGAAGCGGATGTCTTCCGAGGAGGTCGTGGCGATCGGCCTCAAGACTCTGGAGGCCAAGCGCCCCGGCCCCTCCGTGGTCACCGGCGCCCAGAACAAGATCCTCACCGGCATCACCCAGCGCATGCCGCGCCGGGCGGTGGCGGCCGTGCTGGGCAAAATGATGAAGTAGCCCCTAGCGGCCGCGCCGAAAACGCTGCCGCAGCGCCTCTCCAACCCGCTTGCCGGAGTGGATGCACCCGCCCAAGAACGTACCCTCCAGCGCGTTCTTACCGTGCATGCCACCGCCACCGAACCCGGCCACCTCGCCAGCCGCGTACAGGCCCTCCACGTGCTTCCCTTGCTGGTCAAAGCACTGCCCGGACAGGTCCGTTTCGATTCCGCCCAAAGTCTTGCGCGTGAGAATGCGCAGCCGGACCGCGATGAGCGGGCCGTGGTCTGCGTCCAGCAGTTTATGCGGCGGCGCGCACCGGACAATCTTGTCCCCCAGATAGCCCCTTGCGGTACGGATGTAGTTCACCTGCGCATCCTTAGAGAAGCCATTGTCCACCTGGGAATCCCTGTCTTCGATGACCCTACGGAGGTGGTGCACGTCAATGGTGTGCGCCTGCCCGTCGGCTGCGGCTAGGGCGTTCATCTTCTTCACCAACTCCCCCAGGTCTTCTGCGATGATCCAATCCTCCCCGTGATCCATGAAGTTTTGTACTGCAACATGTGTGGAGGAAGAAAGCTTGACCACCAAATCCTTGAACTTCTTGCTGGTCAGATCAGGGTTCTGCTCCGATCCGGAGAAGATGAACTCCCTGTCCGCAATGGTCTTGTTCAGCACAAACCAGGAGTACCCGTGCCCCGTGGCGCCAATGTGCTTCAGGGTCTCCACGGTGTCCCCGCCGGGGATCAGCCGGGCTGGGAAGCGGTTACCTTCCGCATCGATCCACAGTGCCGATGGCCCTGGAATGATGCGAATCCCGTGGTCCGGCCAGATGGGATCCCAGTTGGTCATGCCTTCGGTGTAGTGCCACATTCGGTCCGTATTGACCAGCCGGACTCCCGCATCGTTGGCAATCTGGATCATCCGACCGTCCACATGCGCCGGGACACCCACCACCATGTTCTCCGGCGGCTCGCCCCAGCTGTCCTTCGGCCAGGAGCGACGGACGAGGTCTAGATTGCCGCCAATGCCACCCGAGGTCACCACGACCGCCGGCGCCTCACACCTGAACTCTCCCACCACGTCCCGCGTGCTCGCCACGCCCCGCGGTGCGGAAGTGTCCGCCAGCACCGACCCGGCCACGCCGATCACCCGTAGGCCCTCCCTGTCTGTGCTAGTCAGCAGCTCGTCTACGCGGTGCCGGAAGGCGTAGCGCACGGTGCCCGCCTGCTCTGCTTTGTCCAGCTGCTCGCGGAACACGCGCACCACCTCTGGCCCGGTCCCCCAGGTGAGATGGAACCGTGGAACAGAGTTGCCGTGCCCGCCTGCTTCCCCACTGCCGCGCTCAGCCCATCCCACCGTGGGCAGCACGTTGATGCCGAGTTTCTTGAGGTAGCTGCGCTTTTCTCCCGCGGCGAAGCGCACGTATTCCCGGCCCCATCGGCGTGGCCAGTAGTCGTGGTCGCCGTCATCGTAGTCGGCGGAGTTCTGCCAGTCCCGCCAGGCGAGCTCTTCAGAGTCCTTGATGCCCATGAGCCGCTGTTCCGGGCTGTTGACGTAGAACAGCCCTCCGAGCGACCAGTAGGCCTGTCCGCCGAGGTTGTTGCAGTTTTCTTGATCCAGGATGAGCACGCGCGCGCCGGCTTTACTCGCTTCGTAGGCCGTGACGAGCCCGGCGAGGCCCGCGCCGACCACGATGACATCGGGTGTGAATTCTTGCTTCATAATCTCTCCTGTTTCTCCAAGTTTTGACTGAAATTATTCTTATTTTCCTGAAAGCAAGGCTACCCCCCGTTTCTACCCCTGGGGGTGGTTTTTCTCATTTTTTGCGACGCCACCCCCGCTTTTTCTTGGATTTCTCTCACAGGGTGGGATACATTTCTCATTATTGAAGTTGTGTGAGCGAGTTGTTCTCGAGCGTGCAACCATTCATGCAACCGAAGTTGTGACTCGCCTCACAACCCAAGGTGATCTAAGACGTTTCCGAGACAGATGGAGGAAGGCGCGTGACTTCAGCCACCCCCAGCACCGCCACAGTGGGCGATGCACCCGCAGCCACCGGGCAAACCCCCGTGGTAGACAAGACCACCCGCAGGCGCGTCATCATCGCGTCCACCGTGGGAACCACCATTGAGTTCTACGATTTCTACGCGTACGCCACCGCTGCCGTGGCTGTCTTCCCCTACCTGTTCTTCCCGAAGAACGAGGATCCCACCGTGGGCCTGCTGGCCTCCTTCGCCACCTTCGGCCTGGCTTTCGTGGCGCGCCCCCTAGGCTCTGTCGTCTTCGGCCACTTTGGTGACCGCGTGGGCCGCAAGGTCACCCTCGTCGCCTCCCTGCTGACGATGGGCATCGCGACCTTCATCATCGGCCTGCTGCCCACCTACGCCTCCATCGGCATCCTCGCACCCGCCCTGCTGGCCGTCATGCGCTTCTGCCAGGGCCTGGGCCTCGGCGGTGAATGGTCCGGTGCTGCCCTGCTGGCTTCTGAGAACGCGGAGCCGGGCAAGCGCGCCCGCGCCGCCATGTGGCCACAGCTCGGCGCACCGTTCGGCTTCTTCCTCGCCAACGCTGTCTTCCTCATTCTGGTGGCCGTGCTGGGCCACGAGACCGGTTCCACCGAAGGCGCCTTCATGGAATGGGGTTGGCGCATCCCCTTCCTGCTCTCCGCTGTGATGGTCATCATCGGCCTGTATGTCCGCTTCAAGCTGGAAGAGACTCCCGTGTTCAAGGCTGCAGTGGATAGTGGCAAGAAGGCGGACTCTCCGCTGGGTGAGGTCTTCAAGACCGCATGGCGCCCGATGATCATGGGTACCGCCGTGATGCTTTCTACCTACACCTTGTTCTACCTGGTGACCACCTGGGTTCTCTCCTACGGCATCGCCAACCCGCAGAAGTCCGCCGGCCTGGGCATTCCTTACGTGGACTTCCTGAAGATCCAGTTGTTCACCATCTGCTTCTTCATGATCGCCGTGCCGCTTTCCGGCCGCTGGGCTGACCAGATCGGCCGCCGCAAGTTCCTGGCTATCATCTCTGGCCTCATGTTGGTCTTCGCCACGACCTTCGGAATCTTCCTCAACCAGGAATCCGCCACCATGACCGGCGTGACCATCTGGCTGGCCGTGGGCATGTTCTTGATCGGCCTCATCTTCGGCCCCATGTCCGCCGTGCTGCCGGAGATGTTCCCCACCAATGTTCGCTACACCGGTTCCGGTATCTCCTACAACGTCTCCTCCATCCTGGGTGCGGCCATCGCCCCGTTCATCGCCACCGCGCTGGTCAATACCCATGGCGTGGGCTCCGTGGGCGCCTACCTGGCCGTGGTCACCTTCCTCACCTTGATCGCTATCCTCAAGATGAAGGAAACCAAGGACATCGACCTCAACCACGTGTAGGTCACACCCCGGCGCGTGGCCCAAGGTCGTCTAGGGCCGCACCGCCACCCGAAGCCCAGTCTGGCCTTCCGGCAATCCGCCGGGGTGGCCCGCAGGCTGGAAAGCCCGGGGAAGGTCATTCAAGCTCACCGGGCCGGTGATGACCTTCTCCCACGGCACGCTACCGGCTGCATACTCCAAGAGCTCCACTGCCTGTTCTAGGTGGTGGGGCTCATAATTGTGTACCCCGGTGATGGTCTTCCATCCCGGGACAACTGCCTCCGGCACCACCGGCACGGCCGCCGTGGGCCTCACGCTCCCCGCGAGCACGGCCACACCACCGATATCGCGTGCCTCCACACACCCGCTGACGGCTGCCGGGACACCGGAGAAGTCATACGTCGCCTCCACGGGGTCCGCCACCTCATCCGCGCTGGCCACCTGTTCTACCTGCTGGCAACCCAAACGGCGGGCCACGTCCGCCGCGACCTGCCGGCGTTGTGGATCCGGCTCCGCGATGACGAGCCCGTCAGCCCCCGCGCGGCAGCACGCAATCACCGCGGCGAGCCCCAGCATTCCCGCCCCAGAGACCAGGATGCTACTGGCGTGCGGCACAAGTAGCTCTTGTCTTTCCTTGGCGGCCATCGCCGTGGCAATGGCGCATTCCGCTGTGGCGGCCACCTCATCTGTGACCGATGGTGGCACGTCAACAACCTTCTGACCCGCACGGATCACAATGTGCGTGGCATAGGTTCCAGAGAGCGCCCACGGCCCGTCCACCGGCTCGTGCCCGGTCTTCAGCACGTGTTCGCACTTGGCGCTCAGTCCCCTGGCGCACCGCGGACATTTTTGCGCCTGCTCCCCCTGGGCGCAGGCTGCGATGACGGACCAAACCACCCTGGCGCCCACCCCAATGTCCTCGCCCCGCACGGCCAGCTGATCAGGACCAGCGCCAACAACATGCCCCACACCTTCATGCCCCAGGATGGATGGGTGTGGCTCCGGCCTGCGGCCGGAGACGGTGTGCCGGTCGGACCCGCACACCGTGGCGGCGTCAATGCGCACTAACAGCTCCCCGGGCCCCAATTGTGGCAGGTCGAATTCCTGGAGGGCGAAATCCTGCCCGCCGAGCCACACCTGGGCGGTCGCCACCTCTTCAGTCACGCGTGCCCACTACCCTTCCAGCATGTCTGCGGCCACGTCCGCCACGGAATCCAGGATGTAATCGGCCTCCAGCTGCTGGAAATCTTCCCGTTCCAAATGCCCCGTCAGCACGCCCACGGAGGCCACACCAGCGGCGTGGGCGGACTTCACATCGGCCTGAGTATCCCCACAGGAAAGCACCACCGCAGGGTCCTCCACGCCCAGGTTGTCCATCACCGCCTTAATGAGATCCGGCTCCGGCCGCCCATGCGGCACTTCATCGCCGGCGAC